>JAHBYL010000042.1 GCA_019635955.1 Parvibaculum sp.
AACGAGGTGACATGGGAGGGCGCGGAGCACCTCACGGTCTATCGCTCCTCGCCGGCGCTCGAACGGTCATTCTGTTCGCGCTGCGGCACGGCCATGACGGGCGCAACCCTGGTGGAACCCGACGATACGATCATTCTCGCCGCCAACGCGCTGGATGAGCCGGTGCCCGCGCGTTTGATCGCAAGCGAACACGCCGCCTCGAAAGCGTCATGGTTCGATGGCCATGATGCCGCCCCCGCCTGCGAGGGCCCCTGGCCCGGATGGAGAGAATTGAGACCGTGAAGAACAGCGACCTGAAGGAGTGGATCGGAAGGATGTGGGACGAGGGCCTTCAATCGGGCCCTGCGAGGGAGATCGAAAGTTTCACGACGATCAAGAATCGAGCGAGGCAAGAGGCGGAATTGTCTTCTCGCACCATCCACGAGCAAAATGGCCGCCGCGATCTTTTCAAACTGGATTGAAACCGTGAAACGCATCGCCGCCCTTGCCCTCGCCTTCCTCGTCGTTGCCGCGCCCTCCTTCGCGCAGTCGCTGAATGAACGGGACGTCGAGATCGATGGCGGCCAGGCGGCGCTTCACGGCACGCTGACCCTGCCGCTTTCCGGCGCGCCGAAGGAGATGGCGCTGATCCTGCCGGGCTCGGGCCCGACGGACCGGAACGGCAATTTCCCCGAAGGCCAGAACGACAGTCTGAAACTTCTGGCCGACGGGCTCGCGGCGAAAGGCATTGCCGCGCTCAGGATCGACAAGCGCGGCGTGGGCGCAAGCCTTGCCGCCGCACCCGATGAAGCGGAGATGCGCGCCGAAACCTTTGTCGAGGATGCGCTGGCCTGGGCGGATTTCCTGAAGGCGGAGCTGCCGGAGGCGCGCCTCTTCCTGATCGGCCATAGCGAGGGCGCCCTGCTCGCAAGCCTCGTCGCGCAGCAGCGCGAGGTGGCGGGCATCGTGCTTCTCGCAGGCGTCGGCCGCCCCGCGCCTGATCTCATCCGCGAGCAGATCACGGGCAGCAGCATGAGCGACGAGTTGAAACGCCGCTCCGATGAATTGCTCGAGACGCTGAAGCGCGGCGAGACGGATGACGATGTGCCGCGCGAACTCATGCCCCTCTACCGGCCAAGCGTGCAGCCCTATCTGATTTCCTGGTTCCGCCATGATCCGGCGGAGGAATTCGGCAAGCTCGACATTCCCGCCATGATCGTTCATGGCGGACATGACCTGCAGGTCCGCCAGGTCGATGCGAACCGGCTTTCCGCCGCAAGGCCCGACGCGACCTTCCTCACCATCGAGACGATGAACCATGTGCTGAAGGAAGCGCCGCTCGACCGGGCGGAGAATATCCGCACCTATGCCGATCCCGCCCTGCCGCTCGCGCCGGGCCTTGTCGATGCGGTTGCGGATTTCATCCTCAAGATGGCAGCGCCCGAATAGGCGTCAGACGGTGAGTTCCGGCGCGTGCGGAACGCCCGCGCCTGTGTCGAAATAGACGGCACGGCGCAGCTTGAAGATTTCGTGGAAGCTCACATCCGTGGACCAGGCCTCGACGCGCTCCGCCGGCGCCACCGTGCCGATGATACGCTTCTTGCCGTCCTCGCCGGGACCGATCGGCAGCGTCATGAATTCGCAAGGGTAGTTCCGGCCGCTGCTGTCGAAGACATCGCGGATCATCAATATGCCGCAGGGCTGCTCATGCAGCAGGCGAAGCCGCTGCCGGTCCGCCTCGACTTCCTTGTGCCCCTGCACGAAGACGTCGATGCCGGTGAGGTCCATGCCGGTCGCCGCAGCAAGCGCGCTGCCATAGATGCGGAACACAAGCGCCCCGTTCGGCTCCCAGGAGAGATAGCGGATATAGGGCAGAAGCTCGACCAAGGCGCGGGGCTGCACATCGGCGGCATCCGGCATGGGCTTCTCTCCCCGCGCCTCGTGCCACCAGGCGAGCAATTGCTTCCCGACATTGGAAAGCGGCATCCCGCCGACTTCGTCCGGCACTTCGGGCGCCGCGCCCGCAAGCCGCGCCTTCACCCGTTCGATCGCCGGCCATTCGAGAAGCGGCTGCACCCAGACGGATTGCCGCTCGCGCGGATCTTCCCGCTGCCCTTCGGACGCCATGCAACCACCCCCGCCACTCAACCGGACACACGCCTTGCGTGTGAAAAGAATAGCAGATTTTGAGGCGGCGGAACGGCTTCGCTCTGCCCGCGATTCACTGTCATTATGCTGGTATTGACCACCAGCATTGGCACTGGTAATGTAAATTCATGGGCGAGATGCGCAAGATTACCGTGGAAGTTCCGGCAGACCTCCTTGAGAGGGTTCAAGGCTTCACGCGCGAGGGCGTAACCGAAACGGTCCGCACGGCATTGAGGAAAATGGACGCGCTCCGCGCCCAGCAGGAATTGCGCAGCCTGCGTGGGAGCTTTCGCTTCACGATCGACCTCGATGCCTTGCGCGAAGATCGCGACCTGCCGGCGCCACGATGATTGCCGCCGACAGCTCGACGCTGATTGCCTATATCGGAAATCTCGGCGGCGCCGATGTCGATCATCTCGATGAAGCGCTGGCATCCGGCGATGTCGTGATCCCGCCGGTGGTCCTGTCTGAGTTGCTGTCCGATCCGAAACTTCCCGGCCACCTCGCCGACCTCGTGAAGCGCCTGCCCTGCTTCGAGCTCGGCGACGGTTTCTGGATTCGCGTGGGCGAACTTCGCGCGCACCTCATCGCCCGCAAGCTTCGTGCGCGGCTTCCCGATGCGATGATCGCTCAATCATGCATCGACCATGACGTGCCGCTCATTACCCGCGATGCGGACTTTCGCCATTTCGCGAAACATGGCGGCTTGAAGCTCGTCTGAGCACCTGTCTGGAATTTTCAGTTCCCACGAAAAAAGGGCGGCCCGCCGGACCGCCCTTGTCTCTCCCCGTCCGCGCGCGGCGGTCAGGTATTCATGCTGTCGAAGAATTCGCTGTTGTTCTTCGTCTGCTTGAGCTTGTCGATCAGGAACTCGATGGCATCGACCGTGCCCATCGGGTTCAGGATGCGGCGCAGCACATACATCTTGGAGAGCTGGCCCTTCTCGACCAGCAGTTCTTCCTTGCGGGTGCCGGACTTGAGGATATCCATCGCCGGGAAGACGCGCTTGTCGGCGATCTTGCGGTCGAGAATGATTTCCGAGTTACCCGTGCCCTTGAACTCTTCGAAGATGACTTCGTCCATGCGGCTGCCGGTATCGATCAGCGCGGTCGCGATGATGGTCAGCGAGCCGCCTTCCTCGATATTGCGCGCGGCGCCGAAGAAGCGCTTGGGGCGCTGCAGCGCGTTCGCGTCGACACCGCCCGTCAGCACCTTGCCCGACGAGGGAACGACGGTGTTGTAGGCGCGGCCGAGACGTGTGATCGAGTCGAGCAGGATCACCACATCGCGCCCGTGCTCGACAAGGCGCTTCGCCTTCTCGATCACCATTTCGGCGACCTGGACGTGGCGCGTCGCCGGTTCGTCGAAGGTCGACGAGATGACCTCGCCCTTCACCGAGCGCTGCATGTCGGTCACTTCTTCCGGCCGCTCGTCGATCAGGAGCACGATCAGATAGCATTCCGGATGATTGGTCGTGATCGAATGGGCGATGTTCTGGAGAAGCACCGTCTTGCCGGTGCGCGGCGGCGCAACGATGAGGCCGCGTTGGCCCTTGCCGAGCGGCGCCACGATGTCGATGAGCCGCGCCGAGCGGTCCTTCAGCGTCGGATCGTCCACTTCCATCTCGAGCTTCGAATCCGGATAGAGCGGCGTCAGATTGTCGAAATGGACCTTGTGGCGCGCCTTGTCCGGGCTTTCGAAATTGACCGTCGAAACCTTGAGCAGCGCGAAATAGCGCTCGCCATCCTTGGGGCTGCGGATTTCGCCTTCGACCGTGTCGCCGGTGCGGAGCGAGAAGCGGCGGATCTGCGAGGGCGAGACATAGATGTCGTCCGGGCCCGGCAGGTAGTTCGCTTCCGGCGAGCGCAGGAAGCCGAAGCCGTCCGGCAGCACTTCCACCACGCCCTCGCCGATGATCTCGTCGCCCTTCTCGGCATATTGCTTCAGGATCGCGAACATCATGTCCTGCGTCCGGAGCGTGGAAGCGTTTTCGACCTCGAGTTCCTCGGCGAGCGAGAGAAGTTCCGTCGGGGATTTGGCCTTGAGGTCCTGCAGCTTGATCTGCGTCATCGGCTTGGTCGGTCTTTCGTTGGGGTTATTTTCGGGAGTTTCCGTCCGGCGGACCTCGTTGGAGCCTTGCGGGCGTCGGGCCGTTCTGCCGGCGGGAAATCTTTTCTGGAAGGAAGGATAGGGCGTCTATCGGGCGGAATGATGATGTCTGTCGGGAAATCTGCTTTCCGTCACCGCGAGAGGCCGGGACTTCCGCCCATTGCCGCCTGATGCGGGGGTCTCTTCTGGCCGGAACCGCCCTTCGCCATGGAAGAGCGTCTCTTGAAGCCTGAAAAACACGCAAGGAAGGCCGCCGGAAGAACCCCGGCTTGGAATCCATATAAACGGCGCCGCCCCGGATTTCAACTGAAACAGGAAGGGGCTCGCCGGACCTCAGAAGGGTTTCGGCACCGCCAGCAGCACGATGATGACGACAAGGACGAGCGGCAGCTCGTTCACGATCCGGTAGAAACGGGCGGGCCGCCTGTTCTCGTCCCGCTCGAACTGCTTGCGCCAGCGGGAAAATTCGCCATGGATAGCGCCGAGGCCGAGCACCAGTACGAGCTTCACCTGCATCCAGTGGTCGAGGAAAAGCGCCGGATTGATCGCGAGCATCAGCCCGCCGAAGAGGAAAGCCGCCGCCATGGAGGGGTTGATGATGCCCCTGAGAAGCCGCCGCTCCATCACCTTGAAGAGCTCCGAGGTCTCCGAACCGGGTTCGCTTTCCGCATGATAGACGAAGAGCCGCGGCAGATAGGCCATGCCTGCGATCCAGAAGATCACCGATATGATGTGAAGTGCCTTGATCCAGATATAGTAGTCGGCCAGGAAGTCGCCAAGAAAAGCCATCTTCTTCTTGTTCCTTTACTTGCCGCCTTCTAGCGGATCGTCTTGAGGCCCGCCCGCGCGGTGCAGACATGGCCTGCCGCCTCATCCGGGCAGAGGATCGTATCGCGGCCAGCGGCTTCCCGCACCAGCCGCGCAAGCCCTTGAATGAATTGCGGTTCCGTGCCGAGCGCGGGCACCCTCACATAGGTGGGGACGCCCGCCTCCTTCGCAAGATGACCATATTCCTTGTCGAGTTCGACGAGCGTTTCCGAATGTTCGGAGACGAAGGCCACCGGCAGGACCACGAGGCGTTTCCCTTCCGCCCCGGCCCGGCGGATCTCGTCATCGGTCGCGGGCCCGATCCATTCGAGCGGCCCCACCCGGCTCTGATAGCAGGTCACCCAGTCGAGGCCGGGGAGTCCGAGCCGCGCCACGATCGCAGCGCAGCTCTGCTCCACCTGGGCCTGATAGGGGTCGCCCTGCTCCACCACCTTTTTTGGCAGACCGTGGGCCGAGAAAAGGACGCGCCAGCCCTCAAGGTTCCCGGCGCTGGCAAGGGCTTCCTTCAGAAGCGTGGCGTAACCCGCGATGAAGCCCTCATCCATCGGATAGCAGCAGACGGCCCTTGCCGGCGCGGCAAGCCCCGCCTTGGCCGCCGCCCGCTCCCAGTCCCGCAGCGAACTCTCGGTCGTGGTCGTCGAATATTGCGGATAGAGCGGCAGCAACACCACTTCATCGGCGCCCCAGGCCTTTGCGGCGGCGGCCGCCTCGTCCGCGAAGGGATGCCAGTAGCGCATGGCGATGAAGGAGCGGAATTCGGACTCGCCACCGGCTAAGGCGGCATCGAGCGCGCGGCCCTGCTCCTGCGTGAGCGGCAGGATCGGCGAGCCGCCGCCAAGCTCCGCATAGATCTCTCTTGCCACGGGGGCACGGCGCTTCGAGACGATTTTCGCGATCAGCCAGCGAAATGGGTTCGGCACCCGGATGATGGCCGGGTCGTTGAAGAGGTTGAAGAGAAAGGGCTCCACCGCCTCCGGCCGGTCCGGCCCGCCGAGATTGAAGAGGATGACCGCGATCTTCTTCTTCATCGCCTCAGCCCCGCCAGTCCTTCACGAGTTTCACAAGCTCAGCCACATGCTCGGGCGGCGTCTGCGGCACGATGCCGTGGCCAAGATTGAAGATGAAGGGCCCTTGGCCGAGGGTCTCGAGAATATGCCGCGCCTGCGCCCGCATCTCCTCGCCGCCCGCGACGAGCAGCAGCGGATCGAGATTGCCCTGCACGCAGCCCTGTACTTGGAGATGCGCTTTCGCCCAGCCGGGGCTTACGCCCGTATCGAGGCTTAAACCCTCCACCCGGGTTTCGCGGAAATAGCGCTCCGCCATGCCGCCCGCCCCGCGCGGAAAGGCGATCACGGGGATATGCGGAAAACGCGCCTTGAGTTTCGCCCGGATCGTCTTTACCGGCTCAAGTGCAAAACGCACGAAGGAAAGCTCCGGCAGCGAGCCAGCCCATGTATCGAAGATCTGCAGCACTTCGGCGCCCGCTTCCACCTGCGCCGAGAGATGCTCGACGGTCGCCTCGACCAGAATGTCGATGAGCCGCTGGAAGGTTTCCGGCTCGCGATAGGCGAGAAGCTTCGCCGCCGCCTGATCCGGACTGCCGCGGCCGCCCACCATATAGGTCGCAACCGTCCAGGGCGCGCCTGCAAAGCCGATCAGCGTCACCTCGGATGGAAGGCTGGCCTTAAGCCGAGACACGGTCTCATAGACGGGCGCAAGCGCTGCCTTGACGCCTGCGGGCGATTTGAGCGCGGCAATGCCCTTGGCATCGGTGATGGGCTCCAGCACCGGCCCCTCGCCTTCCTTGAAGGCAACCTTCTGGCCGAGCGCGTCGGGCACCACGAGAATGTCGGAAAAGAGGATCGCCGCATCGAAGCCGTAGCGCCGGATCGGCTGCAAGGTCACTTCTTCTGCAAGCTTCGGCGCATAGCAGAGATCGAGAAAGCTGCCGGCATCCGCCCGCACCTTCCGGTACTCGGGAAGATAGCGTCCCGCCTGGCGCATCAGCCAGATGGGCGGACCATCCGTCTTCTCGCCTGCAAGGGCCTTGAGAAGCTTCTTCTGCGGAGCCTTTCCGTCGCTCACTCGTTCTTTTCCTATCTCTATAGAAGAGTCTTGAAAGTAGTGGATAGTGATGGATGCCTGTGGATGGCGGGGATCAATGCCTGACGCCGATTCATCCACAGTTTCCCGCCGCAGGGGATCGCCCCCTGCGGCGCGCCCTTTCTATGCCACAGCCTGTTGATGATTGCAGCACGGCAAACCGCCGCTCCTTTATACGCAAGCGCTTGGCTTGTGGATGGCCACCGTGGTGCAATCCGTTAATTCCGTGGAAAAGCCATCGCCCCCACTCCGCCAGCCCGGTCATACCCGCTTTCCGCAAGCGGCGCCTCGGCTTTTCCAGCGGACTCATGAAAGCGGGCACGGAATCCGAATGACGGGTATGACCCGGTAGGGCTTCCCTGGAAAGCGCCGCTTCTCACCGTTAATCACAGCTTTCCACAAGTGAACGCCATATATGGCAGAGCGCCGTTATGGGCATTGCGGAAAAACAATTGGCCTCCCCCCTGCCTCCCCGATAGGTTTGCGAGCCGCCGGACAGAGCCTTTCCGGCGCCCGGAGAGACATGACGAACAAGCGCGTATTCCATCTTCACCTCGTATCGGACGCGACCGGCGAAACGCTGAACATGGTGGCGCGCGCGGCCTGCGCCCAGTTCGAGGATGCGCGGCCCGTGGAGCATGTCTATGCGCTGGTGCGCGGCCCGAAGCAGCTCGAGCGCGTGCTCGGCGAGATCGAGAATGCGCCCGGCATCGTCATGTTCACCATGGTGAATGACGAGCTCCGCGCGCGCCTCGAAAAGCGCTGCGCCGAGTTGCAGACGCCCTGCATCTCCGTGCTCGACCCGGCGATGAAAGCGCTTGGCCAGTATCTCGGCAAGGAGAGCTCGCACAAGCCGGGCTCCCAGCACATCATGGACGCCGAATATTTCGACCGCATCGCCGCGCTCAACTACACGATGAGCCATGATGACGGGCAATCGGCCGGCGATCTCAACGATGCCGACATCATCCTTCTCGGCGTCAGCCGCACCTCGAAGACGCCGACCTGCATCTATCTGGCCAATCGCGGCATCAAGGCTGCGAATATTCCGATCGTGCCGAATGTGCCGCTGCCGGCGGATCTCGACAGCGCAGACAAGCCGCTGATCGTCGGCCTGACGACAAGCCCGGATCGCCTGGTGCAAATCCGCAAGAACCGTCTTCTTTCGCTGCACGAGAATACCGACACGGATTATGTCGCGCCCGACGTCGTGGCGGATGAAATCACCTTTGCGCGCCGTCTCTTTGCCAAGAATGGCTGGCCGGTGATCGACGTCACGCGCCGTTCCATCGAGGAAACGGCCGCCGCCGTCCTCAACCTCTATAATGAGCGCCAGCGCGGGATGCAGTGATGGCGGAGACGAAGCTCATCCTTGCATCGGCAAGTGCGGTGCGCCGCAAGCTTCTGGAGGATGCGGGCCTTGAATTCGAGGCCGTGGATTCGCAGGCCGATGAAGATGCGATCAAGCAGGGATTCGCGGTCGGCGATCTCACCCCCGACGAGGCGACGGATGCGCTGGCGCTGAAACTTGCGGAGGAAAAGGCCCTTGCCGTCTCGGCAAGATTTCCCGCCGCTCTTGTCATCGGCGCCGATCAGATTCTCTCCTGCGGGGCCAAGCGCTACGACAAGCCGAAAAGCATGAGCGAGGCGCGGGCGAACCTGATGGAATTCCGCGGCCGCCCGCATATCCTTCATTCGGGCCTCGTTCTCGCGAAGGAGGGGCGCATCGTCTGGCGCCACACCGCGCGGGCGACGCTCACCATGCGCGATTTCTCGGATGCCTATCTCGATCACTATCTTGGCGAAGTGGGCAGCATGGTGATGAAGAGCGTCGGCTGCTACCAGCTCGAAGGGCCGGGTGTGCAATTGTTCGAGAAGATCGAGGGCGACTATTTCTCGATCCTGGGGCTCCCCATGCTGCCGCTCCTCTCAGAGCTGCGCGCGCAAGGGGCGGTCATGCCATGACGAGAAAGGTCTGTGTCATCGGCTGGCCCGTCGCCCATTCGCGCTCGCCCATCATCCATAATCACTGGATCGCGAAATACGGCATCGAGGATGCGGAATATGTGCGTCTCGCCGTCGAGCCGGAAGGCGCGGCCCATACGATCCGCAATCTGCCCGGCCTCGGCTTCATCGGCGCCAATGTCACCGTGCCGCACAAGGAGACGGCCTTCGCCGCGCTGGAGCGGCATGACGCCATGGCCGCGCGCCTCAAGGCGGTGAACACCATCGTCACGCTTGCAGATGGCACGCTCGAGGGCCGCAATACGGATGGCTATGGTTTCATCGCGAACCTGAAGGACCGCGCACCTGGCTGGCGGGCGGACAAGGGCCCCGCCGTGATCCTCGGTGCGGGCGGCGCGGCGCGTGCGATCGCCGCCGCGCTCGAGGATGAAGGCGCGCCGGAAATCCGCATCGTCAACCGCACCCGCGCGCGCAGCGAAGCCCTCGTCGCCGAATTGCGGCTCTTCTCCGCGCGCATTGTGGCCGGGCCCGATGCCGAAAAGGCGCTGAAGGAAGCGGCCCTCCTCGTCAACACGACGACGCTCGGCATGAAGGGCGAGAGCGATGTCGATCTCGATCTCGGGAAGTTGCCGAAATCCGCGCTCGTCACCGACATCGTCTATACGCCGCTCGAAACGGGGCTTCTGCGCCGCGCCCGCGAGGCGGGGCATCAAGTGGTGGACGGGCTCGGCATGCTGCTTCACCAGGCGGTGCCGGGCTTCGAGGCCTGGTTCGGCGTGCGGCCGGAAGTGACGGAAGAACTGCGCAAGCTCGTGCTTGCCGATATTGCGGGAAAATAGGGAGAGCGACGATGCTGCTTGTCGGCCTTACCGGTTCCATCGGCATGGGGAAATCGGAAACCGCAAAAATGTTCCGCGCGCTCGGCGTGCCGGTCTATGACGCCGATGCCGCCGTCCACAAGCTCTACGAAAAGGGCGGCAAGGCGGTGGAACCGATCCGCGCCGCCTTTCCGTCCGCCATCGTCGATGATGCGGTCGACCGCAAGGCGCTGTCGCGCTCTGTGCTCGGCCTTCCCGACGAGATGAGGAAGCTTGAGGCGATCGTCCATCCGCTGGTCGGCGAGGCGCAGATGGATTTCCTGCGCGAACACCTGCAAGCCGGCGCACACATGGCCGTGCTCGACATTCCTCTCCTTTATGAAACCGGCGGCGAGACGCGCGTCGATGTGGTCGTCGTCGTCTCCGCGCCCTATGATCTTCAGAAGAGCCGCGTTCTCGCCCGGCCCGACATGGACGAGGCGAAATTCGCGGCCATTCACGCAAAGCAGGTGCCCGACGCCGAAAAGCGCCGCCGCGCCGATTTCATCGTCGAAAGCGACAAGGGCCTCGATCATGCCCGTGCCCAGGTCGAAGCGATCGTCGAGGCGTTGAAGTCGCGCGAGGGAAGCGTGCTGAAGGAGCGTCTCGCCGGCGCCCGTTGAAAAGGGAGAGCGCATGGAACAGCGCATCAGCTTCATCACGCTCGGCGTCTCGGACGTCGCCCGCGCGAGGACTTTCTACGAGACGCTCGGCTGGCAGGCGCTCGCACAGAGCAATGAGAGCGTCGCCTTCTTTCAATGCGGCGGCATCGTCTTCGCGTTGTTCGGCCGCGCGGCACTGGCGGAAGATGCAAAGGTCGCTCCCTATGGCGAAGGATTTTCCGGCGTCGCGCTCGCGCATAATGTGCGCGAGAAACACGAGGTCGATCTGGTGCTCGCCGAAGCCGAAGCCGCCGGCGGCCGCGTCCTGAAGCACGGCCAGGAAGCTTTCTGGGGCGGCTATACCGGTTACTTCTGCGACCCCGATGCCCATATCTGGGAAGTCGCCTGGAATCCGGGCGGCACGATCGGCGAAGATGGCTCGTTCCATTTTGCGCGCGAATAGGCGAGACTCTGGTGGCGCATCCTTCGGGGGAAGGATCTGCGGGCGATACGGGGACATGACATGCGCGAAATCGTGCTTGACACGGAAACGACGGGGCTGAGCCCGCAGGACGGCCACCGCCTCGTCGAGATCGGCTGTCTCGAACTGTTCAATCACGTCGCGACCGGCAATGTCTTCCACGCCTATATCGATCCCGAACGCGACATGCCGGACGGCGCCTTTCAGGTGCATGGTCTCTCGACGGAGTTCCTGCGCGGCAAGCCAAAATTCGCCGATGTAGCGGACGAGTTCCTCGCCTTTATCGGCGACGACCCGCTGGTGATCCACAATGCGGGCTTCGACATGAACTTCATCAACTGGGAGCTGAAGGCATCGGGCCGCCCGGCGCTGCCCATGTCGCGCGCCATCGACACGCTCGATATTGCGCGCAAGAAGTTCCCCGGCGCGCAGAACAGTCTCGATGCGCTCTGCCGTCGCTTCAATGTCGACAATTCCGGCCGCACCAAGCATGGCGCGCTGCTCGACAGCGAACTCCTCGCCGAAGTCTATCTGGAATTGATGGGCGGGCGGCAGCCGGGCCTCGTGCTGCAGGCGGATTTCGCGGGCGCGGCCGGCGGCGCAAAGCGCATTGCGCGCGAGCCGCGCCCCGTCGCCCTTCCGCCCCGCCTCACCGATGCCGAGCGCGAGGCGCATGACGCCTTCATCGCGAGCCTAGGCGGCGAACCGCTCTGGACCGCGCTCGCGAAGGACTGAGCGGGCTGCCGCGCGGATTGCCTTTGCCATCCAGATCACCCTCCCTCAAGGGGAGGGTGGTCCAGACGAATGGTCTGAAGAAAAAGCGGCAGCCCTCAGTTCGGCTTCGCGGCGCCTTCCACCTGCTGGGCCATCTGGTCGCGGCGCTGCTGATAGAGGCTGATGAAGTCGATCGGGTCGATCAGCAGCGGTGGGAAGCCGCCATCGCGCGTGACATCGGCAAGGATGCGCCGCGCGAAGGGGAAGATCTGGCGCGGGCATTCGATGACGAGCACCGCTTCGAGATCGGCTTCGGGAACATTCACGAGGCGGAAGAGCCCGGCATATTCGATCTCGGCGACGAACATGGGCTTTTCCTTGACGAGCGCCTCCGCGCCGATCTTGAGCGCCACTTCGAAATCCGTCTCGGCCATGCGCTTCACGCCGACATCGACGCGCAGATTGATGGCGGGCTGCTCGTTCACGGGGCCGAGCGTCTGCGGCGCGTTCGGGTTCTCGAAGGAGAGATCCTTCACATATTGCATGAGCACCCGGAGCTGCGCGGCCTGCGTGCCGCCATTCGCCTGATCCGACATTGGAGTCTCGCCCTTTCGCGTCGCGGAGAAGGCTGCTGGCTAGCATGGAACGCGGGACCGGACAAGAAAGAGCCGGTTCTTATTGCCTCCAGGGTGAATCGTCGCGGGGAAGCGTGGGGCGCGCCTCGTCGATTTCTTCCGCCTCGCCCTCGATCACGGGGCCGGGTCCCGGCGGCGGGCGCCGCCCCATGCCGCTCATATGGACATGGATATTGGCATTTTTCGCAAATCGCGCCGCCGCGCGGCGTGCGAGCGCCATGCGGAGCGGCGGCACGAGCAGCAGCGCCCCCGCGAAATCGGTCATGAAGCCGGGCAGCATGAGAAGCACCGCCGCGGCAAAGAGCAGCACGCCCGCAAACATCTCCGCGACCGGCGGCTCGCCCCGCTGCATCGCCTCTTCGGCGCGGCGCCAGGTCTGGACCCCGTTGAAGCGGAAGACCGAGGCGCCGAGAAGTGCCGTACCGATCACGACGGCAAGGGTGAGAGGCAGGCCGAGAAAGCCGCCCAGCACCACGAAACCCGCGATCTCGGCAAGCGGCAGCAGGATGAAAAGCGTAAGGAAAACCGGTCGCAAACGAATTTACCTCGGATTATGCGGGTCACGTCCCGCCCCGACAGGGAGAATAGGGCTTGGGGCGCCTTCCGGCCATGATGGGCCCTGCCCGCTCAGGTAGCAAAATGCCTTCCGGTATCCTAGTTTTAAGGGTAGGTACGAACCCGGACCACGCCGCTGCCCCCGCGCGGCAGGCGGGGTCCCCGAAGGCTCCTCGAGCAATGGACGACGGCGTGACACTTCTCAATCTCATCCTGCTCGCCATCGCGGTCGGCGTGTTTCTGAAGCTCAGAAGCGTGCTCGGCCGCCGCACCGGCCATGAGCCGCCGCCCTACGATCCCTATTCCTCGGACAAGGGGACTTTCGATCCCGCCAAGGGCGACGACAAGGTGGTGACGCTGCCCAAGCGCCAGCGCGAACCGGCGCCTGCCCGCGACCGCACGATCGATGCGGCGCGCGATCCCTTCGCCTCGGCCGGCGCCGCGCCCTACCGCTGGCGCGGTGTGGCCGACGAGGGCTCGCTGCTCGCCGGCAAGCTCGACGCGCTCGCGACCGCCGACCGCTATTTCGATGCCAATGAATTTCTCGGCGGCGCCCGCGCGGCCTATGAAATGATCGTGACCGCTTTCGCCGCCGGCAACCGCCAGGCGCTGAAGCCGCTTCTGAGCGAGGATGTCTACAAGAGCTTCGAAGGCGCGATCGCCGCGCGCGAGGCTAAGGGTCTGACGGTGGAGCAGAGCTTCATCGGCATCGACAAGGCGAAGATCGCCGATGCGAACCTGTCGGGCACGCGCATGCGCATCACCGTCTCCTTCAAGAGCGAACTCATTTCCTGCACCAAGAACGGCGACGGTGTGGTGGTGGAAGGCGATCCGGTGACGGTGCATGAAGTAACGGATGTCTGGACCTTCGAACGCGATGCGCAGAGCCGCGATCCGAACTGGCTGCTCGTCGCAACGGGCGCGGCGGCGGATTGATCCGGCATGGGCATGAAGCATGGTCTGGCGCTGCTTGCGGGCGTTGCCGCTTTCCTTGTCGGCTGCGGCACTGCTGACATGAGCGCGGAAGCGGCGGGCCCGCAGCGCCTCTCCTTCGCAGATCTTGCGGGCTGGAACATCGACGACCAGTCGGCGGCGCTCGATGCGTTTAAACGCTCCTGTGCGCGCATTCTGAAACTCTCGCCTTCCGCCCCGCTCGACACCAAGGGCGGCGACCGGCTCTATGGCACGGCGGGCGACTGGCAGCCGGCCTGCGAGGCGGCGGCGCAAGTGGGCGATGGCGCGGCGGCCGCCAATGCGCGCGGCTTCTTCCAGCACTGGTTCGTGCCCGTGCGTTTCCCCTCCGAGAAGGGCCTTCTCACCGGCTATTACGAACCGGAGATGAAAGGCGCGCTGACGCGGCACGGGCCTTACCAGACGCCGGTGCTTGCGCCGCCCCCGGGCTTCCGCATGGTCGATGGCGGCGGTTCGTTTCCAGCGCGCGCCGAGATCGAGAATGGCGCGCTCGATGCGAACGGTCTTGCGATCGCCTGGCTCGAAAGCCCGATCGATGCGTTCTTCCTCCATGTGCAGGGCTCGGGCCGCGTCCGCCTCGAAACGGGCGAAATCGTGCGGCTCAATTTCGCGGCGAAGTCCGGGCACCCCTATACTTCCATCGGCAAGGTGCTGGTCGATCGCGGCGAACTCACGATGGAAGAAGTTTCCATGCAGACCATCCGCGCCTGGATGGAGCGCCAGCCCGACAAGGGCCGCGCGCTTACGCATGAGAACAAGTCCTATATTTTCTTCCGTATCCTGAGGAATATCGATGCCGATCTCGGGCCGCCCGGCGCCGAAGGCACCAACCTGACGCCGGGCCGGAGCCTTGCCGTCGACCGCTCGCATCATCCGCTCGGCACGCTTCTCTGGCTCACCACCGAGCATCCGACGGTGGACGGGCAGGACGTGGTGCCGGTCGCGCGCCTCATGGTGGCGCAGGATACGGGCTCGGCGATCAAGGGCCGCCAGCGCGCCGACATATTCTTCGGCTCGGGCGATGAGGCGGGCGAGATCGCCGGCCGCATGAAGGCGGAAGGCGAATTGATCGCGCTGGTGCCGAAAGCGATTGCGCCGTAAAGGAAGAGCCGGAGCGGCAAACGGGCAGGCGGGCAGATGGCGAAGGACAAGGACGTGAAGCCGCGCCGCCGCAGCCGGAGCCTCACCGAGGAAGAGCAGAAGCTCTGGCGCGACGTCACGAAGGACGCAAAGCCCCTCACGCGGCGGCGCGCGAAGCCCATCGACGAGCCTGCCCTTTCCGCCGCCCCCTCGCCTGCCGCGCCGCCCGCGCCCGCGCCGCGGGCCGTTCCAGCATCGTCGCCAAAGCCCCGTGCGCCCGCCGCGCCGCCGCCGCTCGCACCGCTTGAGCGGCGCACCTCGCAGAAGCTCGCCCGCGGCCAGGTCGAGGTGGAGGCGACCATCGATCTTCACGGCCACAATCAGGAACGCGCCCATGGCGCGCTGCTCGATTTCATCGCCCGCTCGCGGGGAAGGGGCCTGCGCTGCGTTCTGGTGATTACCGGCAAGGGCGCCTCGCCCTATGCCCGCCACACGCTCCATGGCAGCACCTTTTACGAGGTGCCGGAGCGGCAGGGCGTGCTCCGCAGCGCCGTGCCGCGCTGGCTCGCCGAAGCCGAATTCCGCCTCCATGTCTCGGGCTTCCAGCCGGCGCACCCGAAACATGGCGGCGGCGGCGCCTTCTATCTCTGGCTGAGGAAGAAGCGATGACGCCCTTCGGCCGGAAACTGCGGGAACTCCGCGCCGCGCGTGGCCTCACCCTGAAGGACATGGCGGCGGCACTGCGCGTCACGCCCGCCTATCTCTCGGCGCTCGAACACGGGAAACGGGGCCGCCCGAGCTGGCGCCTCGTGCAGGCGATCATCGGTTATTTCAACGTGATCTGGGACGAGGCCGAGGAGCTGGAGCGGCTGGCAAGACTCTCCCACCCCCGCATCGTCATCGACACATCGGGCCTTGCCCCGCAGGCAACGGAAGCGGCGAACATCCTCGCCGAAGACATTGCCCAGATGACACCGGCCGAAATCGACAGGCTGCTCGCGCTTCTGAAGGAGCGGAAACGCAGCCGGCGGACCTGACTCGCTCTCGGAGAACGCCGCCACCCGGCCCTGACTCGCCCTCAGCGAAACACGCTTTCCGTGAATTCGCCCGGCGTGAATTTCCGCGAGCGGCTGGATTCGCGAATAGCATCCCATAAACCGCATATATGACTCTCATTGAGATTTCGCGCCTAGGCGAATGACCCCCTGCCCGGCAGCATGGGCCCATGAACATGCCGAGCCTCGCCCCTTCCCGCCTGCCCGACCCCTCGCTTGAGAGCCTGCCCGGCCTCTGGCGCCGCTCGCTCATCGCCTGGCCGGACGGACGCAAGGACCGCACGAGTTTCGTGAACTGGCTGCAGGGCCCCGGCCTCTATCTCGATCTGCGCCAGCCCGAAGCCGCGCCCGATTTCTCGGACGTGACCTGCCTGTCGGAGTTGCAGCTCCGCCATATGGACTGGCTCGCCCGGCAGGAAGGCTTTGCCGGCGAACTGGTGCATGAGGATGGCTGGTTCGAATGGCGCCGCGACATCGATTTCCAGCCCCTGGCCGTCTACTCGGATATGGGCCGCCTCTGGGTCGAGGGCGATCTCATGATCGAGGAGGGAAAAGACATTCCCTATATCGAGCATTGGCACCGCGAACCGCTGGCGGCGGGCGCCGTCTGGGCGGCGCGGCTCGAGGACCGCGAGACCGGCGCCCGGGGCGCCATTCTCCGCTATGGCCATCTCTTCATGTTTGCCCGCGAACGGCTCGCCACTCTCCCGGCGCATCGCCCGCTCACCGAATGCGTCGCCGGCGCGCGCGACCTCGTCCATGCGCGCGAGTTCCTCGATTGCGAGATTTCGCAAGGCGCGGTCACGGGCGCAGGCTGGATCGTCCAGCGCTCGACGCTGCCCTTCCGCGAAGGAAAGCCGCTTGCGCCCGCCCTGACGGGCGACCTCCTCGAAACGGAGGACATGGATGCGCGCGGCAAGCCGCTGACGCGGCATTGGGAAATCACCGATCTTCGCGGCGAGCCTCTGCTCAATGCCGCGGCCAATGGAGCCTTGTAATGAGTGAGACGGAAGCAAAGGGAAGGGCCTTCACCGAAATCCCGGTGATCGACATAGCGCCGCTCTTTTCGGACGACATCGAGGAACGCCGCAAGGCCGCCGCCCGAATGGCGGATGCGGCGAGCCGCGTCGGCTTTCTCTATGTGAAGGGCCACAATATTCCGCGCGCCATGATCGACACGCTCGAGGCGCGCGCGGCAGAGTTCTTCGCAAAGCCGCTTGATGAGAAGATGGATATCTATATCGGCAAGTCCCGCGCCCATCGCGGCTATGTGCCCACCGGCGAGGAAGGCTTCTATTGCGGCGGCAACGCGGCCAAGATCGACAAGAAGGAAGCCTTCGATCTTTCCGTCGAACTGCCGGAAGACGACCCCGATCATGTGATCGGCTACCGCATGCTCGGACCGAACCAGTGGCCGGCCGACATGCCTCAGATGCGCCGAGACGTCTACACCTATTACGAAGCGGCGATGGAGCTTGGCCGCACGCTCTTCCGCGGCTTCGCGCTTGGCCTCGACCTGCCGGAAGATTATTTCGACGGCTGGCTGACGAAGCCCCCCTCGCAGCTTCGCATGGTGCATTACCCGGCGGACCCCTCCCGCGCCACCGCCGAATGGGGCATCAGCGCGCATACCGATTTCGAGTGCTTCACCATTCTCCATGTCACGGCGCCGGGCCTTGAGGTGATGAATGCGGCGGGCGACTGGATCGATGCGCCGCCCGTTGAAGGCGCCTTCGTCATCAATATCGGCGACATGCTGGAAGCCCTCACCAATGGCCGCTTCATCGCAACGCCCCATCGCGTCCGCAATGTGCCCGATGAACGCTTCTCCTTCCCGCTTTTCTGCGCGCTCGACTACGACACGGTGGTCTCGCCGCTGCCGCAATTCATCGACGGCGAGAAGCGCTATCCCTCCTATGGCGTCGGCGATCATCTCGTGACGCAGACCATGCGCTACTTCCAGTATCTGCGGAAGAAGGTGGAAGCAGGCGAACTCGCCCTGCCCGAAAGCGAGGAACATGCGGAGGCCTTCGGCCGCCGCGAGAAGCAGGTCGCCTGACAGAAGAGCGCCGCTTCGGAACGAGGGGAAACACCGGGAAGACCGATTTTTCGCGCGGGACGCAATCCGCGTGGCGAGAAGAGGTTTGACCAGTGAAAGGACATCACATGAAGCGTTTCTCTTTCCTGCGGACAGGCGCAATCGCGCTTGCCGCAGCCCTCATGCTCGCCTCTGCCTTTGCGGGCAGCGCCGAGGCGGCGGAGAAGAAGAGCTTCAAGCTCGTCTGGGGCCTCTATACCGGCTATGCGCCCTGGGCCTATGCCGAGAAGGCAGGCATCATGGACAAATGGGCGGAGAAATACGGCATCGAGGTCGAGATCGTTGCGCTCAACGATTACATCGAGTCCCTGAACCAGTTCACCGCCGGTCAGTATGATGCGCTGGCGACGACCGTGATGGACACGCTCACCATTCCCGCCGCCGGCGGCGTCGACACGACGGCGATCATTCTCGGCGACTACACGAACGGCAATGACGCGATCTTCGTGAAGGGCGAAGGCAAGACCATGGCGGACCTCAAGGGAAAGAAGGTCTACCTCGTGCAATATTCCGTTTCGCATTACATGCTGGCGCTCGCGCTCGAAAAGGCCGGCATGTCGGAAGACGATATCGAGACGGCGAATATCGCCGATGCGGATTTCGTCGCCGCCTTTTCAACGCCCGCTGTCGAGGCCGTCGTCACCTGGAACCCGGCCACGACGCAACTGAACCAGATGAGCGGCATCACTTCCGTGTTCGATTCATCTGAAGTGCCGGGCGAGGTGCAGGATATTCTGGTGGTGAACACCGATGTGCTGACGGCCAATCCCGATTTCGGCAAGGCGCTGGCCGGCGCCTGGTATGAAACGCTCGCCCTGATGAAGAAGGACGATGCCGAAGGCGTCGCCGCGCGCGAATATATGGCGGGCGTGCTCGGCACCGATCTCGCCGATTTCGACGGCCAGGTCGCGACCACCTATTTCTACGATGCGGCGGAGGGTGCGGCGGTCTTTGGCGGACCGATCATGCCCGGCATGATCGAAAGCACCACCGGCTTTGCTTTCTCCCATGGCCTTCTCGGACCGGATGCGAAGGACAAGGGCCATATCGGCGTCGCCCTCGCCGACGGCACGGTGGTCGGCAACAAGGACAATGTGAAATTCCGCCTCGACACGAGCTATATGCAAGCGGCCGCCAGCGGCGAGATGTGAGGGTCAACTTTACCGCAACCCCCAACGTCGTCATGGCCCGCTTCATGCGGGCCATCCACGTCTTTGCAGCAAGGCAGAAAGACGTGGATGACCCGGACAAGCCGGGTCATGACGAAATAATGATGAGAACTACAAAATAAACTTCGACAGGTCCGCGTTCTTCGTCAGATCGCCGATATGCTCGCGCACATAGGCCTCGTCGACCCTTACCGTCTCGCCCGAGCGGTCGGCGGCGGCGAAGCTGATTTCGTCGAGCACGCGCTCCATCACGGTGTGGAGGCGCCGCGCACCGATATTCTCGACCGTCGAATTGACCGACGCTGCAATATCGGCGATCGCATCGACGCCGTCATCGGTGAAATCGAGCGTCACCTCTTCCGTCTTCATCAGCGCCACATATTGCTTGATGAGGCTTGCTTCCGGCTCGGTGAGGATGCGCCGGAAATCTTCCTTCGTCAGCGCGCGAAGCTCGACGCGGATCGGGAGCCGCCCCTGCAGTTCCGGCAAGAGGTCGGAGGGCTTGGCGATATGGAAGGCGCCGGACGCGATGAAGAGAATATGGTCGGTCTTCACCGCGCCGTGTTTCGTGGCCACCGTCGTGCCCTCGATCAGCGGCAGGAGGTCGCGCTGCACGCCCTCGCGGCTCACATCGCCGCCCATCTTTTCCGACCGCGCGCAGATCTTGTCCACCTCGTCGAGAAAGACGATGCCGTTTTGCTCCACCGAGCGGATCGCTTCCTGTGTCAGTTGTTCCTGGTCGAGCAGCTTGTCGCTCTCTTCGGCGATCAGCACCTTGTAGCTGTCGCGCACCTGCATGCGCCGCGGCTTGGTGCGCCCGCCGAACGCCTTTCCCATGATGTCGGAAAGATTGATCATGCCGACCTGGCTGGGCATGCCGGGAATATCGAGCATCGGCATGCCGCCGCCCGTATCCGCCACCTCGACCTCGATTTCCTTGTCGTCGAGCTCGCCATTGCGGAGCTTCTTGCGGAAGCTCTCTTTCGTCGCCTCGCTTGCATTAACGCCGACAAGCGCATCGACGACGCGCGCCTCGGCGGCGATATGGGCCTTCGCCTGCACGTCCTTGCGCTTCCTCTCGCGCGTCATGGCGATTGCGATTTCCACGAGATCGCGGACGATCTGTTCGACGTCGCGGCCGACATAGCCGACTTCCGTGAACTTCGTCGCTTCCACCTTAAGGAAGGGCGCTTCGGCAAGTTTCGCGAGGCGGCGCGAGATTTCCGTCTTGCCGACGCCGGTCGGCCCGATCATCAGGATGTTCTTCGGCAGAACCTCGTCGCGCAGTTCCTCGGGAAGCTGCTGGCGCCGCCAGCGGTTCCGGAGCGCGATCGCGACCGCGCGCTTCGCCTCGCGCTGGCCGATGATGTAACGGTCGAGTTCGGAAACGATTTCACGCGGCGAAAAACTGGTCATGGGAAGAAGGAAAACTCCGTATCGGAAAGGGAAGCGGAAATCCGCGCCGCATGAATTCGATCAGGCGGCGTCGAGGCTTTCCACAGTCAGGTTGTTGTTCGTATAGACGCAGATCTCGGCGGCGATCTTCATCGCCTTGCGCACGATCTCTTCCGCCGTGAGGTCCATGTCGGCAAGCGCGCGGGCCGCGGAGAGCGCATAATTGCCGCCGGAGCCGATGCCGATCACGCCGCCTTCGGGCTCCAGCACATCGCCATTGCCGGTCAGCACCAGCGTCGTGTGGCGGTCGGCGACGATCATCATGGCCTCGAGCCGGCGGAGATATTTGTCGGTCCGCCAGTCCTTGGCGAGTTCGACGCA
>JAHBYL010000043.1 GCA_019635955.1 Parvibaculum sp.
CGCAGCGGGGCTCGCGCGGCGCACATCGGATGTCGGCCTCGTCGTGCTCGGCAATTCAATCGCGCTCTACAACCCGCCGGTGCGCGTGGCCGAGGAATTCGCGATGCTCGACTGCATTTCGGGCGGGCGGCTCGTCGCCGGCTTCCCCGTCGGCACGTCGATGGACACGAACTATTGCTATGGCCAGATACCGGCGTTGACGCGCGAGAAATATCAGGAAGCGCATGACCTGATCCGCCGCGCGTGGTCGGACCCCGATCCCTTCGCGTGGAACGGGCGCTACAACAAGCTGCGCCATGTGAACATCTGGCCGCGGCCGATCCAGGACCCGCCGCCGATCCATATTCCGGGCGGCGGCTCCGTCGAGACCTATGACTTCTGCATCGACAACACCTATTCCTACTCATACCTCTCCTTCTCCGGCTACATCCGGGCGAAGGCGCTCCTGCAGGGCTATTGGGACCGGGTGGCCGAGCGCAACGCGCCCGACACATCGCCCTATCGCGCGGGCTTTGCGCAGACGATCTGCGTCGCCGAGACGGACGAGGAAGCGGAACGTCTCTACTCGGAACATGTCAGCTATTTCTACAATCGCTGCCTCCATGTCTATGGCGGCTTTGCCGATGCACCGGGCTATCGCACGATCAAGACGATCCAGACCGGCGCGCTGTCGCAATACGCACCGCCCATCGACGGCTATTCCTCGCTCACCTGGAAGGACCTCACCGAACAGGGCCATGTGATCGCGGGAAGCCCGGAGACGGTGCGCCAGCGGATGGAAGAACTCATCAAGGGTCTCCATGTCGGCAACATCTTCTGCCTGCTTCACGTCGGCAACATGCCGATGGACAAGTGCATGTATTCGACGAAGCTTTTTGCCGAAAAGGTCATGCCGCATCTGCGCGACATGTTCCCCGACTACAAGGACGACAACCGCTTCTGGTGCAAGCCGTTGAAGAAACAGGCAAAGCCCGGAAGCCTGCCCGCCGAGCGGGAAGTCGCCGCACTTGTGGGAGGGAAGGACTGATGGAAGCGAAAACGATCAAGACGCAACATGTTCCCGTCCGCTATTTCGAGGGGGGCAAGGGAGAGCCGCTCGTCTATCTCCACGGCGCGGGCGGCATCACACAGGACGACCCGTTCCTCGCGAAACTCGCAGAGAGATATCACGTCTTCGCGCCGCTGCTGCCGGGCTATGGCGACTCCACCGAATGCGGCGAGTTGCGCGAGATGCTCGACATCACGCTCCACACATGGGACGTGGTGGAGGCGCTGGGCCTCAAGGACCCGATCCTTGTGGGCCATTCGATGGGCGGCATGATCGCGGCGGAGATGGCGGCTGTGGCGCCGAACGATGTGTCGCGGCTGGGGCTCATCTGCCCGGCGGGCCTCTGGCTCGACGATCATCCGATCCCCGACATTTTCGCGATGCTGCCTTACGAGCTTCCCGCCGTCCTCTTCCATGATGTGGAAGCGGGCACCGCGCTGATGACCGCCGGTGTCCGCATCGACGATCCCGAATGGCTCAAAGGCTTTCTCGTGCAGAATGCGCGGCAGCTCGGCATGGCGGGGAAGATTCTCTTTCCCATCCCGGACCGGGGTCTTTCGCAACGTCTCTACCGCGTGAAGGCGAAAACGGTTCTCGTCTGGGGCGATGGCGACAAGCTGATCGCGCCGGCCTATGCCCATGCTTGGAAGAAGGCGATCAACGGGGCGGAACTCGTCTCCATTCCCGAAGCGGGACATCTGATGACGCTCGAAAAGCCCGACCATGTGGCGAAGGCGATCGCCAAACTCGGCTGAGAATTGATATCGGCGTCCAACAACAAGAACAGGCGCGGATAGGAGCGAAGGGCCGTCCCTCGGGTCGGCCCTTCTGCTTTTTGCCCTGTCTCAAATCTTCTTGTCGCCCTGCCAATAGGCGTCGCGGATGACACGGCGGAGCACCTTGCCGGACGGCATTCGCGGCAGTTCTGGCACGAAATCGACCGAGCGCGGGCGCTGATAGCCGGGAAGATTGGCGGCGGCGAAATCGAGAAGTTCCTTCGCCATGTCGCCGTCGGGCCTGTAGCCCTCGTTCAGCTCCACGACGAGCTTCACCTCCTCGCCCCATTCCTCGTTGGGCACGCCGACGGCGGCGGCATCGGCGACCGCAGGATGCTTCAGCACCTCCTGGTCGATTTCCGCCGGGTAGATATTCACGCCGCCCGAGATGATGACTTCGGCGCTGCGGCCGGTGAGGAAGAGGAATCCGTCCTCGTCGATGAAGCCCATGTCGCCCATCGTGTAATAGTCGCCGCGATAGGCGCCTTCGGTTTTTTCCGGCGCCTTGAAATATTCGAAGCGGCCGACGTCCGGCGCCTTGAAGTAGACGGTGCCGACGTCGCGGGGCTTCAACTCGCGGCCTTCCTCGTCGCGGATCTCGACGATGACGCCGGGAAGCGGCTTGCCGACGCTGCCCTTCTTCGCGGGGAACTCGTGGCTGTCGATGAAGATGCCGCCGCCTTCGGTCGCCGCGTAATATTCAAAGACCACAGGCCCGAACCAGGCGATGGCGCCTTCCTTGACATGGACGGGACAGGGCGCGGCGCCATGCAGGATCCAGCGCAGGCTTGATGTGTCGTATTTCGCCTTCGTCGCGTCGGGAAGTTGCAGCATCCGGTGCAGCATGGTCGGCACGACATGGGTATGCGTGATGCGATACTCGGCGATGAGGCGGAGGGTTTCCTCCGCATCCCATTTGTCCATCAGCACGCAGCCGACACCGGCATTGAGCGGGAAGGAGAAATTGAGCGCGAGCGGCGCCGCGTGATAGAGCGGGCCGGTGACGAGGGCGAGATCGCCTTCGCGGAAGGCGGCCGTTTCGGTGAGCTTCACGAGAAGCGGGGAGACGGGCGCCGCCTGCTTGCGGTAGACGCCTTTCGGGTGGCCGGTGGTGCCGGAGGTGTACATCATCTGCGAGCCGAGGACGGGATCGGGAATATCGCTCCCCTCCTCCGCCGCGACGGCCGTCTCGTAATCCTCGAAGCCTTCGATGGCGCCGCCGATGGCGAGCTTCGCGGCAAGGCCCGGCGCGAGGCTCGCAGCTTCAATGGAGGAAGCGGGGAAACGCGCGTCGGTGAGAAAGGCCTTCGCCTCGCAATTATCGACGATATAGCCGACCTCGGAGCCCTTCAGATGCCAGTTGATCGGCGTCATGCGGAAGCCGGCGCGCTGGCAGGCGGCGATGGCCTCGGCAAATTCCGGCCGGTTGGAACACATGAGCGCGACGGCATCGCCCGCTTTCAGGCCCCGGCGGCGCAGCGCGCGCACCAGCGCATTCGTTCGCGCGTTCAATTCGCCGAATGTACGGTCGCCCTGCTCCGAGATGATGGCCGGCTTGCCGGGCGCCTGCGCCGCATGCCAGGCCAGCACCATGCCCTGCGCGGCCGCTTCTTCGCGGCTCCACCCTGCCGCCGCTTCCGCAACTGCCATGTCTCTCTCCCTGTTTTTCGGCTGCCTTGCTGGCGCCTTTTTATTATCTAAAGTCCGGGTATCGACATTGGACAGGCGGGGGCTCCCCAGCGTCAAGCTGGAATGCGGAGCTTTCATCCGCGCGTTTGGGGGAATGCCTCACCCATGATCTTCCGCAAAGCCGCCGCGGCGCTTCTCGCCGTGCTCTTCGCCTCGTTTCCGCTCGCGGCTTCGGCCGTCGAGGATGCCGGGGGCGACCGCGAATTCCTGACTTTCCAGGTCGAAAACGACCTCTTTGCGAATTTCGCGAATACGGACCGGCATTACACGAACGGGCTTCAGGCGGCCTGGCTGTCGCGGCCGCAGCGCAACCTGCCCGCCTGGCTTGCGGATTTTTCCTCGCCCCCCTTCTACTCGCTGCTCTTTCCGACCGGCAATTTCGACCGGCGGAGCCATCGTGTCGGCATTGCGATAGGTCATGCGATCTTCACGCCCGACGACACGGCGGCCACCGCCCAGCTGCCGGATGAGCGGCCCTATGCCGCCTGGCTCCACGCGACCTTCTCGCTCCAGAGCGTACGCTCGAGCACCATTACGGGCGAGGCCTGGCAGGACCAGTGGAAGCTCGATCTCGGCGTGGTGGGCCCTTCGGCGCAGGGCGAATTCGTGCAGAACGGCTGGCACAAGGTCATCGGCGTCGACAAGGCGAATGGCTGGGACAACCAGATCAAGGACGAGATCGGCGTGAACCTCAGCTTCGAGCGCGCCTGGCGCAGTTCGCGCTTCGACACGCCGCGGATTGCCGGTCTTCAGACGGACTTCATTCCCTACACGATTCTCTCGCTTGGCAATGTACAGACCTATGCCGGGCTCGGCGGAACCATGCGTTTCGGCTTTTCGCTGCCGGACGATTTCGGCCCCACGCGCATCTATCCCGGCGTCGGCGGCTCGGAATGGTTCGAGCCCAAGGCGGAAGGATGCAACTGCTATCTCTTTGCCGGGCTCGAAGGCCGGGCGGTGGGGCGCGATATTTTCCTCGACGGCAACACCTTTCGCGACAGCCCGAGCATCGACAAGAGACACTTCGTCTATGACGCGAAGCTGGGTGCGGTCTTCGTGCTATGGAACGCACGCGTTTCCTTTACCCATGTGCTGCGCAGCCGCGAGTATGAAGGCCAGCCGAAGCCCGACCAGTTCGGCTCGATCTCCGTCAACTTCGCGATGTAGTTCTATTCGTCCTTGCGGCCTTCCACCGCCTTGCGCGCGCGGGCGGCGGCGCGGCCCGCCATGCCTTCGCGGACGATATCTTCCTGCTTGCGTGCGAAGTCGCGCTTTGCGGAGCGGTCCTGCTCTCTCTCCTCGGGTTTGGGCTTTTCGTCGCGCGGGGCCATGGCACTCTCCCTGAATGGCGGTCGGACAGATTGAGAACGTTCGGGCCCGCCCCGGTGTTCCCGCACCCATTCCATAATGCGAGATTTCACCTTGTCTTTGCGGCGCCGCCCCGCATGATGGGGCGCGTGGCCCGCCCTTCCGAGAAAAGACAAATCCATGACCCTGCCGCTCATTTCCGCCGACAATATTTTCGGTCTTCTTTTTGTGTTTCTGGGCCTCGCGGCCTTCGGCTTCTGGTCGGAGCGGACGCAGCTCGGTCAGTGGCTTTCGGGCGTGGTGCTGACGATCCTTGCGGGCACGCTTCTCGCCAATCTGCGCATCGTGCCCTTCGCTTCGCCCTTCCACGACATGGTCTGGGTCTATGCGGTCAACCTCGCCATTCCGCTGCTGCTGTTTCATGCGGACTTGCGCAAGCTCGTCAGCGAAGCCGGCATGATGCTGATCGCCTTCGCCATCGCGGTGGCGGGCACGGTCGCGGGCGTGCTGGCAGGCTTCTACCTTATCGACCTCGGGCCCGACGCAAACCGCATCGTGGCGACGCTCGGCGCAAGCTGGATCGGCGGTTCGATGAATTTCGCCGCCGTCGCCCAGACGCTCGGCCTCAATGAGAACGGCGCGCTGATCGCGACCATGGCGGCGACGGACGCGGTCGTCATGGTGGTCTTCATGGCGGCCATCCTCACCATGGCGGGTTCGCGCGCGCTGCTGCGCTTCATCCCGTCGAAAATCATCGTGGCGGGAGACGATGGCGTCGAGCACAAGGAGGAAGAAAAGCCGCGGCTCGACATGGGTGCGCTTGCGATGCTGCTCTTTCTTGCCGCGGCTTGCGCTTTTGGCGGGCGGCTCATCGCGCAGGCGCTCGGCCTTGGCGGCTATTCGGTTCTCTTCGTCACACTGCTTGCACTGGCGCTCGCCAATATCTTTCCCGGCTATCTTGCGAAGCTCCGCGGCGGCTTCGATCTCGGCATGTTCTTCATGTATGTCTTTTTCGGCGTGATCGGCGCGGGCGCCGATGTCGTGCTGATGGTGCAGACGGCCATGCCGATCTTCTTCTTCGTGGTCGTCATGGCGACGGTACACCTCTCCGTCGTTCTTGCGGGCGCAAAGCTATTCCGCATCGACCTTGCCGAAGCCCTGATCGCGTCGAATGCCGTGGCCGTCGGCCCGGCAACGGCTGCGGCCATGGCGGCGAGCATGCGCTGGCGTCTCCTCGTGACACCGGGCATCCTGCTCGGCGTCTTCGGCTATGCGGTGGCGAATTTCATCGGCGTCGGGCTTGCGGGGCTGCTCGGCTGAGGCCGTTTGCCCGCTCCCGCCGATCCCGCTAGAACAATCGCAAAAGCCATTCCACTCCGGGAGGAACTTCATGTCCGAGCCAGTGATCCTTGTCGAGAAGTCGGGCGCCGTCGCGACGGTGACGCTCAACCGCCCCACCGCCATGAACGCATTGTCGCGCGAGCTCCGCACCGCCATTGCCGAGACGTTCGAGGCGCTTGAAGCGGACAAGAATATTCGCGTCGCGATCCTCACCGGCGCGGGCAAGGCCTTCTGCGCCGGGCTCGACCTCAAGGAACTCGGCTCGGATACGGGCGGCATCAATGCAACGATCGGCGACAAGGACCCCGTGACCTCGATCGGGCAATTCTCCGGCCCCGTCATCGGCGCGATCAACGGTGTCGCCATCACCGGCGGCTTCGAACTTGCCATTGCCTGCGACGTGCTGATCTGTTCGGAGAATGCACGCTTTGCCGATACGCATGCCCGCGTCGGCATCCTGCCGGGCTGGGGCCTCAGCCAGAAACTCAGCCGCGCCATCGGCATCTAC
This sequence comes from Parvibaculum sp., assembly GCA_019635955.1. Lineage (GTDB taxonomy): Bacteria > Pseudomonadota > Alphaproteobacteria > Parvibaculales > Parvibaculaceae > Parvibaculum. Next base: position 6,671 of record JAHBYL010000043.1, read on the forward strand.
CGCGCGAAGGAACTCTCGCTCACCGGCAATTTCCTCAGCGCACAACAGGCAGCCGAATGGGGCCTCGTGAACCGCGTGGTGGCGGCGGACGACCTTCTTCCCACCTGCCGCAAACTCGCGGACGACATGCTCTCCGTCGTGCCGGAATGCCTGCCTGCCTACAAGAAGCTCATCGATGAGGGCTTTGCGGAAGATTTCGGCACCGCTCTCAAGACCGAACGCCGCACCTCAAGCGCCGCCAACAAGGCGGTGACGCCGGACGCCGTGGCGGAGCGCCGCAAGGGCATCCAGGAACGCGGGAAGCAGCAGGCGTCCTGAGCCTCACAGGCAGGGCGACAGCCAGAACACCGCAAAGAAGCAGAAGACGGCGGCGCCGAATGCCGCGACGGCAAGATCGGCCGCCGCGCGGTGGAGCGTGTCGCCCTCCGGCTCGCCTGCGCTTCGCCGCCCGCGCAGCCAGTGCCAAAGCGCAAGATGCGCGGCAAGCCAGGCGATGAAGGAGAGGACGAGCACGGCGCGCTGCAATGTGAAGGCGCCCGCAAGGCCGATACCGTCCCAGCCGAGACGGCAGCCGATGGCCTGAAACGTATAGAGCTGCACGAAGGCGATGCCCCAGAGGGTGAAGCCCGCAACGAGCAGGAGAAGCACCGTTCCTTCGCCCGGCTTCCGCATCATGGTGCGCCTCCTGCCGATCCCATCGCGATCAGAAGGTGGATGAAGGCGACACCCAGCACACCCGCCACCGCCGTGTAGAGATGCCAGAGCCTGCCGATCCTGAGATCGAGGTCGCGCCGCTGCGAGATGAAGCCCGCCGCATCGCGCCAGACGCCATAAAGCGCGAAGACGGCGGCGAGCGCGGTGTGGAACGCGGCATAGCAGAGAATGGCGAAACAGACGGCGGACAGCGCATGGCCGGTGCGGTCCGGCACACCGTTCAGCGCCATCCAGCCAAGCAGCAGCGTTGCCGCCAGATGCGCGGCGGCGCTGGCGAGCAGGAATGTTCGGGGGCCGCGCCCCGCCCTGCGCGCCGCTGCTGCGCCCACGGCGCCGCCTGCCGCGATCATGCCTGCCGTCAGCGCGGAGAATGCGAGGCTCATGCCCGGTGGCTCCTGCGCTGGCCAGCCGGGTGCCGAAGTCCAGAGGAAGAGCCCGCCGAACAGTAGCGAGGCATAAAGCGTGGCGTTGGACGCGAGCGTAAAGATCATCGCCCACCATGAAGGCGCGCCGGAACACTCCACATGAGGCACCGCATCCTCGTTTTCGCCAACGGATAGCGCGCCGCAATCCGCCCGGCTGCCCGTCACGCGCGTCCACCCGAGGAAGCAGAAGAGAACGAGAAGCATGGCGATCGGCACGGCCCAATAGAGCTTGGCGAGCATCGCGATGAAGAAGGAGGCGGTCGCGAGCGCCGTCCAGAGTGGAAGGAATGAGTTGTTGGGCAGGACGATGAGCTGTTCGAGCCTGCCGCTCGTGATGCTCACACCAAGCGTTTCCATCTGGCCGTTGCGGGTAAAGCCGAGATAGCCGCGGCCGGCGGCAAGATGCGCGCCGGTTTCCCTGGGCGCGATCCTGTCCGCGCGCTGGTCGACAGACGGAAGCGAAGCGAAGTTGTAAACCGGCGGCGGCAGGGGCATTGCCCATTCAAGCGTTGCCGCCTTCCATGGATTGCGCGGGAAAGCGCGGCCATAGCGGTATTGCAGTACGAAATCGAGCAGCACCAGCGCAAAGCCGAAGGTCATCACGAAGCCGCCGATGGACGAGACGAGATTAAGCGTGTCCCAGCCCGCCTCCGCCGCATAGGTGTGGACGCGCCGCGGCATGCCGAGAAGGCCGGTGAGATGCATCACGAGGAAGGTGACGTTGAAGCCGATGAAGATCAGCCAGAAGGCTGCCCTGGAGAGATGTTGCACGGGGAAGCGGCCCGTCATATGCGGCATCCAGTAATAGGCGGCGGCCAGCATCGGGAAGACGAAGCCGCCGATCAGGACATAGTGAAGATGCGCGACGACGAAATGCGTGTCATGCGCCTGCTTGTCGAAGGGCATCATGGCGAGCATGACGCCGGTCAGCCCGCCGATCACGAAGACGAAGAAGAAGCCGAAGACATAAAGCATCGGCACGCTGAAGCGCGGGCGGCCATAGGTGAGCGTTGCAAGCCAGGAAAATATCTGGATCGCGGTCGGCACGGCGACAAGCGCACTCGCGGCCGAGAAGAAGGCCATCGCGAGATGCGATATGCCGACCATGTACATGTGGTGAACCCAGAGCCCGAAAGAGAGAAAGGCCATGGCGATGATGGCGGCGACGACCGCGCCATAGCCGATGAGCGGGCGGCCCGCGAAAACGGGGATGAGCGTCGAGAGCACACCCGCCGCGGGCAGGAAGATGATGTAGACCTCGGGATGGCCGAAGAGCCAGAAGAGATGCTGCCAGAGCAGCGGGTCGCCGCCACGCTCCGGATCGAAGAAGGGAAGCCCGAAGGCGCGCTCCACCTCGAGCAAGATCGATCCGAGAATGAGCGGCGGAAAAGCGAAAAGCATCATCCCGGCAACGACCAGCATGTACCAGGCGAAGATCGGCATGCGGGCGAGCGACATGCCGGGCGCGCGCAACTTCAGAATGCTGACGGTGATTTCCACCGCCGCGCAGACGGCGGAAATTTCCACGAAGGTGACGCCGAGCAGCCAGACATCGGAATTGATCCCCGGTGAATGGATGCTGGAGGAGAGCGGCGTATACATGAACCAGCCGGCGTCCGGCGCGACGCCCGCCGCCAGCGCGCCGAGAAGCATGAGCCCGCCGAAGAGATAGCACCAGTAGCCGAATGCGGTGAGGCGCGGGAAGGCGAGGTCGCGCGCGCCGAGGAGTTTCGGCAGGAGATAGATCGCGAAACCCTCGATCAGCGGGATCGCGAAGAGGAACATCATTATGGTGCCGTGCATGGTGAAGACCTGCGAATAGAGGCCTTCATCCATGAAGGGACTTGCCGAGGTTGCGAGCTGCGCGCGGATCAGCATGGCGAGAAGGCCGCCGATCGCGAAGAAGATGCCGGACGTCACGATGAAGCGCAGGCCAATAGCCGTGTGGTTCACGGCCGAGAGCCTGCCGAGGCCGGGGGGCGTTCCCCAGATTTCGGAAAGCTTTCTGTGGAGCGCGAGCGCGGATTCGTTTCTTTCGCCGTTCATTCGGCCTCCTCCTCGCCAAGCCCGAGCGCGGCGCGGAACTCCGCGGGCGTATGGGCCTCGACGCGGAAGGTCATGCCCGCGTGGCCGGTGCCGCAATATTCCGCGCATATGCCGCCGAAGGAGCCCGCGCGATCTGCATAAAGCCGCACCAGCGTTTCATGGCCGGGCGTCGCATCCACCTTTCCGCCCAGGCGCGGCACCCAGAAGCCATGGATGACATTATCGGAGGTCGCGATCACATCGACATCGTAGTTCGCGGGGATGTGCAGCACATCGACGGTCGGCTCCACGTCCGGATAGTCGAGATAATGAAACTCCCAGAACCACATATGGGCGCGGGCCTCGATGCGCACCGGGTTATGCTCGCCGCGCCATGGCAGATGCCGCTCGCCCTGCCCGAAGGCGAAGAGGAGCAATACGAAGAGAACCGGAACGGGCATGAGAATGCCGCCGCCCACTATCCACGCGCGGGGCGACCAGCGCCGACCCGCCTCCGGCCGCAGCATGACAAGGGCGAAGAGCCCCATCACCAGAAGAAAGAGCAGCGCGCTGCCCGCGAGCATCGCCCACCAGAGCCGCGCAATATCGCGCGCTGCGGGGCCTGCCGGGTCGAGCGCGGAGAGATCGCCGCTGCAGCCCGCCAGAGCGAGTGCGCCGAGGAGCGTTCCGCCCCTGCGGAACATTTTTGCCGGTGCAGGGGTTATATGCCGAATGGGAGAAGGGCCATGAGCGAATCCGGCAATCTCGAAAATCCGGTCGAAGCGAAGATCAGCGAGAAGGATGTGAGCTCCGCCGTCGCGGTCGCGGGGCATCCCCTGCATGCGATGAGCGTGCATTTCCCGATCGCGCTGGTAATCGCCACGCTCGGCGCCGATGTTTTCTACTGGTGGTCGGCCGACCCCTTCTGGCTGCGCGCCGGGCTCTGGTCGGCGGGCTTCGCCTTCGCGACGGGTGTCGGCGCCGGGCTTGTCGGCACGGTCGAGCTTCTTCTCGTGCCGGGCATCCGCAGCCGCGTGGCGAGCTGGGCGCACGCCGTCGCCGCGATGATGCTGCTCTCCGTCGCGGGGCTCAACTGGGGCCTCCGCCTCCATATGCCCGAAGCCGTGCTGCCGCATGGATTGCTTCTCTCGCTCCTCGCGGCGGGGCTCACCGGGCTCGCCGGCTGGCATGGCGGAAAACTGATCTTCCATCACGGCATCGGCCTCATGGTGACGCCCAAGGGTTGACGCGGTCGGCGATGGGCCGCAGCGCGCCGGGCTCCGACAGAGCGGCGGGAAGAAGATCGGCGAATTGGAAATCGGGCTTCGCCAGCACGAAATAGAGAACGCAGACGATCAGCACGAGCGCAAATGCCGTCGCGCCGATGAATCGCCAGACCGGATAGACCTGCCCTTCCTCGAAAAGCCGGATGATGACGAGGCCAGTCAGCGTATGGATGACGACGAGCACACCCACAAGAACCAGCTTTGCCGACATCCAGGAGGTGAAGGTCTCGCGCGCGAAAATGAGACCGATGCCGCTCGCCACCGCGACGAAAGCCGCAGGCGAGACAAAAACCACATAGGAAAAGCGCACCATGCGCTGCAGGCGGTAGAGCGCGTCGCGGTCCGCCACATGGGCGCGCTGCACATAGAGCCCCGGCAGGCTGACAAGCCCGGCCATCCAGATGGAAACCGTGAGAATATGGATGATTTTGAGCCAGACGATCATCAGGCTGCCACGGCTCCCTCTCCCCTTGCCTGACGGACCATGGAAGAAAATGCGCGGGAAGCCGGAAGGTTCCGTGGTTTTGGCCGGATTTCGGCGGCGGTGGGAGAAGGCGCTTAGCGGGACGGGCGGTTTTCCGCTATCCTCCTCCCAAAGCCATTAGAGCCATTTCCGGGAGGGAGACCCATGAGCCACGATATCGTGATCCGCGGCGGCGCCGTTTTCGACGGAACGGGAGCTGCGCCACAAGAAGCCGATGTCGCCATTTCGGGCGGCCGCATCGTCGAGGTCGGCAAGGTTGCGGGCGCAGGCGCCGAAGAGATCGACGCGCGCGGCCAGATCGTGACGCCGGGCTTCGTCGATGTGCATACGCATTACGACGGCCAGGTTACCTGGGACCCCTATCTCCAGCCCTCCACTTTCCATGGCGTGACGACCGCGGTGATGGGCAATTGCGGCGTTGGCTTTGCGCCCTGCAAGCCGGAGAGCCGCGAATGGCTGCTCGGCCTCATGGAAGGCGTCGAGGATATTCCGGGTACGGCGCTTGCCGAAGGCATCAAGTGGAACTGGGAGAGCTTTGCCGAATATATGGATGCGGTGGAAGCCTCGCCGCTCGCGCTCGATGTGGGCCTGCAGATTCCGCATGCCGCCGTGCGCGCCTATGTGATGGGCGAGCGCGCGCCCGCGCTCGAGCCCGCGACGGAAGCGGAGACCGCCGAGATGGCGAAGCTCGTGGTCGAGGCGCTCGAGGCCGGCGCGCTCGGCTTTTCCACCTCGCGCACGGTGAAGCACAAGGATGTGAAGGGCGGCTCCACGCCGACGCTGAAGGCCGAAGCCATGGAGCTTCACGGCATTGCGCGCGCGATGGGCAAGGCACAGAAAGGCGTGCTGCAGCTCATCGCCGATTTCAAGCAGACGGATGAGGAATTCGCGATGCTGCGCGGCATGGTGGAGCTTTCGGGCCGTCCCATGTCGATCACCATCGAACAGGACGACCGCTGGCCGACCGTCTGGAAGCGCGTGCTCGACAATATTGCGGCCGCCAATGCGGACGGGCTGCCGATCCGCGGCCAGGTGCCGCCGCGCGCGACGGGGCTTTTGCTCGGGCTCACCGCCTCGCTCAATCCCTTCGTCATGCACCAGACCTTCCGGCAGATCTGGGGTGCGCCGCTCGAACAACAGATGAAGGCGCTGCGCGACCCCGAGTTCCGCGCGAAGCTTCTCGCGGAAGAGCCGCAATATCCGGCGGGCGAAATCATCGAGATGCTTTGCACCGCGTATCACAAGATGTTCCCGCTCGGCGAGCGGCCGAATTACGAGCCCGCACCGGAAGAAAGCGCGAAGGCGGTAGCGGAGCGCACAGGCAAGCATCCGCGCGAAGTGGTACTCGACTGGATGATGGAACGCGACGGCCGCGCGCTCGTCTATTTCCCGCTGATGAACTATCACTGCGGCAGCCTCGCCGATGTCGAATACATGCTCACCCATCCGAACACGGCCTTCGGCCTGTCGGATGGCGGCGCGCATTGCGGCATCATCTGCGATGCAAGCTTCCCGACGACGCTCCTCACCCATTGGGGCCGCGACCGCAGCCGGGGCCGCAAGCTCCCCCTCGAATGGCTGATCCATGGCCTCACCCAGCGCAATGCGGCGCTGGTCGGCATGGAAGACCGGGGCGTGCTCGCCCCCGGCATGAAGGCCGATGTGAACGTGATCGATTTCGACCGCCTCACGCTCTATTCGCCGCATATCGTCAACGACCTGCCGGCGGGCGGGAAGCGCCTCATCCAGAAAACGGATGGCTACACGGCGAGCATCGTTTCCGGCTCGGTGGCCTTCCGGAACGGCGAGCCGACGGGTGCGCTGAACGGGCGGCTGGTGCGCGGGGCGCAGAAACGGCCAGACGGCGTGCGCATTCCGGCGGCGGCCGACTGAAGACGAGATCCAGCGCGGGCGTTAACGCGCTGAAGAGGCGCCCGCCGGAACCTTGCCCTAATTTGGTCATTGTGCGAGATCAGAAGGGCAATGTTCCGGCGCCGCCCGCCCGGAGCCGGCGGAGCTGGGCCGCCGACATGTCCACATTGCGCCGTATTCCCAGTCTCTTCCCGACGGACCGATAGATGGACAATCAAGATCTCCCGACCCCCGAAGCCGGACCGGAAGGCAGCGAGGCCAAGAACCCGCGCTCCTGGCGGCACTCGGTCTTTGTCCGGCAGGCCATATTCCTCTTCGTGGTGCTGCCGATCGTCATCGCGGCCAATCTCGCGGTCTGGGCGGCGCTCAACCGGCCGCATGAGCCGGAGGCCTGGACGGGTGAAATCGTCGGTCTGTCCTACAGCCCCTACAGGCAGGGGCAGGACCCGCGTATGAACCGGCACCCTTCCATCGAGCAGATGGAAGAGGACATGCAGCTTCTCGCGGGCACGGTGCAGGCGATCCGCACCTACAGCATGGTCTATGGCCAGCAGGAAATTCCGGCGCTCGCCGCGAAAAACGGGCTTTCGGTCGCGGCCGGCGCCTGGATCGGCCCCAATATCGAACGCAACGAGGTGGAACTCGAACGGCTCATCCAGGTCGCGCCGCGCCGCAATGTGGTGCGCGTGATGGTGGGCAACGAAGCGCTGCTCCGCAATGACCTGCCGGTGGAAGAGCTGATCGCCTATATCCGCCGCGCCAAGGAGAAGATCTGGAAGCCGGTTTCGACAGCCGAGCCGCCGCATATCTGGCTCCAGCATCCCGAACTCGTGCAGGCGGTAGACTATATCGCCGTCCAGCTGCTGCCCTATTGGGAAGGCATCCCGATCGGCGAGGCGGTGAATTCCGTCTTCGAGCGGCTGGACGAGCTTGAAACCGCCTATCCGGGCAAGCCCATCGTGGTGACCGAAGTCGGCTGGCCGAGCCGCGGCAAGGTGATTCCGCGCCGCCCCTATCCCGGCATTCCGGAAGCGGAACTGCGGACGGAGGCCGTCGCCTCGCTCGTCAATCAGGCGACATTCATGCGCGGCTTCCTCAACCGCGCCAAGACGGAAGACCTCACCTATTACGTGATGGAGGCCTTCGACCAGCCGTGGAAGGCGTCGGAAGAAGGCGCCGCCGGCGCCTTCTGGGGCATCTATAACGCCGACCGGCAGCCGAAATTCCCGATGGCGGGCAGCATCAACGAGGCGCCGGAATGGCGCTTCTGGGCATCCCTCGCCGCGGGCCTCGCGCTTGTCCCCGCCATGCTCTTCATGCTGCGGCAGCGCCATGTGCGGCCCATGGGCGTCGTCATCTTCGCGGTGCTGACGCAGGTGGCAGGCTCCGCCATCGCCTGGGCAGGGCTTTCGGTGACCGGCCTCTATTTCACTTGGGTCGGCATGATCGTCTGGAGCTTCCTCTTCTTCGCGCAGGGACTGCTCCTTATCGTGCTGCTCGCCGAAGCGATCGAATTCGTGGAAGTGATCTGGACGCGGCGCGGCGAACGCCATTTCGAGCCCTTCGACGAAACCAAAGTGAGTCCCACGCGCAAGGTCTCGATCCATGTGCCGATCCACAATGAGCCACCGGAGATGGTGCGCGAGACGCTGGAGGCACTGGCAAAGCTCGACTACGAGAACTACGAGGTTCTCGTGCTCGACAACAACACGACCGATCCCGCCGTGTGGGAGCCGGTGCGCGATGCCTGTGCGCAGCTCGGGCCGAAATTCCGCTTCTTCCATCTCGAAAACTGGCCGGGCTTCAAGGCCGGCGCGCTCAATTTCGGCCTCGAGAAGACCGCGGAGGATGCCGAGATCATCGCCGTCATCGACAGCGACTATCAGGTTTCGTCGAACTGGCTGAAGGTGCTCATTCCCTACTTCGACAAGCATGATGTCGGCTTCGTGCAGGCGCCGCAGGACTACCGCGACCGGCATGAAAGCATGTTCAAGAACATGACCTATTGGGAATATGCCGGTTTCTTCCATATCGGCATGGTGCAGCGGAACAATTTCAACGCCGTCATCCAGCACGGCACCATGACGATGGTGCGCAAGACGGCGCTGAAGCGCGTGGGCGGCTGGGCGGAGTGGTGCATCTGCGAGGATGCGGAACTCGGCATCAAGCTCTATCGCGCGGGCTATGACAGCGTCTATGTGAACCACTCCTTCGGACGCGGCCTTACGCCCGATACGCTGTCGGGCTATATCAGCCAGCGTTTCCGCTGGGCCTATGGCGCGGTGCAGATCGTCAAGCATCACTGGGACGCGCTCGCGCCCTGGGCGAGCAGCAAGCGCGGGCTCTCCGGCGCACAACGCTATTACTTCCTTGCCGGATGGCTCCCCTGGTTCGCAGACGGGCTCGCCCTCCTTTTCACCACGGCAAGCATCGTACTCTCGGCCTGGGCGCTCTATCAGCCGCATACCGTCTATCTGCCGGTCGCCGCCTTCCTCATCCCGACGATCGGCAGCTTCGCCTTCAAGTTCATCCGCTCGCTCTGGCTCTATGCCGTGCGCGTGCGCGATTGCAGCTTCGTCGAAAGTCTCGGTGCCGGCGTGGCCGCGCTTGGCCTCACGCACACCGTGGCGAAGGCGATGCTCAATGGCATGATCACCACGAGTAAGCCCTTCATTCGCACCCCGAAATGCGAGGACAAGCCGCCGCTTGCCGCCGCACTCATTCAGGTGCGCGAGGAAGCGGTGATGCTGACCCTGCTCTGGGGTCTCACCATCGGCTTCCTGATGACGCCGGAATTCTCCGACAGTCATTCGCGGCTCTGGGTGGGCGTGCTGCTGGTGCAGTCGGTGCCCTATGCCTCAGCGGTGCTGCTCTCCTTCATCAACGTGCTGCCCTCGCTCTTCCGCCGCGACAAGAAGCCGGAGCCGGTGGCAGAGCTTTCGCCTGCGGAATAAACGGGTCAGAACCAGACGCGGATACCGATGCGCACGGCCGTTTCCTCGACGCTTTCGCCGGCGGCCCGCGCCCGCGATGCCGTTTCGCCCAGCGCCCGCTCCCATGTGAGCGCGGCATAGGGCGCGAATTTGCGCGTGATCTCGTAGCGCAGCTTCAGGCCGAGCTCCACATCCGAGATGCCCGCGCCGATGCCGCGCTCGGGGATGTCCTGCGCATAGGCGTTCAGCTCGACATGCGGTTCGGCGATGAGTTTCTGCGTGACCGGAATGTCGAGCGACTGCTCAAGGCGCAGTGCGGCATCGCCATCCGTTGAGAGGAAGGCCGTCGCATCCGTCTCAAGGAAATAGGGCGCTAGGCCGGTGACGCCTGCGGCCGCCCATGTCTTGCTGTCGGGCTCCAGATCCTGCCGGACGCCGATGAGCACGTCCCAGAAGGGATGCACGTTCCAGCCATAGAGAAGTTGAAGCTCGGCCTTCTCCACCTCGCTATCCGCAATCTTGCCGGTTGAGCGAAGCCAGACACGCTCGACATCGCCGCCGATCCAGCCAGCGCCACTCGCCGCCATTGCGCGCGGCATAGTCAAGCTCGGTCACGATCTTGCGGAACGTGTCCGGGCCATGATCCATCGCCACGGTGCCGGTTTCGGCGTGGGCAATGGCGAGCGAGGCGATGAGCAGAGGGACCGAAAGAAAGGCTGCGCGCTTCATCAGATGCCCCCATGCCCGGCATGACCGCCTTGACGAGCTGCGGCACTATCATGCGAAACGGCGAGCGGGACGACAGCGCCGTCGCGCGTGATGTTCCGATCCGCCGTTTCCGGCGGCTCGACGATGAAGGCCGTCATCATGCCGGAGACCATGTGATAGAGGAGATGGCAGTGGAGCGGCCAGGCGCCGACTTCCCGCGCGGTCAGAATCACGGAGACGGATTTTCCCGGCGGCACGATCACCGTGTCCTTCAGGGGACGATGGTTGCCGGTGCCGTTTTCCAGTTCGAAGAACATGCCGTGAAGGTGCATCGGATGCGCCATCATGGTTTCATTCACGAAGTTGATGCGCACACGCTCGCCATAGCGCACGCGGATCGGCGATGCTTCATGAAAGCGGCGGTCGTTCAGCGTCCAGACATAGCGCTCCATGTTGCCGGTAAGGCGAAGCTCCACTGTCCGGTCGGGTGCGCGGTTGTCGGCATGGGCGTGATGGCGACGCAGATCCTCATAAGCGAGAACCTTCGCGCCGGGCGGAAAGCCGGAAGCCCAGCCGACAGGACGGGCATCCGATTCCGTTGCGGCGGCGGTTTTAGTGCCGTCATGCATAGAGCTGCCGTGACCGCCATGGCCTTCATGTCCTTTTTCCTCCTGCGGCGCGGGCTTCTGATGTTCCGCAGGGCCGTGATGCATGTGGTGGCCGTCCTGACCATCCATCTTGTGTTCGTCGCCATGATCCATGTGGTGCCCCTCATGCGAGCTGCGCTCCGGCTGGCCATGATTGCCGTGGGAGCCGCTCTCGTCTTGCGAGCCGTGGTCGCCATGCGCCATGCCCATATCGGTCATGCTCAGCAGCGCACGCGGACGCATGGGCGGGATTGCGGCTTCCATGCCGGGCGCCGTCGCCAGCGTCGCGCGCGCATAGCCCGTGCGGTCGATGGATTCAGCAAAAACCGTGAGCGGCTTTCCGCTTGCCGGTTCCACGATCACGTCATAACGCTCGGCAACGCCGATGCGCAGTTCATCGACGATGACGGGATGAACGTCGTTTCCATCCGATGCTACGACCTTCATCTTTGCACCGGGAATGCGCAGATCGAAGATCGTCATGGCCGAACCATTGATGAAGCGAAGCCTCACCTTCTCGCCGTCCGAATAGAGGAAGGTCTCGTTCTCCTGCGGCGTCCTGCCGTTCACCAGGAATGAATAGCCGGTGACATCGGCAAGATCGGTCGGATCCATACGCATTTCGCCCCAGGCAAGCCGGTCGTCCAATGCAGCACCAAGACCATCGCTGCGCGCATCGCGGAAAAAATCGCCGAGCGTGCGCTTGCTGTAATTGTAGAAGCCGGGATCGGCCTTCAGGTTGTGTAGCACCTGATCGGAATCCTCCGGCGTGATATCGCTCAACAGCAGGACATAGTCGCGATCCGTGACGGCGGACGGCGGAGCGGCGGGATCTATCACGATGGCGCCGAGGACGCTCTGATCCTGGGTGCCGGAATGGCTGTGATACCAGTAGGTGCCGCTCTGACGGATGTTGAATGTGTAGGAGTAGGACTTGCCGGGCGCGATGCCCATGAAGCCATTGAAGCCTGGGGAACCGTCCATCACGCCGGGCAGCAGAATTCCGTGCCAATGCACGGATGTCTTTTCGTCGGTTTCGTTGGTGACGGTAATGGCCGCCTGCTCGCCTTCGGTGAAGCGCAGCACGGGACCGGGGATGCTTCCATTGATCGTCATTTTCTCGACAGTTCGGCCATCCACTTCGACAGCCGCAGTGGATACGGTGAGGCGGTACTCGCCCGCATGGGCGGGAAAGGCTGCGGCGATCAGCAGCGTGGCGGCGGCCAGATAGTTGTAAACGGAAATCATTTCTCTCTCCTCATTGCCGGAATGAAGGCGCGCAAAGGCGCCGGACATCGGGGGAGAGAGGCCTAGATCAGGAGACGCGCGGAACGGCCATGGATGCCGTCATAGAATGATATCGAGAGAGGTGGCCGCTCCGGCGGATCGCTTCGCTGGACGATATGGAACTGGGCAAGGCGGTGCGCCGCTTCAACACCAACGTCGGCAAGTGCGACCGCAGCCGTTTCGTCGCGCGAATTCGCGGCAGCGGACTGCAATCGCTCGGCCACGGCCTCGCAGCCGCAAAGGGCTTCGCCCGAATGACAGGGGGGCTCCGGCGCCTCATGCGCCGCGTGATGAGCCTGATCGAGATGCGCCTGATGCGCGGGGGCAGCGGTCTCATGCGCGGCAGCGTGGCTCGCACAGGGCAAGGCGCCCGCGAGCAGGATGCTTGCAAGATAGAGGACCGGGAGCTGTAGCCTGAGCCAGCGCATAGATGAAGTATGGACCTTCCAGCCGGTGGAAGGTCAAGCCTTCAGCCCTTACGGCGGACGGCGGGGGAAATGCCTGTCGGGTCGATCAACATGCCGTGGACCTGCATGTTGTGGCTGTGGGCAAGCTGATGGAGCGCGAAGGCAGTCTGCATGGCGGAATTGCGGCCCTGCGCATCCTGCGCGGCGTTCACCGCCTCCTTGGCGAGCTTCAGCGCGAAGAGCGGCTTTTCCGCGATCTTCTTCGCCAGGGCGAGGGTGAAATCCGCAAGCTCATCGTTCGACACGACATGGTTCACCATGCCGAGCTTTTCGGCATCGGCGGCGGTGAGCCAGTCGGCCGTGAAGAGAAGCTCCTTCGCCTTGCGGATGCCAAGCTCCCAGGGGTGATTGAAGAACTCCGCACCGCCGACGCCCATCGCCACCGTGTTGTCGAGGAACATCGCATCTTCCGCCGCCACGATGATGTCGCAGGGCCAGACGAGCATGAGCCCGCCCGCGATACACTTGCCCTGCACTTCGGCGATGGTGGGTTTCGGGATATTGCGCCAGCGTTCGCTGAAGCCGATATAGATTTCCTTTTCGCGTGCCATCTGCGCTTCCGCGCCGGCACATTCGAAGCCGCACCATGTGCCCACGGTCCGGTAGTCCTTCATGGCGCCATGTGCATCGCGCTCGCGCAGATCGTGGCCGGATGAGAAATGCGGGCCGTTCGCTGCAAGGATGATGACCTTTACATCATTGTCCTGCGCGGCCTTGTCGAAGGCGTCGTTCAGCTCATAGAGGAGTTTCGTATCCTGTGCATTGCGCGTGTCGGGCCGATTGAGCACGATGCGCGCAACATGCGGCGCGGGGGTTTCGTAGAGCAGCGTGTCGAAGCCGGTCATCGCCTTCCTCCCTCGGAACGGAAAAGCCCCGGCCCCTGAACCGGAGCCGGGGAATGCCATGTTAAATCGGGCCACCGCCATCGATGTTGATCTTCTGGCCGTTCGCGTAGGGGTTCGCGTCGGAGACGAGATAGACGACGGCTGCCGCAACCTCTTCCGGCTCGCAGACATGGCCGAAGGGCTGGCGCGCATCCAGCTCGTGGATATCCATGCCCTTCTTGCCAGCGCGGGCGGCGGCGAGGCGCGAGCCCATGTCGGTCGCGGTGAGGCCGGGGGCAACGATATTCGTGCGGATGCCGTGTTGCCGCTCTTCCTTGGCGAGCGTGAGGGCGAGCGCTTCGGCCGCCGCCTTGCCCATATTGTAGGGGCCGCCATTCGCCGAATGGCTGAGCGTAGCGACCGACGAGATGATGATGATGTCGCCGCGCTTTTCCTTG
>JAHBYL010000044.1 GCA_019635955.1 Parvibaculum sp.
GACCTTGAAGGCGCGATAGCGCAGCGTGTGGTTCCAGATCATTTCGAGCGCGTTGTTCGCGATCGGGAACGGCGTGCCGAAAATGGCTTCGCTGACGCCCGAGCCGCCGCCGACGAGTTCGCCGACCTGGGCATTGCGCTTGGTCGCCTCATAGTAGCGATCCGGGAAGGCGCAGGTGCGGCGCGTCTCATAGACGTTCATCTTGTACGAAGGATAGGTCTGCAGCAGCGCCTTGTAGCCGGGCGTGAGCAGGGCTTCGTACTGGCCGGCATTCTGTCCGGTGATCGTGTATTTGATCGCGTCGCCCGCGAACGGGTTGGCGAGCTTGTCGCCCGGCTTGTAGGTCACGTTGCTCGGCACGGTCGCCAGACCGCCGGTCCAGGCGGGGATATTACCCTCGCCGGCCTTTTCCGAGCCCATCGGGGTCAAGTCTTGACCCAGACGATTTACCTGGGCTTCCGGAACCTTGGCCAGCGCACTCGTAGCAATGGCGCTGATCGCAAGGGCGGACACCAAAAAGGTCGTCCTTTTCATATAAATTCCCTCCACTGGATTTCTTCTCTAGGCATTCGGCGTCGATACTTCTCGTTTTCGTGCATCGCTCGCCGAGGCCGGTTTCCCCGCCTTAATCGGAACCGATGATAGCAAATTGCCTACGCAGCGCAAATCGCAGCAAGGCGGATTCTGTGTCTTCAACGCCTCTATTACCCTCGTTTTTCGGGCGCTTTGCCCTTTGTTTTCATTAAATCTTTTTAATGTCGCCGCGCATCGGCGGCAGGGCGGCACTTTTGCCATCGGTCAGCCTACGGATCATTCGCCGCGAATGATGCGATGCAGCATGGACTTCGCCTGGACAAGAAAAAGCCCGGCAGCCGAAGCTGCCGGGCCCTGTCTTGATTGTCTTCCGATCCGAAGGATCAGAAGGCGTAGGAAATGGTTGCCGTAACGAAATCCTTGTCCGCCGCGAAGTTGCGGAAGGTATTGCCGAAGGAGTTCGTGTACTGAATGTTGGCACGCCATGTGTTCTGCAGATTCGCAGTTACGCCGAGCGAGACCGTCTTGCGGCCCTGGACAAAGCCCGGTCCGATCGGTCCGGCCGAATATCCGCTCACGTCATGGGCCCACTGGATATTGGGAGAAATGGTCCAGGCCGTGCCAAACGCGTTGTTGTAGTCGGCGGATGTCGAAAGGCGATAGCCCCAGGACACACTGTCCGCATATTTCGGGACACACTGAGTCGGCGCGAACGGTACCACGCCCGCACAGCCCGCAGTGCCCAGAACCTGATTGGTGAACGGGTTCGGGTTCGACGACGCCGACCTCGGGATCGCATAGCGGTTGGTCTCGTTGTCGAGCGTCGGGATATACTGGAACCCGAGATTGAACACGAGGAACATGATATCGGCCCCGATTGCCTCAACCACGGGCTGCGAACCGGCAAGCGTCGAGATCGTGCCGACCTGGCCGGTCAGTGAAGCTTCATAGCCATAGCCCTGGATGGTCGCGCCGGGACCCGTGGGCGCAACCGCGCCCGCGTGGCAGTGATTGAAGCCCGGAGCACCCAGAAGCGCGCCGAAATCACTCGCGTTCAGGTCTTGGCAGTTGATGTTCACATCGTTGATCGCGAGGGGCATCTCCGGCGTGAAGTTGAGTTCCCCGGAGAGGGCCGAACCGCCCAGCAGCGGGATCGAGGTATTGAAGCTGAAGCCGAAGGAATCGACATCCTGCACATATTGCGCCTTCACGTTCTTGGTGTTGGCCGTGCCGATGAATGCCACATTAAAGTTCGAAACACCTGGGATAATCGTGCCCAGCGCGGGGTTAAGACATGCTGGCCCGGGGGTGCCCGCACCCGCGCAGAAGGTTGCGGCGTCCGGCGCACCTGTTGCAGCAAGGAAGTTGCTCAGAGTAAAGGTGCCGATCGGCGCCGCCAGGCTGTAGCGGGTGTAATAGAGGCCGAGATCGGTGCCTGCGCCCATCCAGTCGGCATAGTACTTGATCGCAATGCCGAACGTGCCCGTATCGTCGCCCTCTTCTGAGGCCGCCCGGGGAATGAGAATGGGAGCCGTCGGGAACTCGCCGGCACTCATGACATAGGCGCCGCCTTCGCAGATCGCGTCGGTTCCGGAGAAGAAAGTGCCGCAGGCATCGAGCTTGGTTTTCTCCCACCCGAACTGCCAGAAGGCTTCAAGCTGGATGTTATGGGGCAAACCAACGGAGCCATAAAGCGCGGGCACCGGTAGGAAGGCTTCCTTGAGTTCGGAACCGGGCGTACGAAGCGCGGACAGGTCAACCGGCAGATAGGAACTGATGCCGCCGGGGATGAAAAGGCTTTCGCCCCAGTTGATCACCTGCTTGCCGGCACGCAACGTCACCGGGAGACCGGCGACATCGAAATTGCCGAAGACGAAGGCGTCGAGAATGTCCGCGCCGCGGCCGCCGAAGTTACGGGCATCGTCGCCGCGCCGCGCATCGACCAGCGGGCGAGATCCGAAACGGTTGTTGCCCGTGCCGAGTTCTTCATAGACCCAGTGATCGTAGAAGAGCTTTGTGCGCACGAAGGCGCCGTAATTCTGCCACCGGAGTTCGAAATCGGTCGTGAGCTTCACAGGCGCAGAGTAAATGTCCCACTGATCCGTATTGATATTGCCGTCGTCGTCATTGACGCCGAAATCGATAGGTGTGCCGGGGATCGGGCCGGGCGCACCGCAGCCGCCATTCGCCGAGTTCACGTTCTGGCAATATTGCTTCGACGTGCGGACGCCCACCCCCACGGACGCCGTGTTGTCTATGGAGAGCGATATGTCCCCGAACTTGAAATCTATGGCTTGCGCTGAACCGGCGGCGAACATCATCGCAGCACCGGCCATACTGCCCAAAATCAGCTTTTGGGCGCTTCCTCTTTTCATAGAGCGATCCTCCTCGATCCTCGATGGCTTCACTAACTTTGCAGCCAGGTCGGGAGGTATGACGAATATGAATATGAAAGCATTCGACTGTTCCCCCCCGGCCAGTCAGCATCCCTCACCGGCTAGCCCACCTTTTATGCGGGGTTGAGTCAAGGCCGTGCATATGCGGAGCGGGGCTCCGGGTGCAACATTCGCGGCCTGTATGGCAATTATGACACGGCCGTAATGCATTGCGGCACCTGGATGCATTTTGCCATTAATTTTGTTGCACCGCACACTGACTATGTGCGCCGCAACAATTCCGCATCCGAATCAGTTGGGGAATTGGCTCAGTGCCCGCCATGCCCGGCTGAACCGGCTGCGCGCACAAGGGCTTCGGTCTCGATCTCGCCGGCCTTTTCGAAAACCAGCGTCAAGGGAACCGACGCGCCCTCTTCCAGCGGGGCAAAGAGCCCGATCAGCATGATATGCGTACCGCCGGGCGCCAGCTCAACGCTCTCGCCCGCCCCGACCGGCAATGCATCGAGCCTGCGCATCCGCATGACCATGTCTTCCATCGTCATGTCGTGGATTTCCACCCGTTCCGCCACGGTCGAACGCGCCTCGAGAAGCGTGTCGGCCTCGCCGGTCTTGTTCTCGATCACGAGATAGGCGGCGCTTGTCTGCGTGGCGCTGGCGCGCGCCCAGGCATCGCGGACTTCGAGTGCGCCGCTCTCGCCGGAGGATTCGCCGCAAGCGGCAAGAAGCGGTGCAGCAAGCAGGAGAGAAAAGAGGGTGCGGCGGAGCATGGGACGGGCCTCGCTTGGGTGTAAACCGGAGGCCTGCACCATAGCGCGGCGGGCGCGCCGCCGCATCCATTCCCAGAGAGACGTTTCGCCTCAGCCCTGATTGCGCTCGCGGCCCGAATGGCGCCAGCGCGAGACGATGGCCTCGAGCCCCGCCCGGTCGAGATTGGGCTTGCTCCAGGACTGCGAGAAACCGGCATTGTGGTTTCGCGGCACGCCCTTCGACCCGATGTCGGCAAACCTGATCCGCATCGGCATGGCAACGCCCTGACCGAGCACGATCGCCTCGCGGTCGCCGAGCAGCGGCAGGAAATCGAGCAGATCGAGCGCGCCGTCATGCGTGTTCGCGCGCATCACCTGCTGGTCGCGCTCCGTGGAAAGCCGCATGGCGACGACGGTGCTGCACTGGGAAAGGATCGTCGCATCGAGTTCGGAAGGGCGCTGCGTGACGAGCGCAAGCGACAGGCCATATTTGCGTCCCTCCTTGGCGATACGCGAGAGCGCCTGCCGTGTCGGCTCGAAACCATTGCCCGATGCAGGCGCATAGCGATGCGCCTCCTCGCAGACGAGCAGCATGGGCAAGCCGCCCTTGCTCCAGACGGCAAGATCGAAGGCAAGACGCGAGATCACCGAGATCACCACGTCGAGAATTTCCGGCGGCACGGTCGAGAGGTCGATCACCGTGATCGGACGGCCATCATTCGGTACACGGAACAAGCGGCCGAGAATATCCGTCATCGTGTCCTGCACGGTGAGGCTGCCGAACATGAAGGAGTAACGCTGGTCGCTTGCCAGCGTTTCGATCCGGTTCTTCAGCCTGCGATAGGGCAGCGTTGCCTGTGTGCGGTCGAGCTTGCCGAGCTGATCGTCGATAAAGGCGAGCACATCGGAGAGGCGGAACGGCGTCGGCGCATCGACACTCATGCCGCCGGTTTCGCCCGGACGGCGCGCAAGCTGACGGTTGGCCGATGCATCGGAATAGCGCCGCTTCGCCGCCACAACGGCATCGGACAGGATTTCGACTTCTGCATCATGATGCGCATCGCCGCTCGTCAGCGCCGCCGAAAGCTCCTGAAAGTTGAGAAGCCAGAATGGCAGATGAAGATTGCCGGGATCGATGAGTTCGGCGCGGTCGCCAAAGGCCGTCGGGTACTCGTTATACACGTCGAGCATGACGATATGCGCATGGGCATGGGCATCGAGCACGCGTTGCAGGATGGCAGTAAGCGCGCAGGACTTGCCGCAGCCCGTGGTGCCGACCACCGCAAAATGCTTGGCGAGCAGATCATCCACGATGAAGCGCGCAGGCACGGCGGGGTCCTGATAGAGGGAGCCGACTTCGACGGTCGCAACATTAGGCTGTGTATAGACGCGGGTGAGATCATGCCGGTCCGCGAGCAGCACCGCATCGCCGATCGCGGGCAGATGCGACACGCCCCGCCGGAAGGTCAGCCTGCGGCTTGCTGCATCTTCGACCACTTCGCCAGCGAGGTTGAGTTCAACGAGGCGGATATCTTCCGCGCCGCCGCCGCTGGCGGGTGCCGGCGCACTGACCGCCGAGACGAGACCGATGACTGCCGTCTCGGGCGTCGGGATCTTCACGAGCTGACCGATCTCGACGCGGTGAAAACCGGCATCCGCGCCGCCGTCCTTTTCGAGCACGGCAATCGCCTGAGAACCCGAGACCGAAACGATATGGGCGATGCGCCTCGGCGGTGCCGCAGGCAGGCCGCGCCGCTCGATGAAGGGCGGCGCTTCCGGCAGCTCGGCGCCCGCAGCGGGTTGAGTGGCAAGCGGTGTCGTCATGATCTTTCGCCCCGATGAAGCGAACCGGCGATGCCGCGTTTTGCCGGCGGCAAGGTGAAGAACACGGTCGTGCCCCTGCCTGGTTCGCTGTGAATCTGGAATTCGCCGCCATGCAGCTTCGTCAGCGCGGCCGCGATCGGCAGGCCGAGGCCCGTTCCCTCATGGCCGCGCGCATAGCTCGACTGCACCTGACCGAACGGCGTCATGGCATAGTCGATCTGCTCTTTCGTCATGCCGATACCGGTATCGGCGACGGCGATGGTTGCGCCGCCATCCGGCATTCTCGTCGCCACAAGCACGATCCGTCCGCCCTCGCCCGTGAACTTGTGCGCATTGGACAGAAGATTGATCAGCACCTGCTTGATGCGCCTGACATCGATTGGCACGGACGGCAGCACCTGATCGGCCTTCACCTCGAGTACCTGCCGCTTTTCGCGGATGCGCGGCTCGATCAGCACTGTGCAGGCGTCGATCAGCTCGCGCAGGTCATACTCCTCGCGCGTCAGCTGGAACGTGCCGCTTTCGATTTTCGAAATGTCGAGAATGTCCGAGATGATGTTGAGGAGATGGCGGCCAGCATCGGCGATGTGCTGGGCATATTCGCCTGTCTTGGGCGATGGCTTGCCGCTTTCCGTGATGTGCTGGATGAATTCCGAAAAGCCGATGATCGCGTTGAGCGGCGTCCTGAGCTCATGGCTCATATTGGCGAGAAACTCGGACTTGGTGCGGCTCGCCATGTCGGATTCGATCTTGGCAGAGCGCAGCGCAGCCTCCGACTGCCGGCGCGACATGAGTTCGCCCAGATTGGTCGAATAATCCGCCAGAAGCGATTTGCGGCGGCCGCGCGCTGCGTGTTTCTGCCCGAGCATTGAAAGTTGCGGTCTTTCTGCCAGTTACTGGACAGAAGATAGACGCCGCTTCCTTGCGGGCGGGTAAACGCGCCGTTAGGGAAAATCACCGTTTCGTTTAGAGACTTGGGTGTTCAGCCGAGCGCCGACTCATTGGTTTCGCCGGTGCGGATGCGGACCACCTGTTCCAGCGGCTGCACGAAGATCTTGCCGTCGCCGGTCTTGCCGGTCTGGGCGGCGCGCTCGATCTCACGGACGGCCTTTTCGACGAGTTCCGCGCTCACCGCGACGTCGATGCGGACCTTCGGCACTTCCATGACGCGATATTCCGCGCCCCGGTAGATTTCCGAATGGCCTCGCTGTCTTCCGAAGCCCTGGACCTGCGTGACGGTGATGCCCTCGATGCCGATCGCGACCAGCGCGTCGCGCAGTTCCTCATATTTATGGGGCCGGATAATCGCGGTGATCATGCGCATCGGATAGCTCTTTTCATATTCGAGTCCATGCAGGACGAGACGTCGGATCGCTTCCGACCGGGAGGGGAGATCCGCCTGCTCGCGGCGCCAGCGGTCGACCAGATTGTTGAACTCGACCGACGCCACAAGCTGAATTCGCTGGTCAAGTTTTTCCATATTCAACTCCGTACCCTGTACCGCCCGCCACCATCCGGCGCCCAAAACTGCGGAAAAGCGGCAGAAAACCGATGAATTTCAACCCTTGTACCAGCCGTCCCGACTCGTGTCCAAGAAATGTGTAACTGTTCCGTTTGCGCTTGTTGACAAAGTTACACATCTTGCGTATATTACGCATCAAGTCACGCGTAAGGCAGACCAGCAAAGACACCGCTCACAAGGAACAGGACCATGATCGATCTCACCTACAGGGGCGCGCATCACGAGGGCGGCAAGCATGAGGGCCCTTCCAAGGACACGATCCTCAACTATCGCGGCGCGAGCCATCACTCCGCCGACATGCACAAGGCAAAGCCGCAGGCGAACCGCGCTGGATTGCGCTATCGCGGCGTGCCGCAGCGCTGAAGGCGGCCCGCCGCCACGCCGGCTGAGGGTTGCCTTCCCCAGTACGAAAACAGGTGGCGGACCACCGAAAGGCGAAAGGCCGTACCCTCCGCGGGGCACGGCCTTTCCGTTAACAGCGAATTGAAGGCGCGGCTCAGACGACCCGGAAATTCTTGAACTGCCAGGGATCGTTTTCGTCGATGTCTTCCGGGAAGAGCAGCCCCCGGTCGAGCAGCGGCGTCCAGTCGCTATAGGCGCCCACCATCTTTCCGAGATAGGGCCGCGAAATATCGAGAATGCGCTCGAAATCCATCTCCTCGGGCTCTGTGATCCAGCGGTCCGGATTCTCGATTGCCCAGATGACGCCCGAAAGCACCGCCACCGTCACCTGCAGGCTCGTCGCATTGTTGTAGGGCGCGCAGGCCCGCGCCTCCTCGATGGTGAGCTGCGAGCCGTACCAGTAGGCGCCTTTCGCATGGCCCATCAGCAGCACGCCGAGCTCGTCCATGCCCTCGGTGATCTCCTCCATCATCAGCCGCTTGTGCGGCTGCATCTTCCAGTTCTTGCCGGCAAGTTCGTGGAGCGACAGCACCGCGACATGGCAGGGGTGATAGGCATAGTGAACCGTCGGCCTGTAGCTCGCCGCGCTGCCTTCCCTCACCGTGAAATAATCGGCAAGCGAGATCGCCTCGCCATGCGTGATGAGCCAGCCGTGATAGGGCCCTTCATTGGGCGTCCAGCTGCGCACCCGCGTCGAGGCGCCGGGCCGCGTCAGATAGATCGCGCAGCGCGAGCCCTCGGCATGCCCCTGCCCGTCCGCCGGCATGTGCCGCTCATGCGTGCCCCAGCCAAGCTCCGCCGGCTGGCAGCCTTCGCTGACGAAGCCGTCGACCGACCATGTGTTGACGAATTCGCCGACCGATTTCGGAATGGGCGACACCTGCGTGTCGCGCTCGGCGATGTGAATGACCTTGATGCCGAGACGCGCGGCGAGAGAGGCCCATGCCTCGCGGTTTTTCGGCACCTCCGCCTTCACGCCCGTATCGCGCGCAATGTCGATCATCGCCTGTTTCACGAAATGCGAGACGAGGCCCGGATTGGCGCCATGCGTGAGAACAGCCGTCGGCCCGCCTTCATATTTCCGCTTCAGCGCCAGCGCCGCCTCGCGCAGCGCATAATTCGAGCGCTGCGACGGCGAGCGCTTCGTATCCGTATACTGCCCACTCCAGGGCTCGATGCAGGTGTCGAGATAGAGCGCGCCTTTCGAGCGGCAGAATTCCACCAGCGCAAGGCTCGACACATCGACCGAGAGGTTGACGAGGAAATCGCCGGGCCCGACAAGCGGATCGAGGATCGAGAGGTAGTTGCCCTGCCTGAGCGGCGTCACCGTGAAGGAGACGCCATAGGCTTCCGCCTCCTCGCGCCCCGTCTCATCGGCGGTGAGCACGGAGATCTGCGACGGCTCGATGTCGAGATGGCGCAGGATCAGCGGCAGCACGCCCTGGCCGATACTGCCGAACCCGACCATCAGCATCCGGCCCTTGAAACTTGCGAGTTTGCCGTCGCTCATCTCCACCTCTCAACTTTTCGCCGCCTCGCCCCGAAGGACGCACGGCATGGCCCCGCAGCATTTCCTAAATGCGCTGCAGGAAGGCTCACGGCAAGCAACTTTTGGAGAGGAAATGGTGCCGCTTGGGTGACTCGAACACCCGACCCCCTCATTACGAATGAGGTGCTCTACCAACTGAGCTAAAGCGGCGTCGGGACGGGCGGCAATCCGCCTGTCCGCGAGGGCCCTCAGATACCCCGCCCCGATGCCTTTGGCAACAGGGAGAAGCGGGCCAAAACCTCACCGGGCGCCTATTCGGCCCCGGTTTCTTCCCGAAGCGCCTCTTCGGCCGCCCCGTCCTGAGCGTCCTCCGGCCCGGCTTCGGCCGGCGCAGCGGGTTCCACGGCGGCGGGCGCAAGCGCCTTGGCCAGGAAGGCGGCAACGGCGGCCGCACTTTCCTCCGCCACTTCCTCCATCGGGATATGGCCGACATTCTCGTAGATCACGAGCTCGGCCTGCGGAATGCGGGCCTTGAACTCATCCGCAGCCGAAACCGGAATGAGCCCGTCCTGGTCGCCCCACATGACGAGCGTCGGCACCGAAATTTCGCCGAGCCGGGCGGCGAAGGCCACTTCATCCCGCGCCGCATTCTGCGCGAAGCGGATTCGCGTCGCCTCGCGATTGCCTTCATGGAGGCTCAGGTCGAAATAGCGCGCCACCATCTCGTCCGTCACCTTGGACTGGTCGACAAAGACCTTGCGCACACCCTCTTCCACCAGCGAGCGCGGCAGCACATAACGCATCACCTTGCTGATCACCGGCATGCTCGCGATGCGGAAGGCGAGCGGCACGTCATTCGCGTCGCGCTCCACCGGAATGCCGGCCGCGTCGACAAGGATAAGAGCGGAAACGCGCTCGGGATGTTCGAGCGTCACCATGGCCGCGACGCCGCCGCCCATCGAGTTCCCGGCGATCGCGAAACGCTCCGCGCCGACCGCATCCATCACCTCGATCACGAAAGCGGCCATCGCCTCGCGCGAATAATCGTCGTCCGGCACCCGGCCCGTGAGCCCGTGGCCCGGCAGATCCATGCTGACGATCCGGTAGCTGCCGCCAAGCTCGGCCACCCAGGGCTCCCAGGTATGGAGTGAGGCATTGGAGCCATGCACCAGCACGAGCACCGGCCCCGACGGATTGCCCTCGTCGCGGATATGCGCGCTCGCGCCCGAAGGCAGTGTCGCGAATTGCGAGGCGCCGCCCGCATATTTGCCGACAAGCTGCTCGCGCGGCACATCGAACCGCACCACCGAAATGACGATCACGGCAAACGCGAGCACGATCAGCGTCAGCGTGCCCGCCAGTATGCGTCCTACCATTTGCGTTCCCCCCGGGCCTCCCCCGAAGCCCCATCGGCTTCATCGTCAGGCCCCGGATCATCGGGGAGAGGCGGCCGGAAGACAAGCACCTCGCTCGGCTTCTCGGAGGCTGCACCCGCCTCAGGCGCGGATTCCTCCGCCGCCGCGCCCTCTTCCACGGGCACGGGCAGCGTTTCGGACGCGGCGTCTTCCCGGGGCTCCAGGGCGGCGGCGGGTGCCGTCGCCGGAACGCTCCAGCTGAGCCCGTCGAATTCGCCCGTCACCGGGTTGATCGGCGACCAGCGATGCGCCCGGTAGCCGGTGCCGCTCCATTGCGGGTCTTCCGGCGCATGCAGCGCGCGGGTGAGCCAGCCGCGCGCCGCCCCCCGGTCGCCGAACTCGCCTTCCTCGATCTCCGCCATCAATTCGCAGATGCGCTGCGTCGGCGCTTCGCTCGCGCCGGGACCGGCATAGGTGGAGAGCGCGTTGCGCGCACCCGCCCAGTCGCGCGCGAGGATCGCACCGCGTGCTTCGAGAATCCGGCTCTCGATATGGCCGGGCTGGCGCGCGGCAAGCGCCCGCGCCCGCTCCGCCCTGTCATAGCCCGTCTCGCCCTCGATCATCTCGAGCCAGACATCGGCAAGATCGGGATGCGGCTCCGCCTTCCAGGCATCCTCGACAAGCTTCATGCCCTTGCGGAGCCTGCCCGTCGCCGCGTGAAGCCGCGCGGCTAGCGCCGCCACCGGCGCGAAGTGCGGCTCGAGTGACACCGCTTCGCCCGCGAGCTTCGCGGCCTGGTTGAGCGCGGCGTCGCGCGCCTCGCCCGTCTGCATCCGCGCCGCCTCTTCCGCCGTCATCGCCTTCGCGGCGAGCAGCACCGCACGGCGGCGGCGCCCGTCATCGCGCGGAATGAGCTTCGCGGCGACCACGCGGTCGAGCGTCTTGAGCGCGCCGTCCCAGTCTTCTTCCGCCGCCTCGATCTCGAACACGGCCTGCGCGGCCCATGGCGTTTGCGGACGAAGCGTGAAGGCGCGCCTTGCATGGGCAAGCGCCCTGTCGCGATCACCCGCGCGCCGCGCCTGGATGAACAAGCCGCGAAGCCCGAGAAATTCCGTTTCGGGTGCCGCCAGCATCTCTTCGAAATATTTCGTCGCGCCCGCTTCGTCGCCTTCGAGCTGCGCGGCCTGCGCGGCAAGGAGCAGCGTCAGCGGCGGTGCATCGAGAAGCCTGTGCGCCTGCGCCGCATAGCGCTTCGCATCGCCCGCATCGCCGGCGGCAACCGCCACCATGCCGCGCGACAGCGCGAGAAAGCCCTTCTGCTGACGGCGCTTTTCGAGAAAGGCCGACACGCTTGCCGGCGTCTCGATGAAACTCACGACGATCCGGTAGACGAAAAGCGCGAGAAAGGCCGCGAGCGCCATCGCCGCCACGCCGATCACGAAACTGGTGCGGATTTCATAGCCGCGCCAATGCATGACGAGCTCGCCCGGATTGTCGGCAAGCCAGATCGCGATACCGCTTAGAACGGCGATGATGAGAAAGGTGTAAAGCGCGCGCAGCATGTCAGCCCCTCGCCGCCGCAAGCTCGCCTGCAAGCCGCGCGCTCAATTCGCGCACGAGGCGATCCGTTTCGAGCCGCGCCTTCGCATCGCCGATCCATGGGCCCGCCGCCTCCGCCGCGGGGCCCGAAAGCGTTTCCGCTTGCGCCACCGCGCCGCCGAGATCCTGCACCTTCAAGCGCTCTTCCATGCGCGCGACGACAGCCTCCGTCGTTTCGCCGGAAATCTCGCCCGTGCGCCTGATCGTCACCAGCGATTTCGCATTGGAAACGAAGCGCGACCAGAGCCCGTCTTCATCGGCGCGCCGCTCCGCATCGAAGATCGATTGCGCAAGCGAAGGAAACCGCGCTTCCAATGCCGCGCGTGTCGGCACGCCCGACTGCGCCGAAGATGCGAGAGCCTCGAGTTCGGGTTCGTTCGGCAGGAAGGTCCGCACCACGCCAAGCTCCGTCTCGAAGCTGCCGGCGCTTTCCGCCGCGCGCGCAAGATTGGCGAGCGCGAGGCCGAGCGCCGCCCGCGCGGCGGCATCCGGGTCTTCCGCCTCTTCCTCGAGCGCCGCAACGCGCGCTTCCATCTTCTCGATCTCGGGCAGAAGCGAGGCGAGGCGGATATCGAGCGCCTTCACCAGCGCATCGACGCCCTCGACACGCGCACCGAGCCCTTCGGGCGGAAGCCGCGCTTCGAGAGCGGCAAGCGCCTGCTCCAGCGAAGCCACCGTCTCGCGCGTATCGCCAAGCGCGGATTTGAGATCGCCCGCTTCGCCTGCGATCCCGTCGAGCCGCTCGTTGATCGCCGCCGCACCGTCCGGCGCGTCGGAAAGCGCGGCGAGATTTCCTTCAAGCGCATCAAGGCGCGAGGAGACAGCGGCAAGCGCCTCGCCATTCGCGCCGGCGCTCGTCCCCGCCGTTTCCTCAAGCGCGTCGAGCCGGTCGCCAAAGGCGGTGAGCCGCGCATTATCTTCCTCGCCCGCCGGCAGCACGCCGAGCGCGAAAAGGCCGAACAGCATGGCCGCCGCGCCGCCCAGCCCCGCGCCGCCCGCAAGGAGAAGCGCTGAATATCCGTTCCGGGTGTTTACCGGGGTCCCGGCCGCCCGCTCGCCGGGGCCTTCCTTCGCCGCCTTCTCCTCGCCCTTCACCTCTTCGGCAACGCCGTCCAGCACCGGCGCTTCCTTGCGGTTCTCGCGCGGGCGGCTGTCGCGCTGTCCCGTTTCGGGCTTCAGATATTCCGCCTGCGTTTCGCCGGGCGTCGAGGACGCGTCGTTGGAATTCTTGTTATCTGAATCACTCATGGCGAGGCCTTCTCGGGGAGGGTTCCGGCATCGCCCTCACTATAGAGAAGCGGACGCGCCGGGTCAGGTTGAACTTCCGGGAAAAATCAGGCGGAAATAAGCGCGAGAAGCGCATCGAGCGACGGGCTGGCGGCGATCCGGGCCTCGGCGAAAGAGAGCCCGCCAAGTTCTCGGGCCACCGCCGCCGAGAGACAATAGGCCGTGACCCGTCCGAGGGAAGAGGCAAGGCCCGCCTCCCGCACGAGAGAAGCGAACTGCCGTGCGGTGCGCGGCGAGAAGAAGAGCACGCCGTCGATCCCGCCCGATTTGAGGGCCGCGACGACACTCTCCGGCAGCGCGCGCTTCTCCGCCTCGTAAAGCACCGCGCGCTCGACCTCGAAGCCGCGCGTCTCGAGCATCGCTTTCAGGTCGCCCGCAAGCACGCTGCCCGCCGCATGTAGGAGCGGCCCTTTGCCCGGCTCGAGCACATGCGCGGCCAGCGCGTCGAGCGCATGCACGTCGCCTTCCGCCGCGCGGACATTCGCGAAGCCTTCCGCGCGCGCTGCGGCCGCGCTCCCCTCGCCCACCGCGAGGACGGGAATCCGTTTCAGATTTTCATCGGCCTGCCGCGCCAATGCGCGCGCACCATTGGCACTCGTCACCAGAAGCGCCTGCCATGCGCGCTGCGGCAGCGCCACATCGTCGAGATAATGAATCGAGAGCAGCGGCGCGATCGTCACGTCATGGCCGCGCGCGCGAAGCGCGGCGGCGAGCGCCTCGCTTTCCCGTTCGGGCCGGGTGACAAGGAGCCGCATCCGCCTCACACGCCCGAAAAGAAATTCGGACCTGCGCGGGATTTGAGTTCTTCGCCCGCATCCATGCCCATGGCGACGGCATCCTGCGCAAGTCCCTCGCGCTCGGTCTCGATTACCTCTGTGCCGTCCGGCGTCAGCACCATGCCGCGCAGCCGCATCCGCTCGCCCGAGATTTCCGCAAGCGCGGCAATCGGCGTGCGGCAGGAACCGTCGAGCACGGCGAGCAGCGCCCGCTCCGCCGCGACGCGCAGGCCCGTTTCCTCGTGATGGATTTTCTGCAGCAGGTGAAAGGCCTCGTCGTCGCCCGCGCGCCGCTCGATACCGATCGCACCTTGCGCCACGGCGGGCAGCATCTCTTCCGGCGCAATCGCCGCCGTGATGCGATCGGAAAGCCCCATGCGGTTGAGGCCCGCAACGGCGAGGAAGGTCGCATCCGCCACACCATCGGCAAGCTTCCTGAGCCGCGTGTCGACATTGCCGCGAAACGGCACCACCTCGAGATCGGGCCGCCGCGCCTTCAGCTGTGCCGCGCGCCGGAGCGAAGACGTGCCGACCTTCGAGCCCGCGGGCAGCGCCGCGAGAGAAGCCGCCTTCAGCGAGATGAAGGCATCGCGCGGGTCTTCCCTCTCGAGCAGGCAATCGATCGTGAGCCCGTCGGGCAGCACGGTCGGCATGTCCTTCATCGAATGGACCGCGACATCGATCCGCGCATCGAGAAGCTGTTCCTCGATTTCTTCCGTGAAGAGCCCCTTGCCGCCGATCTCCGAAAGCGCCCGGTCCTGCACCCTGTCGCCTGCCGTGCTGATCACGACGATCTCGGTCACATCTTCGACATGGGCGTGGGAGGCGAGCGCGATCCGCCGCGCCACCTCGTTCGCCTGGATGAGCGCGAGCTTCGAGCCACGGGTTCCGATGCGGTAGCGGCGTTGCATTGAAGGTCTCTGAAGTTGTATGCCAGCGGGAACCCCGCCCGGAGCGGTTCGTTCCGAGGCCCCTTATAGCCCTTTCGTCCGCGAGGCGAGAAGGAAAGCCCGGGCGATCCGGGCAATTTTGCCAGAAGAAGCTGCATGGACCGCCCCCTGACCATCCTCGGCATCGAAACGAGCTGCGACGAGACCGCGGCCGCCGTGGTGCGCCGCCCGGCGGGCGGCGGGCGGGGCGAAATTCTCTCCAATGCCGTCTTCTCGCAGATCGAGGCCCATGCGCCTTTCGGCGGCGTGGTGCCGGAAATCGCCGCCCGCGCCCATGTCGAACATCTGGACGGGCTCATCGCCCGCGCCATGAAGGAGGCAGGCACCGACTGGGACGATCTCGACGGCATTGCCGCAACCGCGGGGCCCGGCCTTATCGGCGGCGTCATCGTCGGCCTGATGACGGCAAAAGGCATCGCGGCGGCGCGTGGCCTCCCCTTCATCGCGGTCAACCACCTCGAAGGCCATGCGCTCACCGCCCGGCTGACTGACGACCTCCCCTTCCCCTACCTCCTGCTTCTGGTCTCCGGCGGCCACAGCCAGCTTCTCGTGGTCGAGGGCGTCGGCCGCTATCACCGCCTCGGCACCACCATCGACGATGCGGTGGGCGAGGCTTTCGACAAGGTGGCGAAGCTGATGGGGCTCGGCTATCCCGGCGGCCCCGCCGTGGAGCGCATCGCCCGTGAGGGCAATGCCACGCGCTTTCCGCTCCCCCGGCCCATGGCCGGGCGGCCGGGCTGCGACTTCTCCTTTTCCGGCCTCAAGACCGCGGTGCGCCAGCTTGCGGAAGGGCGGGAAACCCTTTCGGAGGAGGACAAGGCCGATATTGCCGCCGCCTTCCAATGCGCGGTCGGCGATGTCCTTTCCGACCGCTGCGAGAACGCCATGGCCGCGGCGAGCGACCTGATTCCGCCCGGCCATCGCCGCCTCGTGGTGGCAGGCGGCGTCGCCGCCAACCTGGTGCTGCGCGAGCGGCTGATGGTTTCGGCCCATGCCTTCGGCTATGAATTAGTTGTCCCCCCCTTGAAGCTCTGCACCGATAATGGCGCCATGATCGCCTGGGCGGGGGCGGAGCGCATGGCGCTCGGCCTCACCGACCCGATCGACACCGGGCCCCGCGCCCGCTGGCCGCTCGACCCCGAAGCCGCGCCCGCAAGGGGCGCCGGCGTGAAAGCCTGACGGAAGGAAGCCCATGAGCCTGCAGCTTGTTATCCTCAATCAACTGGTTCGCTGGCAGATCAAGCGCCGCTTCCGGAAGAACCCGGACGTGCAATTGCTGCGGCCGCTGATGCTGCAAATGGAAGCGCGGACCTCGCGCCTCCCCGCCGGTATCGCGGTCGAAGACCTCGCCCTTGGCGGCGTGCCCACGGAACGCCTCTCGGCGCCCGGCGCCGATGACAGCCGGACCTTCTTCTATATCCATGGCGGCGGTTTCGTCGGCGGCTCGCCCCGCACCCACCGCCCGCTCACCTGGCGCCTGGCGAAAGAGGTCGGCGTGCCCGTCCATGCGATCGACTACCGCCTCGCGCCGGAGCACCCCTACCCGGCCGCGCTCGACGATTGCGTCGCCGCCTATCGCGCGCTCCTCGACAAGGGCTATGCCGCGAAATCGATTGTCGTCGGCGGCGATTCTGCCGGCGGCAACCTGACGCTCGCGCTCGCGCTTCGCCTCAAGGCGGAGGGGCTTCCGCTACCCGCCGCCCTGGTCTGCCTCTCGCCCGCCACTGACATGACCGGCACCGGCGCCTCGCGCCATGAGAATGCCGAGGCCGATTCGCTTTTCGTCGAGGAGATGTTCGACAGCCTGAAGCCCGCCTATTTCCACGGGCTCGACGAGCGCGATCCCTTCCTCTCGCCGCTGTTCGGCGATGTGACGGGCTTCCCGCCCGTGCTGCTCCAGGTCGGCGAGCGCGAAATGCTGCGGGACGATTCCGTGCGCATGGCGGAAAACCTGAAAGCCGCGGGCGTCGAAGCCGTGCTCGAGGTCTGGCCGAAGGTCTGGCATGTCTGGCAGCTCAATGCCGACATGCTGCCGGAAGGCCGCGAGGCCATAACCCACATCACCCGCTTCGCCCGCCAGCACCTCGCCCTCACCTGAAAAAAGAACCCCGCCGCGGGGAGGCGGCGGGGTCAAGCGCCCTCGGGGGGAGGGCTCGGGGATCACCGGACTTCCATCGAGGGGGAGGGAAGAAGTCCGGTCGAGGAAACCTGTGGCGGATCGGCTCAGACGATCTGGGCGACGCCCGAGGTCTGTACGATCAGGGCAATCGTGTAGACCACGAGCAACGCGGCGGCGGCTTTGGTGGCGACGCGCTCCGCGAGGGGGAGGATGTTCCGGTTCGGCGTCATGTCGGTATTCCTTCTCGGATGGCGGGGGCTCCGCCTGAAATTCGGTCTCGCCCTCGCTCAGACCGCGTACTGGGACGCGACCTGGGCGAGAAACACGACGGCATAGCCTGCGACGGCGAGGGTGAGGACGCGGCTCGTCAGCTTGGAATTCAGAGTGATCATGGCTCGTCTCCTGATGCTTCGGCGGGGCTGCTTTCCGGGGTTCCCCGCTGACAGGCTGGATGTAGGGGAGCCTTGAATGAAAAACAATGAATAAAACAAAAAATATTCAGCGTTCAGGATTTATGTTGCTGCAACGCAACACAAGGCGACTTCGGACCCTACAAAAATTACGTGTTTTCAATGGCTTGAATTAAAAATGCGCCGCATCCTTGATTCAGATGCGACGCAGCAAAAATAGAGGCTTGTGGATAAGTCTGGAACGATTCAAGCCATGACGGCCTGTTTTTCCGGATCGACACAGGCGCAGCCGGCCCGAAGTCCCGCCACCATGATCTGGTAGACGCCTTCTAGCTCCCTCTCGAGTTTGGGCAGCGGCAGCCGGGTGAAAAGCTGCGGATAGGAGAATTTGAGGGTCGCGGCCTGGATCATCTCGGCCGCGAAATCGGGGTCCGGCACGCTGAACTCGCCCGAGAGATTGCCGAGTTCGACGATGCGGGCAAGCACCTCGCGCTCCCGCTTCAGCCCCTCATTGTGGAATTCCGGCCGTTCGGCGGTGACGATCTGGGCCATTTCCACGATTTTCGGGTCTTCTTCCAGCTTGTGGAAGGTTTCACGGAGATCCATGAACAGGAAATCATGGAGCCGCTGCGCGGCAGTCCGGCCCGGCGTGGTCAGCACGCGGCCGAGATCTTCCGCGGTCTGGGTCGAGGCCTCGCGGCAGATCGCCTCCGCAATATCGAGCTTTCCTGCGAAATATCGATAGAGATTGCCCGGCGACATATCGCAATCGACGGCAAGCTCCGCCATGGTTGTCTTGCCGTAGCCGTAATGCATGAAGCGGCGTTTGGCGGCGGCGAGGATTTTCTGGTGCGTATCGTCTTGAATGCTCATACAGATAGTTTAATGCGCCGAAGTAAATAATCAACGAAACGTTCAATCGTTAGCGCCTGCAACATGAGCCTGCCCGCCGGAGACCTCACTTGAGCCAGAAATACCAGAAAATATCGGTGGTTGGCGGTGGCGCCTGGGGCACGGCGCTGGCCCAGGTGGCGGCCAAGGCCGGCCGCGACGTGACGCTCTGGGCCCGCGAGGCGGAGGTGGTGGAGGCGGTCAACGCTGCCCATGAGAACCGGACCTTCCTGCCCGGCATCCCGCTCGACCCCTCGATCCGCGCGACAGGCGACATTTCCGAAGCCGCCCATGGCGACGCCTTGCTGATGGTGACGCCGGCCCAGCATATGCGCCGGATGCTGGAGGAGCTCGCGCCCCATGTGTCGGAGGGAAAGCCCGTCGTGCTTTGCGCCAAGGGCGTCGAGCAATCGACCAGCCAGCTACTGACGGAAGTCCTGGCCGAGGCCATGCCTCGCGCCCTGCCCGCCGTGCTTTCGGGCCCGAGCTTTGCGGCGGAAGTCGCGCGCGGGCTGCCGACGGCGGTGACGCTTGCCTGCGAGGACGAGGCGGTTGCCGAAGCCCTTGTTCATGCGATCGGGCTCGCGACCTTCCGCCCCTACTACTCCGCCGACCTCATCGGCGCCGAAATCGGCGGCGCAGTGAAGAACGTCCTCGCGATCGCCTGCGGCATCGTGGAGGGGAAGAAATTCGGCGACAGCGCGCGCGCCGCTCTCACCACACGCGGCTTCGCGGAGCTGACGCGGCTCGGCCTTGCGCTCGGCGCGAAGCCGGAAACGCTGGCAGGGCTTTCCGGCCTTGGCGACCTCATCCTCACCTGCAACTCGCCGAAATCGCGCAACATGTCGCTCGGCCTCGCGCTTGGCGAAGGCAAGACGCTCGAGGAGATCATGGGATCGCGCAACTCGGTCAGCGAAGGCGTGCACTCCGCCACCGCCGTCGTGGCGCTTGCCCGCAAATACGATATAGAAATGCCGATCGCCGAAGCGGTTGCGAATATCGTGACGGGCCGCGCCGGCGTCGACGAGACGATTGCCGCCCTTCTCGCCCGCCCCTTCCGCAGTGAAACCTGAAAACGGAATCCGACATGCTCTTCTGCCTCATCTGCACCGACAAGCCGGACGCGCTCGACCTGCGCCTCGCCAATCGCGAAGCTCACCTGAAGTACTGGGGCGAGGCAGGTTGCGTGAAGATCGGCGGGCCCTTCACCAATGACGATCAGAGCGTGATGAACGGCTCCATGCTGGTGATCGATGTGGCCGATCGCGCGACGGCGGAAAAACTCGTCGAGAACGATCCCTACAACAAGGCGGGGCTCTTCGCGGCGACGGAAGTGCGCGCCTGGAAATGGCTTCTCGGCCCGAAGGACTGAAGACCATGGCTTACTGGCTTTTCAAATCCGAACCGTCCACCTGGTCCTGGGAGGACCAGAAGAAAAAGGGCGCGAAGGGCGAGCCCTGGAACGGCGTTCGCAATTATCAGGCGAACAACAACATGAAGGCGATGAAAAAGGGCGACCTCGGCTTCTTCTATCATTCGGTGGATGAGAAGAGCATCGTCGGCATCGTCCGCGTGATCGGGGAGCACCGCCCGGACCCGACGGACGAAAAGGGAAAGTTCGGTCTTGTCGTGATCGAAGCGGTCGAGGACATGCCGAAGCCCGTGACGCTTGACGATGTAAAGAAGGAGCCGGCGCTTCATGACATGGTGCTGGCGAATAATTCGCGTCTCTCCGTGCAGCCGGTGCGCGACGATGAATGGAAGCTCGTCTGCAAGATGGGCGGACTGAAGAAGGCGCCGTGACGGGACCGGAAATCTGCGCGCTTGATGACCTCGACGATCCCGGCGCCCGCGGCTTCGCACTTGGGCAAGGCAAGACGCGCCGCGATATCTTCCTTGTACGGAAGGATAACGCCGTCTTCGCCTATCTGAACCGCTGCCCTCATGCGAACCAGCCGCTCGACGCAAGGCCCGGCCGCTTTCTCACGCAGGACGAAACGCAGATCATCTGCGGCGGGCACGCGGCCCTCTTCCGCATCGAGGACGGGCTCTGCACCAGCGGGCCTTGTGTGGGCGAGCATCTCGAAAGCATCGCGGTCGACATCATCGACGGCGTGGTGCGGCTGGCGGGCTAGGCAGACCTACTCCGTCTCGAATTTCCGGAAATCCTCGATCAGCCCTTCGGCCGAAAGCGCCATCAACTTCTCGCCATCCTTTGGGTCCGCGAGCGAGGGGTCGGAGCCGATGCGGCCGTCCGGGAAGGCGGCGCGGTAGCTTTCCGCATCCGTGTAGCGGCCCCAGGGCGCGACCTTGGGCGAGAGCTCGGCATCCTTCACCGCATGCGGATGCAGGAAATAGGTGACGGCGATTTCCGACGGCGTCGCGTGAACGCCATGCGAGGCGCCATAGCGC
>JAHBYL010000045.1 GCA_019635955.1 Parvibaculum sp.
TGGCAAGGAAATCCTTAAAGGGATCGACCTCGACATCCGTGCGGGTGAAGTGCACGCCATCATGGGGCCGAACGGCTCCGGCAAGTCGACGCTGTCCTATGTGCTGGCGGGCCGCGAGGGCTATGAGGTCACCGAAGGTTCGATCCGCTTCAAGGGCCGCGACCTGATGGAGATGGGCGTGGACGAGCGCGCGGCGGCGGGCGTCTTTCTCGCCTTCCAGTACCCGCTGGAAATTCCGGGCGTGACGACGATGACCTTCCTCAAGACGGCGCTCAATGCGCAAAGGAAGGCGCGCGGCGAAGAGGAACTCGATGCCGTGCGCTTCCTGAAGCTTGTGCGCGAAAAGGCAAGGCCGCTCAACGTCACCGACGACATGCTGAAGCGCGCTCTCAATGTCGGCTATTCCGGCGGCGAGAAGAAACGCGCCGAAGTGCTGCAGATGTCGCTGCTCGAACCCGCGCTCTGCGTGCTCGACGAAACCGACTCCGGCCTCGACATCGACGCGCTGAAGACGGTCGCCGAAGGTGTGAACGCGCTGCGCTCGCCCGAACGCGCGATGATCGTCATCACCCATTATCAGCGCCTGCTCGACTATATCGTGCCGGACGTCGTGCATGTTCTGTCCAAGGGACGCATCGTGAAGACGGGCGGCAAGGAGCTGGCGCTCGAACTCGAGAAGTCCGGCTATGCCGGTTATGGCGCGGATGCCGCGTGAGTGAGGCCATGAACGACAAGGCGACGGCAAATTTCGTGACGGCTTTCGAAGCGGCGGGCAATGCATTGCCCGGTGCCGGCAGCTGGCTTGCGCGCCGCCGCGAAGCCGCCATCAAGGCTTTTGCCGAAGCTGGCCTCCCGCATCGCCGCCTGGAGGACTGGAAATATACCGATCTCCGCCAGGCGCTCGACAAGGCGGCGTTCGCACCAGCGCCCCGGCATGAAGCTGCGGTGATCCTGCCGGAAACGCCCGCGGCGACGGCCTTTGCGGGCATCGACGCTCTCAGGCTCGTTTTCGCGAATGGCCGCTTCCATGAGGGCCTGTCGGATACCGCGCGTCTCCCCAAGGGCGTGGAGCTGCACCGCCTTGCCGATGTGCTGAGCGAGCAATGGGCCAAAGCCCTGATCGAGCGCCGCATGGACGAGGCGGGGCAGGCGGAAAACATTGTCGAGCTCAACACGGCGCTGATGGCCGATGGCATGGCGCTCCGCATCCGCAAGGGTGTCAGGCTCGACAAGCCGCTCCATCTCGTCTTCGTCGCGGCGGATGCCGGTGCCTCGCACACGCGCAATCTCGTACTGCTGGAGGACGGCGCCGAAGCCTCGATCCTCGAAAGCCATCTGGGCGGCAAGGCGGCGCTCGCCGATATCGTCACCGACATCGAACTCGGCGCGGATGCGACGCTCCGCCACGCGAAGCTGCAGAACGAGACGGCGGATAGCGTTCATCTCTCGACGCTGCGCGCAACGCTCGCCGGAAAGTCGCGGCTTGAAAGCTTCACGCTGACGCTTGGTTGCGGCCTGTCCCGCGCGCAGAATTTCATTCTCTTTGCAGGCGAGGGCGCGCATGCCAGCGTCGACGGCGCCTATGCGCTTCGCGGCAAGCAGCATTTCGACACCTTTTCCGTGGTCGATCATGCGGTGCCCGGCTGCACCAGCCACACCATGTTCAAGGGCGTGCTGGACGGCGAGGCGGAAGGTGTATTCCAGGGCAAGGTGATCGTGCGTCCCGATGCGCAGAAAACCGATGGCCGCCAGATGACGCAGGCGCTGCTTCTCTCGCGCGACGCCTCGATGAACGCAAAGCCCGAACTCGAAATCTATGCCGACGATGTGCAATGCGCGCATGGCTCGACGGTTGGCGAATTGTCGAAGGACGCGATCTTCTATCTGCGCTCGCGCGGCATCCCGGAAGCGGAGGCCCGCCGCCTGCTTGTGCTCGCCTTCCTCGATGAAGCGATCGAACTTGCCCCGCATGAAGAAGCCCGGGAAATATTCCGCGATCTCGTCTCCGGCTGGTTCGGGGGGGCGGCATCATGAACAAGCCCGTCCTGACCCATGAGCCTTACGATGTCGCGCGAATCCGGGCCGATTTTCCGATCCTATCGCGCGAGGTCTATGGCAAGCCGCTCGTCTATCTCGACAATGCCGCCTCGGCGCAGAAGCCGAAACAGGTGATCGACGCGATTGCCGAGGCCTATGGCCATGAATATTCGAACGTCCATCGCGGCATGCATTATCTCTCCAATGCCGCGACGGAGAAGTTCGAGCAGGCGAGGGAGACGGCGCGCGCCTTTCTGAATGCAGCCTCGACCGACGAGATCGTCTTCACCTCCGGCGCCACCGACGCGATCAACCTCGTCGCCTCGTCCTTCGCCGAGCCGATGATCGAGGCGGGCGACGAAATCATCCTGTCGGTGCTGGAGCATCACTCGAATATCGTTCCCTGGCACTTCCTGCGCGAGCGTCATGGCGCCGTGCTGAAATTCGTGCCTGCGCTTGATGACGGTTCGCTCGATATCGACGCCTACCGGGCGCTCTTCTCGCCGCGTACGAAGATGGTCGCGATGACGCACATGTCGAATGCGCTCGGCACCATCACGCCCATCCGGGACATGATCCGCTTCGCGCATGAGCGCGGCGTGCCGGTGCTTGTCGATGGCTGCCAGAGCGTCGTCCACCTGCCAACCGATGTGCGCGACCTCGATTGCGATTTCCTCGTCTGCTCGGGCCACAAGCTTTACGGGCCGACGGGCATCGGCCTCCTCTACGCGAAGGCCGAACATCTGAAGAAGATGCGGCCCTATCGCGGCGGCGGCGAGATGATCCGCGAGGTGACGCTAGAAAACGTGACTTATGCCGCGGCCCCGCACCGCTTCGAGGCGGGCACCCCCGCCATTGTCCAGGCGATCGGCCTTGGTGCCGCGCTTTCCTATATCGAGGGCATCGGCCGGGAGCGCATCCTCGCGCATGAACTGGCGCTTCGCGACTATGCGACGCGGCGGCTGTCGGAGATCAACAGCCTGCGCATCGTGGGCACAACGAAGGAAAAGGGCAGCATCGTCTCCTTCGTGATGGAGAATGCTCATCCGCACGATATCGCGACGGTGATCGACCGGGCGGGCGTTGCGGTTCGTGCCGGGCACCATTGCGCCCAGCCGGTGATGGAGCGTTTCGGCGTCGGCGCGACGACGCGGGCCTCCTTTGCGATGTATAATACGCTGGATGAGGTGGACCGTCTGGCGGAGGCACTGACCGACGCCAAGAGGTTCTTCGAGTGAGGCCGATGATGGACGAAGCAAACATGGTGGATGGCCCGGAGAGTGGCGCGGCGGAAGCCCCGGCGCAGGCTTCGGCGATTCCGCCTGAGGAGCTCGAGCGACTGACGGACGACATCATCGCGGCTCTGAAATCCGTCTACGATCCGGAAATCCCGGTTGATATTTACGAGCTCGGCCTCATCTACAAGGTGGATATCTCGGATGACCGCGACGTTGTGATCGACATGACCTTGACGGCGCCGGGCTGCCCGGTGGCGGGTACCATGCCCGTCATGGTCGAGGATGCGGTGCGCAGCGTCGAAGGCGTGGGCGATGTCCGCGTCGAGATGACCTTCGATCCGCCCTGGGACCCGAGCCGGATGTCGGATGAAGCGCGCGTTGCTCTCAACATGTATTGAGGTACGGGAAATGGCGAGACCCATGCCGAAGGCAATTACACTGACGGACACCGCCGCCGAGCGGATGCGGGCCATCATGGCTGCCTCCGAGGGCAAATATATCGGCGTGCGCATCGGCGTGAAGAATGGCGGCTGCGCCGGCATGGAATACACGATGGAATATGCCGAGGAGCAGAAGCCGCTCGACGAGGTGGTGGAAGATCGCGGTGTGAAAATCCTGATCGACCCGAAGGCGATCCTCTTCCTGCTCGGCACGGAGATGGACTACGCGACCGACAAGTTCTCCTCCGGCTTCCGCTTCAACAATCCGAACCAGACGGATGCCTGCGGCTGCGGCGAAAGCGTGACGATCACGCCCGCAACTCTCTGATCGCCACATGGCCGTCAGCGCCGAATACAGGGAATTCGTGAGCGAGCAGCTCGAACCGCTCGGCCCCATCCGCATCCGCAATATGTTCGGCGGTGCGGGTGTTTACCTCGACGATCTCATGTTCGGGCTGATCGCTGGCGAAACGCTTTTCTTCAAGGTGGATGACAGAAACCGCGCCGACTACGAGGCGGAGGAGATGGGCCCCTTCGTCTATGAGCCGCCCTCCGGAAAATCGGTCGCCATGTCCTATTACGAATTGCCCGAGCGGCTTTACGACGACGCCGACGAGCTGGTCGCCTGGGCGCGCAAGGCGCTCGACGCTGCGCTTTCGGCGAAGGCGGCAAAGCCCGCGCCCGGAAAGCGCGCGACCCACAAACCCGCCGCGCGAAAGAAAACCGCGCGCCACAGAGCCTGAGACGCGCGGTCATGCCTTACGTTCTTCTCTTCATCGCCGTGATGTTTCTCGCGCTGCTCGCGAGCTGCATCATCGGCTGAGCGTCAATTCCCCTTGAACTGCGCCGGGCGCTTCTCGAGGAAGGCGCGCACGCCTTCCTTGAAATCCTCGCCATAGCCTGCGGTGCGCTGAAGCTGCCGCTCGAGATTGAGCTGCTCTTCATAAGTATTGTCCGTGCTCTCCCAGTAGAGCTGGCGGATCATGCCGAGCGTCTTGGTCGGGCCGCTCGCGAGGTCGGCCGCAAGCTTCTTCGCTTCCTCGATCAGCTTCTCGTCGTCATAGACGCGGTTGACGAGGCCCCATTGCAGAGCCGTTTCCGCCGGCAGCTTCTCGCCCAGCAGCGACAACTCCATGGCGCGCGCCTTGCCGACGAGCCGCGGCAGGATCCAGGTCGAGCCGCCATCCGGCACCAGGCCGATGCGGCGGAAGGCCTGCAGGAAATAGGACGAACGCGCGCAGAGCACGAGATCGCCCATCAGCGCGAAGCTCATGCCGACGCCGGCGGCGGGGCCGTTCACCGCGGTCACGAAGGGCATCTGCAGGTTGCGCAGGCGGCGCAGGAAGGGGTGGTACATGGTTTCGAGCGCCGAGCCTGCATCGGGCCGCGCGCCGGAATTGTCGCCGCGCCCCTGCAGGTTCGCGCCGGTGCAGAAGCCGCGGCCTTCACCCGTCATCACGAGGCAGCGAATGCCGTTTTTCGGGTCTTCCACCTGGTCCATGGCGAGCATCAGGCCGCCGAGCATTTCGGGCGATACCGCGTTCATCACTTCCGGGTGGTTGAGCGTGAGAATGCCCACGCTTCCTTCGATGTCGAGCCTTGCGCGTTCGAAGTCCATTGTCGTCTCCCTGTGCCGGTTCTGGTTTTTCAATATCAGGCTTTGAATGCCGGTTCCCGCTTCGTCAGGAAGGATTTGACGCCCTCCGCGAAATTCGGATGGTCGCCGAGCTTGCCCTGCACATCGCGCTCATAGTCGAGCTGCGCCGAATAGCTGTTGCCCGCGCCCGCGTCGATCGCCTTGCGGATTTCGGCGAAAGCATTGGTCGGTCCCTTGGCGAGCTTCGTGGCAACGGCGCGGGCTTCATCCATCAGCGCCGTATCTTCCACGCATTTCCAGATAAGACCCCAGTCGGCGGCCTGTTCGGCAGAGAGCTTGTCGCCCGTCAACGCAAGCCCGAGCGCACGGGCACGGCCGACGAGACGCGGCAGCTGCCAGGTGCAGCCGAGATCGGGAATGAGTCCGAGGCGCGGCCCGAATACCTGCACGAAGGAAGCACTCTTCGCGGCAATCACGATGTCGGCGGCAAGCGCAAGGCCCACGCCGCCGCCCGCCGTTATGCCGTTCACCGCGGCAATGATCGGCTTCTGCAGCGCATAGAGCTCGCGCATCATCGGGTTGAAGCGATAGGTCATGCCGTGCGCCACGCCCTGGCCGATGCTCATGTCGCCGCCGCGCGAGCCCTGCTCGGCAAGGTCGGCGCCGGCGCAGAA
Organism: Parvibaculum sp.; assembly: GCA_019635955.1. Classification (GTDB taxonomy): domain Bacteria; phylum Pseudomonadota; class Alphaproteobacteria; order Parvibaculales; family Parvibaculaceae; genus Parvibaculum. The sequence goes on from JAHBYL010000045.1 coordinate 5,987, forward strand.
ACCGCGGCCAGCGCCCGTCACGAGCATGACACGCGCTTCGCTGTTCGCGGCCACGGCGGCGACCGTTTCGCGCATCTCGTCGATGAGCTTCGTGTTGATGCTGTTCAGCACATCGGGGCGATTGAGCGTGACGAGCGCAATGCCTTCCTGAACGTCGAGCGTGAGCGTTTCCATGATCCCTGCTTTTCGGTGCCTTGTTCCGGGGCACCGAAAATAGCCTTCGCGCCGCCCATGCGAAAGCCCGCACGGGCGCAAATCGCGGAACCTAGCCTTCCGCTGCGTCAAAGATCAGGGTTGGATGAGCGGCCTCGTCAGCCGGCCAGCGCTTTCGGCATGGCAGCGCCCGCATCCTCGGCGATCACGCGATTCCGGCCTGCGTGCTTTGCCTGATAGAGGCACTGGTCGGCCCGCTCGATCAGCGAGGCGGCGGCGTCTTCCGGCCGAAACAGGCCGATGCCCATGGACATGGTGACGCGGCCGAGGGACTCGCCCGTGGAGCGCTTCACAAGTTCGCGCGCCATCACGGTCTCGCGGATCTTGTTGGCGATGACTTCCGCCGTGGCGAGATCGGTCGCCGGCATGATGACGGCAAATTCCTCGCCGCCGTAGCGCGCAGCGATATGGCCCTTGGCGGCGCCGTTCTTCAGGCAGCTTGCAACGAGGCGGAGCACCTGGTCGCCGGTGCGGTGACCGAACGTGTCGTTGAATTTCTTGAAATGATCGATGTCGCCGACGATGAGGCAAAGCGGCTTGCCGCTCGCGCGGGCGCCGGCCATCTCGCGCTCGATCGCTTCGTCGAAGGCCTTGCGGTTGTTGAGGCCCGTCAGCCCGTCGGTCCGCGCTTCGGTATGCGCCTTGGCAAGATTGTCCTGCAATTCGTTGAGCTCGCGCTTCGTCGCCTGCAGATGATCTTCGAGTTCGGCGCTACGCTCTTCCATCTTGCGCGAGGCGGTGACGATCGCCTCCACGGCCTTCAGCACGTCGCCGGGCGTCGATTGGCTCGACAGGCTTTCGCTTGCCTCGCGGACGCTGGCGCCGAGCGCTGTGGAGTTGCCGACCGTCTCCTCGATGATCCGGAGAATTTGGTCGACCTCGGTATTCAGCTTCGTGCCGGCCGCAAGCGTGGCATCGGTCAGCTTCGCATCCGAGAAATATCGGCGCTGAATGTCGAGCGTCGTGTCGAGATCGAGCGGCCCTGCGGTCGCGATCTTCTCGTCGATTTCCTTGTTGAGTTCGGGCAGCCGGCCGGAGGCATAACGGAACCACACGGCATAATTGTCCGGGCTCGGCGGAATCGAATTCTCCTGCATGAGCTTCAGCGCCCCGGCGCTCCACTCGTTGGCAAATTCGATATCTTCAGCCTGCATCACGACTGCTATCCCCCGTCTGTATAGGCGCTGGTGTCGTCCCGGAATCGACAGGCCAAAGCTAGGCAAAACCGGTTACCCGAGCGTAAATCCTGGCCAAAATGGCGGTTTCCCGAGGTGGGGAGGCCGCCTTCCGTGGCGGAAATGCCGCGGGCTGCCGGAACCGCCTCAAAGGGGCTCTCAAAACGCCTCCTCTTATGTATATTTCATGAAAATCCTTGGGTCGAGGCGGCTTGCCGCCGGGACCCCGGGGGCGGCCACCGGGGAAAACCGGGCCGCTAGGGCAGGGCAATCAGGCGGCGCATTCCCCCAACAAGCGCCGCGCACCAGGAGGTTCCACATGAGCTTGGCGGAGCAGACATCGCGCGAAGCGGATTCGGCCACGATTTCGGCCTCGATCCGCGCCATTCTCGACAAGCAGAAGGCGGCGCATATCAAGGAAGGGCCGGTCAGCGCCGAGCGCCGCATCGACTGGATCGACCGGGCTATCGCCATTCTGGTCGATAACCAGAAGGAAATTGTCGAGGCGATTGCCTCCGATTTCGGCCATCGCAGCCATGAGCAGACCCTGCTGACGGATGTCATGGGCTCCATCGGGCCGCTCAAGCACGCCAAGAAGCATCTGCGCCAGTGGATGAAGCCGGAAAAGCGCAAGGTGCAGTTCCCGCTGAACCTTCTCGGCGCCAAGGCGCGCGTGGAATATCAGCCGCTCGGCACGGTCGGCATCATCAGCCCGTGGAACTTCCCGGTGAACCTCACCTGGACCCCGCTTGCCGGCGTCTTTGCGGCGGGCAACCGCGCCATGATCAAGCCGTCCGAATATACGCCCGCCACCTCGGAGCTCATGGCGCGTCTGCTGCACGCCGCCTATGACGAAACCGAAGTCGCGGTCATCACCGGCGGCCCGGCGGTGGGCGAAGCCTTCTCGCGCCAGCCCTTCGACCATCTGCTTTTCACCGGCGCGACCTCCATCGCCTATCACGTCATGCGCGCAGCGGCGGAAAACCTCGTGCCGCTGACGTTGGAGCTCGGCGGCAAGTCGCCCGTCATCGTCTCGAAGTCGGCGAAGATCGACGATGCGGCCGCCCGCATCATGAACGGCAAGGTGCTGAACGCCGGCCAGATCTGCCTCGCGCCGGACTATGTCTATGTGCCGGAAGGCAAGGTGGATGAATTCGTCGCCGAAGCCACAAAGTCGGTCTCGAAGATGCTGCCGACCATGAAGGACAATCCGGACTACACCTCGATCATCAACCAGCGCCACTACGACCGCCTCAATTCCTATATCGAGGATGCGCGGACGAAGGGCGCGAAGATCGTCGAGATCAACCCGGCGAACGAGGACTTCAGCCAGCAGCAGGCGCACAAGATTCCGCCGACGCTGGTGCTGAACCCGACCGAAGACATGAAGATCATGCAGGACGAGATCTTCGGCCCGCTGCTTCCCGTCAAGACCTACAAGGAACTCGACGAAGCGATCGGCTACGTCAATGCGAAGGACCGTCCGCTCGGCCTCTATTTCTTCGGCGACGACGAGGGCGAGCAGCGCAAGGTGCTCGATCGCACGACATCGGGCGGCGTGACGCTGAACGACGTCATCATGCATGTCTCGATGGAAGACCTGCCCTTCGGCGGCGTCGGCCCCTCGGGCATGGGCGCCTATCACGGCCTCGACGGTTTCCGCACCTTCAGCCATGCGAAGGCGGTCTACACGCAGTCCAAGGCGAAAATGGTCGCCGAGATGTTCCGCCCGCCCTATGGCGCGAAGACGCGGAAGACCCTCGCAAGCATGATCAAGAAGTAAAAGGGGCATAGGCCCAAAGGAAAAGGCGGCTCGCAGGAGCCGCCTTTTTTGCTTTGAATTCTCTAGACGATCAGGCGTCCTCGGATTCCATTTCGAGATCCTCGGCATCGTCCTTCGCGGACTTCTTCGGCAGCTTCACAGCGCGCAGCATGAAGGCCGGAACGTGGTCGCCAAGGCCGACCACGCGTTCGTCGTCGCGGTCGCGGCCGCGATCTTTCCCGCCATTGCGGTTCGAACGCTCGTCGCGTCGCGGTGCTTCGGCGCGACGAGGAGCTTCTTCTCGCGCGGCGGGGCGTTCTGCCATTTCAGTAGGCTGCTCGGCCGGCGCTTCGGCAACGGCTTCCACAGCCTCGACGGCGGCTTCTTCCTTCGCGGCGCTGCGGCCACGGCCGCCACGGCGCGAGCGGCTGCGCTTCGGCGCTTCCTGCTCTTCGGTTTCCGTCTCCGGCGTTTCGGCTGCTACGCCTTCCACCTTCGCGGCCGGCTTCGCATCGTCTTCCGGGATCGGATTGCCGATCAGTTTTTCGATGGCGGCGAGATACTTGCCGTCCTCGCGCGTTGCGAGCGTATAGGCCGTGCCGCTCTTGCCCGCGCGGCCCGTGCGGCCGATGCGGTGAACGTAATCTTCGGCATGGGTCGGCACGTCATAATTGAAGACATGGCTCACATCCGGAATGTCGAGACCGCGCGCCGCCACGTCGCTCGCGACGAGCAGGCGAATATCGCCCTTGCGGAAGCCGTCCAGCGTCCTCGTTCGTACGGACTGATCGAGATCGCCGTGAATGGCGCCCGCCGACAGGCCTGCCTTCTGCAGCGCGCGCTCGAGGCTCGCCACATCGCGCTTGCGGTTGCAGAAGATGATCGCGTTCTTGACGTTTTCTTTCTCGATGATGCTCTCGAGCTTCTCGCGTTTGCCATCCTTCGAGGTCTTCACCAGTGCCTGGCGGATCGTCGCATTGGCGGAGGAGATGCGCGCGACTTCGATGCGTTCCGGGTTATGCAGGAAGGCATCCGTGAGGCGCTGGATTTCGGGCGGCATGGTGGCCGAGAAGAAAAGCGTCTGCCGGGTGAAGGGCAGCTTCTTGCAGATTTCCTCGATATCCGGAATGAAGCCCATGTCGAGCATGCGGTCGGCTTCGTCGATCACGAGGATCTGCACGCCCGTCAGCAGCACCTTGCCGCGCGAGCAATGGTCGAGCAAACGGCCCGGCGTCGCAATCAGCACATCGACGCCGCGATCGAGCTTCTTGTCCTGGTCGCCGAAGGAAACGCCGCCGATGAGCAGCGCCATCGAAAGCTTGTTGTACTTGCCATAGGTCTCGAAATTCTCGGCCACCTGCGCCGCGAGTTCGCGCGTCGGTTCGAGAATGAGAGAGCGCGGCATCCGCGCCCGCGCCCGGCCGCGCGACAGCTTGTCGATCATCGGCAGGGTGAAGGAGGCCGTCTTGCCGGTGCCGGTCTGCGCGATGCCGAGAACGTCGCGGCCCGCAAGCACCTGCGGAATGGCCTGAGCCTGAATGGGGGTGGGGGTCGTATAGCCGGTTTCGGAAACGGCTTTCAGAATCTCCGGCGAGAGGCCGAGTTCGTCGAATGTCATGTAGTTGCCCTGATTACCTTAAATATGCTGCCCGCAAGGCCCACTTTCAGGGCCGTGGACGAACCTGCCGTTCGGTTGCCGGCAGGGTCGGGCAGTCTCAGCGCGTGATATGGCGGCCGCGCGAATCCGCATTACGTCGCGCGGACCATAGGCCTTATCGACAAATTGTCAATAAAGCCCCGTCCGGCCGCTTGGTTTTGCCCGGAAAGTGGCGGATTAGGCGCAGTTCCGGCGCTCAGATGTCCAGATCATGCGCAAATTCGGCATGTTCCTGAATGAACTGGAAGCGCAGTTCCGGCTTGTTGCCCATCAGCCGGTCGATGGCCCCGGCCGTCGCCTTCGCCTCATCGTCGGGCACGACCACGCGCAACAGCGTCCGCTTGCCGCGCGCCATGGTGGTTTCCTTGAGCTGGGCAGGCATCATTTCGCCAAGGCCCTTGAAGCGGCTGATCTCCACCTTGCCCTTGCCGGTGAATTCCTTTTTCAGAAGCTCGTCCTTGTGTGCGTCGTCGCGGGCATAAAGTGTCTTGCCGCCCTGCGTGATCTTGTAGAGCGGCGGCACCGCCATATAGAGATGCCCGCCGCGAATGAGCCCCGGCAGCTCCCGGTAGAAGAAGGTGATGAGAAGCGAGGCGATATGCGCGCCGTCCACGTCGGCGTCGGTCATGATGATGACCTTGTCGTAGCGCAGATCCTCATCGCGGTAATGGCTGCCGGTGCGCACACCGAGTGCCTGGATGAGGTCGCCGATCTGCTGGTTCTGCGCCATCTTGGCGCCACTGGCATTCGCGACATTTAGGATCTTGCCGCGCAGCGGCAGCACGGCCTGGCTCGCGCGGTCGCGCGCCTGCTTGGCGGAACCGCCGGCGCTGTCGCCCTCGACGATGAAGATTTCCGATCCCTCGGAGGCCGATTGCGAGCAGTCGGCAAGCTTGCCCGGCAGGCGGAGTTTCCGCGTTGCCGTCTTGCGCGCGACATCCTTTTCCTGCCGCCGGCGCAGCCGCTCGTCCGCGCGGTCGATCACCCAGTCGAGCAGCTTGTTCGCCTGTTGCGGCGCCGCCGTCAGCCAGTGGTCGAAATGGTCGCCAATGGCCTTTTCGACGAGCTTCTGCGCCTCGGCGCTTGCAAGCTTCTCCTTGGTCTGGCCCTGAAATTCCGGCTCGCGGATGAACACGGAGAGCATGGCCCCTGCCGTGCCCAGCACGTCATCGGCCTGTATCTGCGCCGCCTTCTTGTTGCCCACCATGTCGCCATAGGATTTGAGCGCCTTGGTCAGCGCCGCGCGCAGCCCCGCTTCATGCGTGCCGCCCTCGGGCGTCGGCACGGTGTTGCAATAGGAGTTGATGAAGCCGTCGCCGCCGCCGAACCAGGCTATCGCCCATTCGACCGAGCCATGGCTTCCCGCGCGCGATACCTTGCCCGTGAAGGGCTCCGCCGTCACCGTGTCATAGCCGTCGATGGAGACGCGCAGATAATCCGCAATGCCGCCCGGAAAATGCAGCACGTCGTTGGCCGGCGTCTGGTCCTTCTCGCCGATCAGCTCCGGCGCGCAGGTCCAGCGGATTTCGACGCCGCCGAACAGATAGGCCTTGGAGCGCGCCATCTTGTAGAGGCGCTTCGGAATGAAATGCGCGCCCTTGCCGAAAATGTCGGCATCGGGATGGAAGGTGATCTTCGTGCCGCGCCGGTTCTGTACACGGCCCTTGTTCTCGAGTTTGGTCTTCGGGGCGCCGCGTTCGTATCGCTGCGTATAGAGCGTCTGGTCGCGCGCGACCTCCACCTCGAAACGGTCGGAAAGCGCGTTCACCACGGAAACGCCGACGCCATGCAGGCCGCCCGACGTTTCATAGGCCTTGCCGCCGAACTTGCCGCCCGAATGAAGCGTGGTGAGGATGACTTCGAGTGCCGACTTGTTCTTGAACTTCGGATGCGGGTCCACCGGAATGCCCCGGCCATTGTCGGCAACGGTGAGGCTCCCATCCGCGGCAACCGTCACCTCGATCCAGTCCGCATGACCGGCCACGGCCTCGTCCATCGAATTGTCGAGCACTTCGGCAAAGAGATGATGCAGCGCCTTCTCGTCCGTGCCGCCGATATACATGCCGGGGCGCCGCCGCACGGGCTCCAGCCCCTCCAGCACCTCGATATCCTTCGCCGAATAGCCATCGCCCTTGGCAGCACCCTTGGGCGCGCTCTTGCGAGGCTCGGCGGCCGCCTTCGGGGCGCTCGCGGCAGCAAAGAGATCGTCAGTGTCTTCGGATTTGCTGGTCTTGGAGGCGGCCATGCACTCGGAACTTTTTGAGAGAGAATCACCCGGATTGTAGGGCGCGGCGGCGGGAGCGCCAATCTCGCGCCTTGTGCCATCCCCGCCGCCTTGAGGCCAGTCTAATCCGCGCCGTCGATCCGGTAGTCGATGGGCTTGAAGGCATAATTGTTCGATTGTTCGGCCGAGCAGGCGGTGAGCCCGATAATGAGGTCCATCCGGGCCTCGATTGTCAGGTGGTCGCCCGCCCGGCTGAGCGGCGGGTCCACCCGGAGTACGCCCGTCTCTGCATCGATCGGCACATTCATGAAAACGTTGAACGCCGTCGGAATCCGGTCCGGCCCAATGCCATAGGGCGCCAGCGCCTCGGCGAGATTGCCGAAGCAGCCGCGATGCGGGCTCTCATGGCCATAGATGATGCGGAACGTATCGGCGGAGCAGGGCGTCAGCAGGAAGTCGTGCCGCCCGACCGTATCCTCCACGATCTCGAACATGACATTGCTGCGGTTCGAATAGACCGCGTCGCCGGTCGAAAGATAGATCTTGCTCAGGTAGTCGAGCGTCCGGCCGTTCGAGATGACCTCCTCCGTGTCGTGCCGGTTATAGGCCACGAGATCGGAGACCTGTTCGCCTTCCGGGTCGATCACGGTCAGCCGCGCGCCCTTCGGCAGCACGAAGGCAGCGCCAGAGCGCGGTGGAATACGGTGCGCCGTCATGCGCGCCTGAAGGGGCAACGCCAGCTCTCGCCGACCGCGCGCCCGCTATATTGCCGCGCCTCGCTCACGGCGCCATGCTCTGCGATCATCGGATTGGCCGTCCCGTCCAGTTTTATGTCCCGGTCGATGATGGTTTCCTTCATCCGGCCATATTGTCCGCGCGCCCGCAAGGTCCGGAACTGCTCATGCAGGTTGAACACGATGCCGGGGCAGGGGAAACGCCGTGCCGACCGCCCCGATCCCGGGTGAATGCCGACGACGAAGAAGGCGTGCCCGCCCAGGCTGAAGCCGAAATCGGGCGCAGCCGGATCGTCGCTTACCTCGCTGCTCCAGCCGTGATGTTCGGCGTCAAGGCGATGCAGCGCATTGAGCCGCGCCCAAAGATGCGTCTCGAAACAGTGCTCGTCGATGTCCCGTGGGCCTTCGAACAGCACCGCAAAACTCGTGAACATTTTCGGATCGGCCTCATGGTCGCGCAGGAACCCGTAGGCGCGGTCCAGTATCCGCCCGTCATCCGCCGCCGAACGGATGTCGCGCGCCGTGACGATCTCGATCTGCTCGCGCGCAAGCGCAGATTTCGCGCCCACGCATGGGAACTCGCTCTGGCGAATGAAGGCGCGAAATTCTTCGCTCAGGCTGTCGCTGCCTTGCGTCATGATCTCACCGATAAGGGGTTGTCTTGCCCTATCAACGGGCGGCGGGCGGCATCGGTTCCGATGGCGGCGGCTTCCGGCTTATGGCAAAGTCGCGGAAAACAAGCCGGGATTCAGGGAACCTCATGGCCGAAAACGCAAATATCGCCTCGCCGCTGACGCTGCCTTGCGGCGCCACGCTGAAAAACCGTATTGCCAAGGGCGCCATGACCGAGGGTCTCGGCGATGCGGGGAACCGGGCCACGCAAGCGCATGTGCGTCTCTATCGTCGATGGGCCGAGGGCGGGGCGGGCATGCTGCTCACCGGCAATGTGCAGGTCGACCGCCGCTATATGGAGCGGCCGGGCAATGTCGCGATCGATGGCGAGCAATCGAACGAGGCGATCGCTGCGCTCCGCGACTACGCGAAGGCCGGCACGGCCAATGGCACCCATCTCTGGATGCAGATTTCCCATGCCGGGCGGCAGACGCCGGCGCTGGTGAACAAGGAGCCGGTCGGCCCCTCCGACAAGGAACTTGCCATGCCCGGCGGCCAGTTCGGCAAGCCCCGCGCCATGACCGGCGCCGAGATCGAGGATGTCATCCGCCGCTTTGCCTTCGTCGCCTCCGTCGCGCGCGACACGGGCTTCACCGGCGTGCAGATTCACGGCGCGCACGGCTATCTGATTTCCGAATTCCTGTCGCCGGATGTGAACACCCGCACCGACGAATGGGGCGGTAGCCTCGAAAACCGCGCCCGCCTGCTGCTTGAAACGGTGCGCGCCGTGCGCCGCGCTGTCGGCAGCGATTTCCCGATTTCGGTGAAGCTCAATTCGGCGGACTTCCAGCGCGGCGGCTTCAGCCATGAAGACGCGATCAGGGTCGCAAGCTGGCTCAATGCCGAAGGGCTCGATCTTCTCGAAATCTCCGGCGGCACATACGAGCAGCCTCGCCTTGTCGGCCTCGACGACATGACGCTGCATCCGGAAAAGTCGGAAACCCGCCGCGAAAGCACCATCGCGCGCGAAGCCTATTTCCTCGACTACGCGCGCGACATCCGCGCCGCGACCACCATGCCGCTCATGGTGACAGGCGGTTTCCGCACCGTCGCGGGCATGAATGCGGCGCTCGCCAGCGGTACCATGGATGTGGTCGGCATCGCCCGCCCGCTCTGCGTCGATCCCGAGATTGCGGGCAAGCTTCTCTCCGGCGCGGCGCGGGAAACACCCGCCTATGAGAAGACGCTGCGCATCGGGCCCGGCTTCCTCGGGCCGCACAGCCCGGTGAACCTCATCAAGGCGCTGAACGGCTGGGGCCAGCAGGGCTGGTTCTGCCTGCAGATCCTGCGCATGGGCGCCGGCCAGAACCCGGACCCGAAAATGGGCGTCTTCTCCGCCTTCCGAAATTACGCAAAGAACGAGGCGAAGACCGCCGCGGCCTTGCAGCGCTAGGCGGGCGGCATGGACAGCGCCGAAGGGCACAAGATCGGCTTCGGCCGCAGGCAGGTCGCGGGCTGGATCGTCGGCCCGGCGCTGCTGCTGCTCACTTTCATTGTGCCTGCACCCGAGGGCCTGAGCGAACTTGGCTGGCGGACGGCGGGCGTCGCGGCGCTGATGGCGGCATGGTGGATATGCGAGCCGATCCCCATTCCCGCCACATCGCTTCTGCCCATGGTGCTTTTCCCGCTGCTCGGCATTGTCGAGATGCGGGCCGCCGCCGCGCCCTATGCGCATCCGATCATCTATCTCTTCTTCGGCGGCTTTCTCCTTGCGCTCGCCATGGAACGCTGGGGCCTCCACCGGCGTATCGCGCTCGGCCTGATCGGCATCATGGGCACGCGTCCGACGCGCATCGTCGCGGGCTTCATGGTCGCCTCGGCCTTTCTCAGCATGTGGGTCTCGAATACCGCCACCGCGCTGATGATGCTTCCCATCGCGCTCTCCGTGATCGTGCTGCTCGAAGCGCAGGCGAAGGACGGCGCGGCGAAGGAACAGGCGGACCGTTTCGCGCTGGTGCTGCTGCTCGCCATCGCCTACAGCGCCACCATCGGCGGGCTCGGCACGCTGATCGGCACGCCGCCCAACGCGCTGCTCGCCGCATTCCTCAATCAGAATTACGGTCTTCGCATCGGCTTTGCCGAATGGATGCTGATCGGCGTGCCCGTGGTTCTCGTCGGCGTGCCTTTCGCCTGGTACATGCTGACCCGCGTGATCTTCCGCGTGGAGGGAATGGAAATTTCCGGCGCGCGCGAGGTGATCGCCATGGAGCGCGCGAAGCTCGGGCCCTTCACGCGGCAGGAACGGAATGTCGCCATCATCTTCTCGCTCACGGCGCTCGGCTGGGTAACCCAGCCGATTCTCGTAAGCTATTTCCCGCTCATCACGGATACGGGCATCGCGCTTCTCGGCGGGCTTGCGCTCTTCATGGTGCCGGTGAGCATCCGCCGCGGCGAGTTCCTGATGAACTGGGAAACCGCGAAGAAGGCGCCCTGGGACGTGTTCCTGCTCTTCGGCGGCGGCTTGAGCCTTGCCAGCGCCATCGAGGCGCATGGCGTTGCTGCCTGGCTCGGCACCATGTTCGACGGCGCGGGTGCCATTCCGATCATTCTTCTGGTTGCAGCCGTCTGTGCGCTGATCCTGATGCTCACCGAACTCACCAGCAACACGGCGACGGCCGCGACCTTCCTGCCGGTGATTGCTGCCGTCGCCATCACCATCGGCGAAAATCCGCTGCTGCTGCTCATTCCCGCCGCCATGGCCGCGAACTGCGCCTTCATGCTGCCGGTCGGCACGCCGCCAAATGCCATCGTCTTCGGCAGCGGGCGTATATCGCTGCCGCAAATGGCGCAGGCCGGTTGGTGGCTCAACGTCTCCTTCGTGGTGATCATCGTCACGATGGTTTACGTGCTCGGGCCGCTTATCTTCGGCATAGAGCAAGGTGTGCTGCCGGATTGGGCGTCGCGCGCCGCGCCCTGACCCGCAATGCCAATGATAAAGGTGAGCCGCGCTTCGACCGAGGCAAGCGGCAGCGGGACCGGCTCGTATCCCGCCTCGACATAGGCGGCGCGGATCGCGTCATGCGTCGCCACCGCCTCGGCGAAATCCTGTCCGCGTTCATCGTCCTGCCCATAAATCTCCCGCCATGGCGGCGCGACAAGCACTTTGCTGTTGTAGCGATGGAGTGCGACGGCGCGGACGAGCTCCGGCGGAACGGGAACACCGATCAACCGGCTATAGCCGAGGAGATCGGGTAATCCGCGATCGAAGAAAACCGGTCCCTTCGCCGGCGTCATTCTTACATATGTCGCAACGGCGTCGCGGAACATGAGATCGCGAAAGGCAAGGCGATTGCCGTCATGTGTTGCGTTCCCGCCGCTTTCCCTTTGCTGGCGAATGATGCGCCGTCCGGCTTCTTCCACTGTGGCAAAGCCTCGCACCGCGAGCTGGTCGATGAGCGTCGTCTTGCCTGCGCCGGGTCCGCCGGTGACGATATGGAAGTTTTCCTGAAGAGGCATGAGGTTCCCGCAATGACAGGTTGGCGCATCCGGCCGAATAGGCGCGGATGAGGATTTCGAAAAAGGGGAATGGAGAGTTGGGGGGAGAGGGAAACCACGACGCAACCCCGCTCAATCGGAAGCCCCGGTTTCCTGTCGGGCGTTCCTTGCGGGGTTGCTATTGGATGTGCTGTTCGCACTCGCCCTGGCGAAAAACCGGGCTTGTCTCCATTGCCGTTCTGCCTGCGCGCTCAACCAGTGCGGCCCGGGCGTCAAGCTGTCTTTGCGCTGTTTCCTGGCCTATAAGATTTGCTGACCGGCTGCACCTGTGACCCGCGTCGGGACCTGGCGATGTATCGATCGTCTTTGGGCTCAAACTGTGAACCACGTCGGTGGAGTCATCTTCGTAAACCTCCTCCTTCATCAGACAGGAAAATGCTACGCCGCAAACAGCGGAGGGGTCAACTGGAATAGGAATTTCCGGCGGGATTTTATAAGTAAGCCCTGTTGACCGAATATATAATCCGTACAAGGACGAAATGGGCGGCGGGTTCCACCGTCGCTGCAATGCAAAAAGAAAATAGGGAGGAACTATGTGGCTGAGACAGGTGGCGCTGGTCGCGCATGATCTGGAACCGGTGGTGAGCGAACTTGAAGCGGTGCTGGGACTGAAGGTCGCCTTCCGCGATCCGGGCGTTGCCGTCTTCGGTCTCGTCAATGCGGTGATGCCGGTCGGCGGCGAGTTTCTCGAAGTCGTGCAGCCGGTGAAGGACGATGCCTCGGCGCTGCGCTATCTCCATCGCCGTGGCGGCGATGCCGGTTACATGCTGATCTTCGAGGTGGCGGATGCGCTGGCGCATCGTGAGCGTGTGCTTGGCCTTGGCGCGCGTCAGATCGCGGCGATGGACAAGCGTTACGTCTTCACCCATTTCCACCCGGCCGATTTCGGCGGCGTGCTGACATCGATCGACAGCGTGAAGGGCGTGGAGGACTGGCTCGATCCCGACAGCGACTGGCCGCCCGCCGGCGATGATTGGCGCCAGGCGAAAGCCTCGAACGCCACGGCGATCCGCGGCGCCACGGTGCAGACGAAAGCCCCCGCCGCGCTCGCCGCGCGCTGGAGCGAGTTGCTCGACATGCCGGTGGAGGAAGGCGAGGGCGGTCCTTCGCTCCGCCTCACCCGCGGCCATGTCCGGTTCGTCGAGCCCCTGGATGCGGATGGCACCGGCGTCATCGGTATCGACGTCGCCATGGCGGACCCCGGCGCCGCCTTGACGCGCGCGAAGGAGCGCGGCCTGCCCGTCGAAGGCAATAGCGTCACCATCTGCGGCACGCGCTTCGCGCTTCACAAGGCCTGAGCCGATAAAAAAGGCCGGAGCTTTCGCTCCGGCCTTTCCGTCTCGCTGAACCGTAAGGCTCAGACAGAGTAGTACATGTCGAACTCGACCGGGTGCGGCGTCATTTCATAACGCAGGCATTCTTCCCACTTCAGTTCGAGATAGGCGTCGATCTGCTCGTCGGTGAAGACG
>JAHBYL010000046.1 GCA_019635955.1 Parvibaculum sp.
TCGGGATGCAGCAGGTCGGCGGCGCGGAGACGGCACAGGTCGCGCTGCTGCCGAAGGTCGGCGAAGACCTCTCGCTGATGATGTCGCTGATCTTCGCGTTCGGAGTCGCCTTCCAGCTGCCGGTGGTGCTGACGCTGCTCGGGCGGATCGGTGTCCTGACCGCAAAACAGCTTCGCGAAAAGCGGCGCTATTTCATCGTCGTCGCTTTCGTCATCGCTGCAGTTCTGACGCCGCCGGATGTGATCAGCCAGGCGTCGCTCGCGATCCCGCTGCTCCTCCTTTACGAGGGGGCGATCCTGGCCGTGGCCGTGGTCGAGAAGAAGCGAAACGCCACCCAGGACGCCGGCACCACGCCGGATGCCCCCGGCGAAACGCCCCCGGCAGAGTGATCGGGGGCGGCTGTTTCGCCTATCATCTGCAGGATTCATCGATTCGTGGCGCCCGGCTTGGCTCTTTGTTGCGCAAACGGCATAGATTGGCTTGCGGCGGCGTCCGCACCTTGTTCTAACCTCCCGCAAAGTCGTGGATGGCCGGATTTGAGCGGAGATGTGCTTCGCCCGTTACCTCGGTCATGACGCAGGACATTTGAGATGCACGATATTCGCTCAATCCGGGACAATCCGCAGGCCTTTGACGCTGGCCTGAAGAGGCGTGGGCTTGAGCCTCTGTCGGCTTCGTTGCTTGTGATCGACGAGAAGCGCCGCGCCGCGATCGTGGCCGCCGAGCAGGCGCTGGCGCGGCGGAATGCGGCATCGAAGGAAATCGGCGAGGCCAAAAAGAACAAGGACAATGCGCGCGCCGATGCGCTGATGGCGGAAGTCGGTGAACTCAAGACCAAGCTACCCGAGCTTGAGGCGGCCGCGAAGCAGCTTGAAGACGAGTTGAAGAAAGAGCTCGCCGGCATTCCGAACCTGCCGCTCGACGAGGTGCCCGATGGTATCGACGAGCACGGCAACGTTCAGCATCACGTGTTCGGCGCGCCGCGCAGCTACGTCTTCAAGCCGAAGGAGCATGTCGAGCTCGGCGAAGGCCTCGGCTTCATGGATTTCGAGGCGGCGGCCAAGCTGTCTGGCGCGCGCTTCGTTGTGCTGAAGAAGGGGATTGCGCGGCTGGAGCGCGCCATCGGCCAGTTCATGCTCGACCTGCACACCAACGAGCACGGCTATACCGAAGTCAATCCGCCGCTGCTGGTGCGCGACGATGCCATGTTCGGCACGGCGCAGTTGCCGAAGTTCATTGACGATCAATTCTATGCGAACACCACTGAGCTTGAGACGTCTTTAAAAAGCGACTTCGCAAAGCAGCTTGGCGAAGGCAAGGATATCGAGAATATAAACAAGATCATTGAAACCGGAGTTCTTCTAGGGCGCCGCTGGCTCATACCCACCGCCGAAGTGCCGCTGACCAATCTCGTGCGCGAGAGCATTCTGTCGGAAGAGGAACTGCCGAAGCGCTTTACCGCCTACACCGCCTGTTTCCGCGCCGAGGCCGGCGCGGCGGGGCGCGACACGCGCGGCATGATCCGCCAGCACCAGTTCTCCAAGGTCGAACTCGTCTCGATTACCACGCCGGAAAACTCCGGCGAGGAGCATGAGCGGATGCTTGCCTGCGCCGAGGAAGTGCTGAAGCGGCTCGATCTCCACTACCGGGTCATGACGCTGTCGACCGGCGACATGGGCTTTGCCTCGCGCAAGACCTATGACATCGAGGTCTGGCTGCCGGGGCAGAATGCGTTCCGCGAGATTTCCTCCTGCTCGGTCTGCGGCGACTTCCAGGCGCGGCGCATGAATGCGCGCTACCGGCCCAGGGGCGAGAAGTCGACGCGTTTCGTCCACACGCTGAACGGTTCCGGCCTCGCCGTCGGCCGCACGCTGATCGCCGTCATGGAGAACTATCAGCAGGAAGACGGCACCATCGCCGTGCCTGACGTGCTGAAGCCCTATATGGGCGGGCTGGAGGTCATTGCACCTCATGGCTAAGTCAGTCACCAAAGGCCTGCGTATCCTGGTCACCAATGATGACGGCATTCATGCGCCGGGGCTGAAGGCGCTCGAGAAGATCGCGCGCAAGCTCTCATCGGATGTCTGGGTCGTCGCGCCGGAAGAAGAGCAGAGCGGTTCGGCGCATTCGCTGTCGCTCGCCAATCCGCTCCGCGTGCGCAAGCTCTCCGCGCGAAAATATGCCGTGCGCGGCACGCCGTCCGACTGCGTGCTCATGGCCATCCGCCATATCATGATGGATACACCGCCCGATCTCGTGCTGTCCGGCGTCAACCGCGGGCAGAACATTGCCGACGACGTGACCTATTCGGGCACGATCGCAGCCGCCATGGAAGGGACCCAGCTCGGCGTGCCCTCCATCGCGCTCAGCCAGGCCTTCGGCTTTTCGGGCCATGCCAATGTAAAATGGGCGACGGCGGAGCATTTCGCGCCGGAGATCATCGAGAAGCTCGTTGCGGCGGGATGGCCCGAGGAAGTTCTCATCAATGTGAACTTCCCGGATGTGGTTCCGGCGTCCGTCACCGGTATCGAGGTGACGCGACAGGGCAAACGCGATCAGTCGCTCGTCCGCGTGGAAGAGCGCATCGACGCGCGCAACAATCCTTACTACTGGCTCGGTTTCGAGCGCATCCTCAGCAATCCGCCGCAGGGGACCGATCTCCGCGCGATCTACGAGGGTCGCATCTCGATCACGCCGCTCCATATGGATCTCACTCACTCCCGCACATCGAAGGCGCTCTCCGAGGCGCTCGGCACGCTGGCGAAACCCCGCAAGCCGCGCAAGACAAGCCGGAAGGCGCCGTGAACGAAACCACGCTCATGGATGAAATCGAGCACGAGAAAATCGAACTCATCATGGGGCTGCGCAAGCAGGGCATCCGCGACAAGCGGGTGCTGTCTGCCATCGAGCGCGTGCCCCGCGAGAAGTTCATCGCCGGCACGTTCCGCAAGCAGGCCTATGAGGACCATGCGCTGCCCATTGAGTGCGGCCAGACCATCAGCCAGCCCTATATCGTCGCCTACATGACGGAACAGCTTCATGTCGGCGAGCGCATGAAGGTGCTTGAGGTCGGCACGGGCTCGGGCTACCAGGCCGCGGTTCTGGCGAAGCTCTGCCGCCGGGTCTACACGATCGAGCGGTACCGGACGCTGCTCAACGATGCGCTGAAGCGATTCGACGAATTACGCCTTCACAACATCACCGCCAAGGTCGGCGACGGGGCGAAGGGCTGGCCGGAGCAGGCGCCTTTCGACCGGATCATCGTGACGGCGGCGGCGCCTTCGGTGCCGCAAACGCTCGTCGATCAGTTGAAGGAAGGCGGCTTGATGATTGTTCCTGTTGCCACTTCGGGCGGGCGGGGCGAACAGAAGCTTGTGCGGATCGAGCGGACCGCCGAAGGTGTGAAGCGGGAAGAACTTCTGCCGGTGCGGTTCGTGCCGCTGGTGGAAGGTGTTGCCAAGGAGTCGTGAAGCGCGGATTCTGATCCGGTTTTGGCGGGGAACGAGGCCTTATGGGACGGCTCGGCGAGATGCGGGTGACGATGTGGCGGGGCGCTGTCCTCGCCCTCGCGCTTTTGCTCGCCGCTTGCGGGGGCGGTCAGCGCCCGTGGTGGGAAGACGGCTCCGGCGCCCGTAGCTCCTCCTCGCATACGCCCCAGTCCCGGCCAATCGAGACGGTTCATCCGGGCGGCACTTACGTCGTGAAACGCGGCGACACGGTCTACAGCATTTCCCGTGCGCATGACGTGCCGGTCCGGTCGGTCATCGATGCGAACCGCCTTGCGGCACCTTACCGGATCGAAGTGGGCCAGCGTCTGACGATCCCCGCAGGCCGCTTCCACGTGGTTCAGCGCGGCGACACAGTGTCGAGCATCTCGCGACAATACAATGTGGGCGTGGCGGCGCTGACGAACCTCAACAGGATTCCGCCGCCCTATACGATCAAGGTCGGCGAGAGGCTGCAGATCCCGGCCTCCCAGCAGCACGCCTCCGCACCCGTTGCGGCCGGCGGCGCCGGCATGCCGCTTGCCCGCCCTGTGGCCGGCCAGGAGGTCGCTTCGCTCCCGCCCACAACGACCAGCACTCCGACCGTGTCGCGCGATCCGCTGCCAACGCCGCCTGCAGCAGCGGGTGCCTTCCAATGGCCCATTCAGGGCAAGATCCTCTCGACATTCGGTCCCAAGGCGAACGGGCTTCATAATGACGGCATCAATATTGCCGCCGAAATGGGCGCGCCGGTAAAGGCGTCGCAAAGCGGCGTCGTCGCCTATGCAGGCAATGAACTCAAGGGCTACGGCAACCTCCTGCTCATCCGCCACGACAATGGCTGGGTGACGGCCTATGCGCACAACAGCAAGCTGCTGGTCAGCCGCGGCGACACGGTGATGCGCGGCCAGACCATCGCCCATGCCGGCAACTCCGGCAACGTGGTGTCGCCGCAGGTGCATTTCGAAATCCGTCAGGGTGCAAAGCCGGTGGACCCGCAAGGGATCATCGGCATGTAACCGTCAGCCGAGCGTCTGCCCGAGCCGGCCCGCCAGGTCCTGAATGAACTGCCAGGCAACGCGGCCCGAACGGGCGCCGCGCGTCGCCGCCCATTCGACCGCTTCCGCCCGGAGCTCTTCATCCGGAATTTTCAGGCCGAAATGGCGCGCATAGCCTGCCACCATCTCCAGATAGTCGTTCTGGCTGCAATTGTGGAAGCCCAGCCAGAGGCCGAAACGGTCCGACAATGAGACCTTTTCCTCCACCGCCTCCGACGGGTTGATGGCCGTCGAGCGCTCGTTCTCCATCATGTCGCGCGGCATCAGGTGACGCCGGTTCGAGGTAGCGTAGAAGATCACGTTCGAGGGACGTCCTTCGATGCCGCCTTCCAGCACCGCCTTGAGCGATTTGTAGCTGGTGTCGTCCCGGTCGAAGGAAAGATCGTCGCAGAAGACGATGGCGCGGCGCTTTTCCTTGCGGAGCAGGTTCATCAGCCGCGGCAGGCTCTCGATGTCCTCGCGGTGAATTTCGATCAGGATCAGGCTTTTCGGCGCTTCCGCATTTACCGCCGCGTGCGCGGCCTTCACGAGCGAGCTTTTGCCCATGCCGCGCGCACCCCAGAGAAGCGCGTTGTTGGCGGGCAGGCCGCGGGCGAAGCGCCGCGTATTGTCGAGGAGGATGTCGCGCAGCCGGTCCACGCCGCGGATCAGCGAGAGATCGACCCGCGCCACCTGCGGCACTGGGTCCGGGCGCCCCGTCGCGGCATTCCACACGAAAGCGTCCGCAGCGTCGAAGCCGCTGTCCGGCTTCTCGGGCGGGGAGAGGCGTTCCAGCGCTTCGGCGATGCGGCGAAGCAGGGGCTCTATGGCGGGGTCTGAATTCACGGCTGAAGGCTTGGTCCGTTGAGGCTGGAGGGGCGCACCCTAGCACCCGGGGAAAGGCCGGAAAACTCTCTATATGCCAAAACTTAGCCCCTCCGGACCGGGTTCCGGAGGTCGGTTTGCAAATGGCCCTGCGGCCGGTATAGTCCCGCGCAATCCGGCGATTTGCGGCCCCTGTTTCCCTCAGGTTCGGCCGCGCTACAGGCTAAACAGGAGACCTTGATGGGCGGCGGCGGCGCGACCGAATTTCTGATCCAGCTTTTTCCTTTCATCGCGCTTTTCGCGATCATGTATTTCCTGGTCCTCCGGCCGCAGCAGCGCCGCGTGAAGGAACACCGGGAGATGGTCGCCAATGTCCGCCGCGGCGATGTGGTGGTCACGGCTGGCGGGCTTGTCGGCAAGGTCACCAAGGTCGATGAGGCGGAAATCCAGGTCGAGATCGCAGACAATGTGCGCGTACGTGTCGTGAAGGGTACGCTGGCCGAGGTGCGTTCGAAGTCCGAGCCGGTTCCGGCAAACACCAATACGCCTTCTTAAGCGCGAAACGGAACCTCCGGGGAGGGGGCTGAGGACGAAATGCTCTATTTCGAACGCTGGAAGGTTATCCTTATCTGCCTGCTCTGCTTTGCCGGGCTCGCCTACTCGATGCCGAACTTCGTCCCGCGGGACAAGCTCGAGAACGTGCCGGGCTGGCTTCCGAACAAGCAGATCAATCTCGGCCTCGACCTGCGCGGCGGTTCCTACATGCTGCTCGGTCTCGATACGGCCGGGCTTGAGCAGTCGCGCCTGCAGGATCTCGTGAACGAGGTCCGCAATTCGCTTCGCGATGCGCGCGTGCCGTATACCGGCCTCGGCATTCAGGGCGGCATGGTGACGGTGGCGATTACCCGTGCCGAAGATGTAGAGACGGCGCGGAAGGCGATCGACGGTCTGGCTACGACCGTTGCGGGCAACATGTTCTCCGGCGTTCCGGAGCGCGATCTCATCGTGCGGGCAACCGGCCAGCGGATCGAGGTCGCCGTCACCGAGGCGGCGAAGCTTGCACAGCTCCAGGCGGCGGTGGAGCAGTCCATCGAAATCGTGCGCCGCCGTATCGACGAACTCGGCACCACGGAGCCCGTCATCCAGCGGCAGGGCGCGGATCGCATTCTCGTGCAGGTGCCGGGGCTCGAAAATCCACAGCAACTCAAAGAACTTCTCGGCCGCACGGCGCGGATGAACTTCCGCCTGGTCAGCAACGCCATGTCGGCGCAGCAGGCCATTGCCACGCGCACCGTTCCGGCCGGCACGGAAATTCTCTATTCGTCGGACGAGCCGCGCGTCCCTTATCTCGTCGAGCGGCGGATCATGGTGGGTGGCGACAGGCTGCGCGACGCGAGCCCCGGTTTCGACCAGCGTACGGGCGAACCTGTCGTTAATTTCCGCTTCGACAATATCGGCGGCCGCCAGTTCGGCGATGTGACGCGCGAGAATGTCGGTCGCCCCTTTGCCATCGTGCTCGACAATGAGGTCATCAGCGCGCCGCGCATCAACGAACCGATTACGGGTGGCTCGGGCCAGATCAGCGGCAGCTTTACCGTTCAGTCGGCGACGAACCTCGCAATCCTGCTGCGCTCCGGTGCGCTGCCCGTCGACATCACCATTCTGGAAGAGCGAACCGTGGGCCCGGGCCTCGGCGCGGACTCGATCGCGGCCGGTGAAATCGCCGCGCTGATCGGGGCAACCGCGGTTGTCGTGTTCATGATTGCCAGTTACGGATTTTTCGGCGTGCTTGCCGTGGCCGCTCTGGCGCTGAACGTGCTGATGCTGTTCGCGATCCTTTCGGTGCTGCAGGCTACGCTCACGCTTCCCGGTATCGCAGGTATCGTGCTCACCATCGGCATGGCCGTGGACGCGAATGTTCTCATCTACGAGCGTATCCGGGAGGAAACCTTGCAGGGCAAGGGGCCGATTCAGGCGATCGAGACGGGTTATAACAAGGCACTGTCCTCGATCCTCGATGCGAATATCACTACGTTGATTTCGGCGGCGATCCTGTTCCAGTTGGGAACCGGGCCCGTGCGCGGCTTCGCCGTCACGCTCGCCATCGGCATCATCACCTCCGTCTTCACGGCCTATACCGTGAACCGCCTCATGATTTCGGTCTGGTTGCGTCGCCGCCGGCCGAAGGCGATCGTTCTGTAACGCCGGGAGAGGATTATCCTCATGCGCCTTCTGAAACTCATTCCCGACGATACGCATATCCCGTTCGTGAAGTGGCGGCACATCGCCGTGTCGCTTTCCGTCGTGGTCGTGATCGCCTCGACCGTGCTCCTTTTCACGCGCGGGCTTAATTTCGGTATCGATTTCACCGGCGGCATCCTGATCGAGATTTCAACGGACGGTCCCGCTGACATCGCCGAATTGCGTTCCGATCTCGGCGGGCTGGGGCTTGGCGAGATCCAGATTCAGGAATTCGGCCAGGCCGACGATGTGCTGATCCGTGTGCAGGCGCCTGAGGATGGTGACGAACGCGCTTCGCAGCGCATTGTGGATACGATTCGGGCGGAGCTTGGTGATCGGGCCGTCGAATACCGCCGCGTGGAAGTCGTCGGCCCGCAGGTCAGCGGTGAACTCGTTCAGGATGGCATTCTTGCCGTCGTGATCTCGGTCGTTCTGATGCTGATCTATATCTGGTTCCGTTTTGAGTGGCAGTTCGCGCTCGGCTCCGTCATATCGCTGGTCCATGACGTGATGGCGACGATCGGCATCTTCTGCATCCTGCAGCTCGAATTCAGCCTGGCGTCCATCGCCGCGCTTCTGACCATCGTCGGCTATTCGATGAACGACACCGTCATCGTCTACGACCGTATTCGCGAGAATTTGCGGAAGTACAAGAAGATGGATCTCGGTGAGCTGCTCGATCTTTCGATCAACCAGACCTTGTCGCGCACGGTTATGACGTCCGGCACCACGCTGCTGGCGCTGGCCGCGCTTTTCATCTTCGGTGGCGCGGTCCTTCGCGATTTCACCTTCGCGATGATCTTCGGCATTTTCATCGGCACCTATTCCTCGATCTTCGTCGGCGCGCCTGTGCTGCTCGCCATCGGCGTGACGCGCGACAGCTCGGGTGCAGCCG
The DNA here is from genome assembly GCA_019635955.1 of Parvibaculum sp. Classification (GTDB taxonomy): domain Bacteria; phylum Pseudomonadota; class Alphaproteobacteria; order Parvibaculales; family Parvibaculaceae; genus Parvibaculum. The sequence goes on from JAHBYL010000046.1 coordinate 8,484, forward strand.
AAAAGGGATCGAAGGAGAAGACGGCCGGGGCCTGAGCATGGCGATCCGGCCGCGCTTCGACGGACAGCCATTTGTCGACGCTTACGGCGATGACGGCTTCCGGCTGGCAGGCCAGCGCTTCGAGGGTTCTGTGATCGTCACGCCGCAGGGCTTGTTCCCTTGGGCTGTACGCAGCATCGGAGATGCGACGCCGGCTTCATTTGCGGCCATTGTGGACGCATCACGCGAATTCGACTTCCTGATTGTCGGGGCTGGCGCCGAGACGGCCTTTCTGCCGGCTTCGGCCCGCCGCTATCTCGAATCGCACACCATCTTTCCCGATGTCATGGCGACCGGCGCCGCCTGCCGGACCTATAACCTCATGCTCTCCGAAAATCGCCGTGTGGCCGCGGCTCTCATCGCGGTTCCGTAAAGTCCGATTGCCGGGCTTGGCTTTTGCGCCGGAAGCTCCTAGTTTTCTCCCAGTTTCGCGACACTGAGTCGCAGATAAAAAGGGGACACGCCGGCACGGGCTTTCAGGGCGTTGGGTTTTTCCCGTTCTCCCTGCGGCCATACGGGCGGCGGTTGGCAACCGGAAGGGGAAGTTCATGGCATCCATTCTCACATCCCTGCGGAACACGGTAATCGCCGGTTTCGTGCTCGCGGCGGTTCTACTGCTGCTTTATCTCAACTGGAACGACTGGGACGGGGCCGCACTTGGCCAGGCCTTCTGGGCCTTTGTCTTCCGCTGGCTGCACGTCATCAGCGGCGTGATGTGGATCGGCCTGCTCTGGTATTTCAACTTCGTGCAGATTCCGAACATGCCGAAGATCCCGGACGAGCAGAAGCCCGCCGTCAGCAAGGTGATCGCACCGGCGGCGCTCTTCTGGTTCCGCTGGGGTGCAATGGCCACCATCATCACCGGCATCATCCTTGCCATGCTGAACGGCTATCTGATCTCCGCCTATACGCTCGGCGCCTCGGAAGGCTTCGCCGTTCCCAAGCACATCGCCATCGGCATCGGCATGTGGCTCGGTACGATCATGTGGTTCAACGTCTGGTTCGTGATCTGGCCGAACCAGAAGATCGCACTCGGTATCGTCGATGCTCCGGCTGAGCAGAAGCCCGCCGCGGCGCGCACCGCGATGCTCTTCTCGCGCACCAACACGATGCTCTCCGTGCCCATGCTCTTCTCCATGGTCGCGGCGCAGAACATCTACTGATCCCGCTTGCGGGGTGTTGAGCGGGGCCGCCTCGATGGCGGCCCCGTTTGTTTTGAGGCAGGAGCATGGCGGAACAAGCAGCAGGCGTGAGCATGGCGGCGAGCCTCGAAGAGGTGCGCTCGCATGATCATGACCGGTTCCTTACGCTTCTCTTCGCGCCATCGGCGAAGCGGCCCGCGCTGACCGCGCTTTATGCCTTCAATATCGAGATTGCGCGCATCGCCGAACTCGTGACCGAGCCGATGATGGGCCATATCCGCCTGCAATGGTGGCGCGAGACGCTCAATGGTTTGCCGCGCGGCGAGACGCGCGGTCACGCAGCCGCAGAGGCGCTCCACGAAGCGGGTACCATTCCGCTCGATAAACTCCAGATGCTGATCGACGCGCGGGAGCGCGATCTGTCGGACGATGCCTTCGGCGATATGGGCGCGCTCGAGGCATATGCGGAGGAAACATCATCCGCGCTGATGACGATCGCCGCGGAAATTCTTGCAGGCGAGGACGCTGCGCAAGGAGCGGCAACGGTGATCCGCCATGCGGGCGTTGCCTATGCCTTGACGGGTATCCTCCGCGCGCTGCCGGTTCACGCCTCGCAGGGACGATTGCTCCTGCCTGCAGATATTCTCGGGCGTCGCGACGTCGATCCGCATGACATTCTCGCCGGGCGGATGACGGACGGCTTGCGTGCGGCGATGGGCGACGTGGCAAGCGCGGCGCGAGAGCATCTGGCGGTGGCGCGGGCCGCTTCTTTCGATGCCGCCGTGCTTCCGGCGCTGCTGCCCGCATCGCTTTGCGACCGCTATCTTGAGATCATGTCGGTGCCCGGCTTCGATCCGTTCTTGCAGCCGGTCGAAGTGCCTGCATTCCGGCGGCAGTTGCGGCTTCTGGGACGAAAGCTCAGCGGCAGGTTCTGATTACTCGGCAGCCTCGGCGGCGGGGCTCAGCCAGCTCTCAAGATCGCGGATTGCACGGGACGTGTAGGCGCGCTTGCGTGCCGGGGCCTTCGCCTTGCCGCGTGGGCGCTTGCCGTTTTCGTCGCGCGGCACTTCGGGCTCGGGAAAGAGACCGAAATTCACATTCATGGGCTGGAAGGTCGCGGCGTTCGCATCGCCGGTAATATGCGCGAGCAGCGCGCCAAGCGCGGTGGTGCGCGGCGGCGGCACGATGGCACGGCCAAGCCGTTCGGCGGCGGCGAAGCGTCCGGCCAGAATGCCCATGGCGCCGCTTTCGACATAGCCTTCGACGCCCGTGATTTGTCCTGCAAAGCGCAGGCGCGGCTCGCGCTTCAGCCGCATGATCCCGTCGAGCTGGTTCGGGCTGTTGATGAAGGTGTTGCGGTGGAGACCGCCGAGGCGGGCGAACTCCGCCTTCTCAAGGCCCGGAATGGTGCGGAAGACGCGCGTCTGCTCGCCATGTTTCAGCTTGGTCTGAAAACCGACCATGTTGTAGAGCGTGCCGAGCTTGTTGTCCTGGCGCAGCTGCACCACCGCATAAGGCTTCACATCGGGCGCATGCGGATTGGTGAGGCCGACGGGTTTCATCGGACCGAAGCGCAAGGTCTCCGCGCCGCGCTCCGCCATGATTTCGATGGGCAAGCAGCCGTCGAAATAGGGCGTCGACTTTTCCCATTCCTTGAATTCGGTCTTGCCGCCCGCGAGAAGCTCCGCAACGAAGGCTTCGTATTGCTCGCGTGTCATCGGGCAGTTGATGTAGTCCTTGCCCGCGCCCGCCGGGCCCGACGCGCCGGCACTTTCCTTGTCGTAGCGCGACTGGAACCAGCAGATCGACATGTCGATACTGTCGCGATAGACGATCGGCGCAATGGCATCGAAGAAGGCAAGTTCGTCTGCGCCGGTGAGTTCGCTGATCGCCTTGCCGAGCGCATCGGATGTGAGCGGGCCGGTTGCGATGATGACGCTGTCCCAGTCCTTGGGCGGCAGGCCGTCAATCTCGCCGCGTTCGACGGTGACGAGCGGGTGCGCGGTGAGTTTCTCCGTGACGTAATCGGAGAAGATATCGCGGTCGACCGCCAGCGCGCCGCCGGCGGGTACGCGCGCCACTTCCGCCGCTTCCATCATGATCGAGCCCGCGCGGCGCATTTCCTCATGCAGCAGGCCGACCGCATTCAGCTCCGGGTCGTCGGAACGGAAGGAATTGGAGCAGACGAGTTCGGCGAAGCCGTCCGTGTGGTGCGCATCCGTTTTCACCAGCGGCCGCATCTCGTGCAGCACCACGGGCACGCCCGCCTGTACGAGCTGCCAAGTGGCCTCGGAGCCCGCCATGCCGGCGCCGATGATGTGAACGGGGGCGATGTCCTTTGTCATGGCCGTGGAGATAGCACTCCCGCCTGCCTAGTTCCACACCTTCGGCTTCCGGCCCGCCCAGGGCAGTTCCTTCTCGAGCTGGGCGGCGAGGCGGAAAAGCGTTGCCTCGTCGGCATAGCGGGCGGTGAACATCATGCCGATGGGGAGGCCGCTTTCGGACTGCCAGAGCGGCAGGGAGAGCGAGGGCTGGCCGGTGAAATTGAAGGGCGGCGTATAGGGGAAGACCTGGCCTTGGCGCTTGTTCAGCTCGCGGGCTTCCTGATCCGGTCCGAGGAAGCCGATTTCGGGCTGAAGTTGGCCGAGCACCGGGCAAAGATAGATATCGAACTCCTCGAAGGTCGAGAGCACCTGCCGGTTCATCAGGCGGAGCTGTTGCCAACCCCACATGGCCTGCGCGCCCGTGAGCTTGCTGCCATTCTTGAAGCCCGCCCAGGTGAGCGGTTCAAGTTCGTCCTGTTCCGGCTCGCGACCCATCGCCTCGATCCGGCGCAGCATGCCGGCGGCGAAGTTCGAGCCGGAGACCGCGCCTTGCGCGCGGTAGAGCTGGCGGTAGTCGATGCCGAGACCGCGCGGTGTCACCGAATGGCCAAGCTTTGAAAGCATGTCCGCGGTTTTTTCCAGAGCCGCCTGGATTTCCGGGTGAATGGGTTTGCCGCCCGGCGTCTCCGAAGACCATGCGATCCTGAGCTTGCCCGGGCTTCTCGTGATCTCCTCCATATAGGGCCGCTCCTTCGGCGGCGGCGCGTAAGGCGAGGCGGGTTCCGGGTAGCCCGTCGCGTCGAGCATCGCGGCGCTGTCGCGCACGCTGCGGCTCACCACATGATCGACGCTGAAACCGATGGCGCGGTCGAAATCGTCCGGGCCTTGCGGGTTGCGGTCGCGCGTCACTTTCAGGCCGACAAGGCCGCAGCAGGCTGCGGGAATGCGGATCGATCCGAGACCGTCGGATGCGTGGGCGAGGGGGAGGATGCCCGCGCCGACGGCCGACGCCGCGCCGCCCGACGAGCCGCCGGAAATGCGGTTCGGATCCCATGGATTGCGGCAGGGGCCGAGAAGGCGGGACTCGGTCGTGCCGGTGATGCCGTATTCCGGTGTGTTGGTCTTGCCGAAAAGGACGGTGCCCGATGCGCGGAAACGGCGCACCAATTCGCTGTCGTGATCGTCCACGATGTTAGCGACGAATTTGCTGCCGCTGGTGCGCGGCCAGCCTTTCACCTCCGTGCCGAGATCCTTGATGAGGAAGGGCACGCCCTTGAACGGCCCATCGGGGAGCTTGCCCTTCGCCGCCTCGCGGGCCTCGTCATAGGCCTCGTAGACGATGGCGTTCAACGTGCCGTTGTGGCGTTCGGCGCGTTCGATGGCGGCGTCCATGAGTTCGAGTGGCGTCACCTCGCCCTTGTTCACCAGAGCGGCAAGGCCGAGACCGTCATGATCCGCATATTCGGCAAAGGACATTTCTCTTCCCTTCTTCTTCAATTCCAGATGGACGGGTGGCGATCCTTCCAGGGCATTTCCTGTTCGAGTTGTGCGGCGAGGCGGAACAGCGTCGCCTCATCGCCGAAGCGCGCGGAGAACATCATGCCGATCGGCAGGCCGCTTTCCGACATGCAGAGCGGCAACGACATGGCGGGCTGGCCGGTGATGTTCTGGATCGGTGTGAAGGGCACGTAGTCCACGGCCGGCGCGAAGGCGGCGAGGGGATCCGGCTCGTTCACATTGATAAGGCCGAGTGGAATGGGCGGCGAGGCCAGCGTCGGCGTCAGCCACACATCATGTGTTGTCATGAACTGACCGACACGGCGGGAGAGGCCCTGCGCCTCCTTTACCAGCATGAGATATTGCGCGGCGGTGATCGTCTTGCCGATTTCCCAGAGGCCGCGCGTCAGCGGTTCCAGTTCGTCGTCTTTCGGTCCCCGGCCGCGCCGCGCGGTTTCCAGTTCGATTTCGGAAGCAAGCCAGGCCGCCCACATGGGCAGGAAGAGACTTCCGGGCTCCTCGGGCCTGAGCGGCGGAGCGGCTTCCACGACTTCATGTCCGAGGCTTGCGAGCTTCTTCGCGACTTCTTCGACCGCTTTCACGTTTTCCGGATGAAGCGCGGCGCCTGCGGCATTCGTCTTGCTGAAGGCAATGCGGAGCTTGCCCGGCGCACGGCCAACTTCCTCCAGGAAGGGGCGCTCGACCGGCGGCGCGACATAGGGCGCGCCGGGCTCCTGACCGTGAATGCAGTCGAGCATGGCGGCGCAATCGCGCACGGTGCGCGTCACCACATGTTCGTGGCAGAGGCCGCTCAGGACATCGCCATAATCCGGGCCAAGAGGCGCGCGGGCGCGCGTCGGCTTCAGGCCGACGACACCGCAGCTCGACGCGGGAATGCGGATCGAGCCGCCGCTATCATTCGCATGGGCGAGCGGGACGAGACCTGCGGCCACGGCGGCAGCCGCGCCGCCCGAGGAGCCGCCGGTCGAGTGCTTCACGTTCCAGGGGTTGCGCGCCGGCCCATAGAGCGCGGACTCTGTCGTCGGCAGCAGCGTGAATTCCGGGACGTTGGTCTTACCGAGAAAGGTGAGACCGGATGTGCGAAAGCGTTTTGCGAGTGCGCTGTCTTCTGTTGCAGGTGTATCGGCGCGAAAGCGCGAGCCGAGGCGGGAGGGGTATCCGGCGATATCGCCGAAGGCATCCTTCAGCAGGAAGGGAACGCCCTTGAAGGGGCCATCCGCCGGAGACTTCGCCATCTCGCGGCCGAGATCGTAGAGCTTCAGGATGACCGCGTTGATTGCCGGATTGTGCTTTTCGATGCGGGCAATCGCTTCCTCGGCGAGTTCCGCCGGGCTGACCTCGCCCTTGCGCACCAGGTCGGCAAGCCCCAAACCGTCATAGGACGCATAATCCTGAAACCCCATCTGACCCCGTTCCTCCCTTGTTGGTGACAGAAGCTTAGCGGCAGACGATGCAGCGTCAAACCTGCCTAGGCGCTTGTGGGGCCAGCCTTCCATGGATAAGGCGGCGGGCCTTCGAATTCCGGACCTTCGAGATGCGGGGCGTTGCCGCCCTCCCATGAGGGGACGCGGAAACGCGCCCGCCGCAGTACCTGCGAACCTTCAGGCCCTTCGTCACGCAGCACTGCGCCGACATTCACCTGTTCGGTGAGCATGGCGTCGTCGTCCACCGTCACCAGCGTGTATCCGTGTGCTTCAGAGTCCATGTAATCGAGTCCGGGGCTCGCATGGCCGTTGCGCACCAGATCGAACAGGTAGGCAGAGCTCGAATAATTCACGAGGATGCCGGAACGGACCCCGTTCACCAGCGTGTTGTTCCAGTTTTCCCTGGTGCGGCCATTGTCGTCGACCGCGACCGCTCGGCGGAAAAAGCTGTTGGAACGGGAGAAGCGCTCCACCATGGAGTAGAAGGAGGCGGAGCTGATGGCGGCGGTCGCGAATTCCGGCACCGCGTAGTCGAGCTCTTCCGTATCCGGATCGACCGGCAGCCGGCCTGCGGCGAAAGTATGATAGTCGCCGGCGATCGAGACGGTGTTTGCGATCCCTTCCTGCTTGATGAAGCCCAGCAGCTCCTTCAATTCGCCGGGATAGCCCTGCCAGGCATCCGTACCGATATATCCGTCCTCGAGACCGGCAAAAGGAATGCGCGAAAAGTCGAGCCGCATCTGCAGCGCCGGTCCGCCATTCGCCCAGACGCGCCATTTCGCTGTTGAGGCCTTCATCACCTGCTTGAACCAGGCTTTTTGTGCAGTGCCCATCTGCGTGCCGGGCGGTGCATCCTTGCGCGGGTTCTCGATCTGCTTGCCGCCATAGGAGATCATGTCCGGCGGATTGCCGTCATTCGCCGTGCGGCCGGCGTCGAGCAGTTTCATGAGGCGAACGGGCGGTATCGGCGCGCCCTTGGCAAAGCTGCGTACTTCCTCGGTGAAAACGGGCGGGCTGCGATAGGAACGCAGATCGGTCAGCACGAGATCGAGCATCGCGCCCCAGCGGAGCGTCCGGTAGATGGTGAGGCTCGACACGGCTTTCAGGCTGTCGCCCTGATAGAGCCAGGCATCGTCATGGTCGCCCAGCGGGGCGTCTTCGACACGGGCGTTGCGGAAGTCGTGCGCCGGTGAGGCGATGCCGTTGAAGGCGCGGGCTCGGGTGAGCACCGCCGGAATGAATTCGAACCAGGCGCGGTTGGCGGCGAGCTTGCGCTTCGGCGCCGGTTCGCCGTCGCCGAAATAGGTGTCGTGCGCCTGCCAGGAGTCGTTCGTGAATTCGTGGTCGTCCCATGTATGCACGAAGGGGAAGCGCGCGCGGGCGGCCTGTAAATCCGGGTCGGTCAGGTAGATCTTGTAGAGATGGCGATAGTCGGCAAGCGTCACCGCGGCCTGGCCGCCTTTCTGCCAGTAGGATTTGGTGCCGTCCGGCACCCAGGGGTCGGAGCCGTCGGGCAGAGGGCCGATGGTGCGGGCAGGCCGCTGCTCTTCCGGCACGTCGCCGGTTCGCTCGTAAATGAAATCGCCGAGATGCAGTACGAAGTCGACCTGGTCTTCGCGAGCGGCGGCCATGTCGTCATTCACGAGGCGACGATAGGCGCCGAAATAGCCCTGCTCGTAATTCTGGCAGGAGACGGCGGCGAAGCGGACCTTGCGCGATGTGCCGGGACGCGGCGCCGTGCGCGTGCGGCCAGGCAGGGACTGGTCGGCACCGGCGTGAAAGCGGTAGTGATAGATTGTGTCTGGTGCGAGGCCCTGCACGAAGACGCGTACGGTGTGGTCGGAAGTACGGCTTGCGCGCACCGCTTGCTCCACGACCACGCGCTCGAAACTTTCGTCGGCTGCGACCTGCAGGTAGAGGTCGATATCGCCATTGGGAAGTGCGGCGCCGGGGTCGACCGCCTCGACGCGGGTCCAGAGCATGACGGCGTCGGGCTGCGGGTCGCCGGAGGCGATGCCCTGCGGGAAGTGGAAGGCACCGGAATTGGCACGGGCATGGCCGAGATGCGGGAGGAAGGGCGTCGAGGCCGCCGTTATGGCGAAACAGCCGGCCGTGGACGCAAACAGCTTCAAGAACTCGCGACGGTCGAGCGACGTACCCGGCATGGACCCCAGCCCCTTCACTTCACCAGCTTCCGGCACTTATAGAGAATTTGGCGCGGATCGGAAATCCGGCGAAATCATCAGGCCGGTTTCTTGCGGCACGGCGCAGTCGCCCGAGGTTTGGCGGGTGACTTCCTGCCTGGCTCGGATTTGCGGGCGCTGAGGCCGCTCTTTGCGGCGGCGCTGGCCTTTTTCGCACCCGGCTTGCCAGGACGGCGCTTGAAGAGCTCCTTGAGGTACTGGCCGGTATAGGAACGGGCCTCGGCGGCTACGTCCTCGGGCGTTCCGGAGGCGACGATCTCGCCGCCGCCATCGCCGCCCTCGGGACCGAGATCGAGGATCCAGTCGGCGGTCTTGATGACTTCGAGGTTGTGCTCGATGACGACGATCGTGTTGCCGTTGTCGACAAGTTCGTGGAGCACTTCGAGGAGCTTCGCGACGTCGTGGAAGTGGAGGCCGGTGGTCGGCTCGTCGAGAATGTAGATGGTACGGCCGGTGGCGCGCTTCGACAGCTCCTTGGCGAGCTTGACGCGCTGGGCTTCGCCGCCGGAAAGCGTGGTGGCCTGCTGGCCGACCTTGATGTAGCCGAGGCCGACGCGCTGCAGCACTTCCATCTTGTCGCGAACGGCGGGGACGGCCTTGAAGAAGGTGGCGGCTTCATCGACCGTCATTTCGAGGACATCGGCGATCGACTTGTCCTTGAACTTCACTTCCAGCGTTTCGCGGTTGTAGCGGTGGCCGTGGCAGGTGTCGCATTCGACATACACGTCCGGCAGGAAGTGCATCTCGATCTTGATGACGCCGTCGCCCTGGCAGGCCTCACAGCGCCCGCCCTTGACGTTGAAGGAGAAGCGGCCGGGCTTGTAGCCGCGGGCGCGGCTTTCCGGTAGTTCGGCGAACCAGTCACGAATGAAGGTGAAGGCGCCGGTATAGGTCGCCGGGTTCGACCGTGGCGTACGGCCGATGGGCGACTGGTCGATGTCGATGATCTTGTCGAGATGTTCGAGACCGAAGATTTCATCGAAGGCGCCGGGATGTTCGCGCGTGTTGTTGAGGCGGCGTGCGACGGCCTTGTAGATCGTCTCGATGAGGAGCGTGGACTTGCCGCCGCCGGAAACGCCTGTGACGCAGGTGAAGGTGCCGAGCGGAATTTCCGCCGTCACGTTCTTCAGATTGTTTTCCTTCGCGCCAGTGACCTTCAACCATTTGCCGTTGCCGGGGCGGCGCTCCTTCGGCACCTCGATCTGACGGAAGCCGGTGAGATACTGGCCGGTGAGGCTCTCCGGATTCTTCATGATGTCTTCGGGCGTGCCTTCGGCGACGACGCGGCCGCCGTGGATGCCGGCGCCGGGGCCCATATCGACAACGTGGTCGGCGACGCGGATCGCGTCTTCGTCATGTTCCACGACGATGACCGTGTTGCCGAGATCGCGCAAGCGCTTCAGCGTGTCGAGCAGGCGGTCATTGTCGCGCTGGTGGAGGCCGATGGAGGGCTCGTCCAGCACGTAGAGGACGCCGGTGAGGCCGGAGCCGATCTGCGAGGCGAGGCGGATGCGCTGGCTTTCGCCGCCGGACAGCGTGCCTGAATTGCGCGAGAGGGTGAGATATTCGAGGCCGACATTGTTGAGGAAGTGCAGGCGCTCGCGAATCTCCTTGAGCACGCGGCCGGCAATTTCGTTCTGCTTTGCGGTGAGATGCTGGTTCAGGTCGCGGAACCAGGCGTCCGCCTCGCGGATCGACATCTGCGAGACCTGGCCGATATGGAGCCGGGCGATCTTCACCGCCAGCGCCTCGGGCTTCAGACGGTAGCCGCCGCAATCGTCGCAATCGGTGATGCCCTGATAGCGCTCGATTTCCTCGCGCGCCCAGGAACTGTCGGTCTCGCGCCAGCGGCGTTCGAGGTTCGGGATGACGCCTTCGAAGGGCTTCTTCGTCTTGTAGGAGCGCATGCCGTCGTCATAGGCGAAGGTAACGACTTCCTCGCCGGTGCCGTAGAGGATGACGTTCTGCGCTTCTTCCGGCAGCTGCGACCAGGGAACGGTCATCGAGAATTTGTACTGCTTGGCGAGCGCCTGCAGCGTCTGCGTGTAATAGGGCGAGGTGGAGCGCGACCAGGGCGCGACGGCGCCCTTCTTCAGCGAGAGCCCGTGATCCGGCACGACAAGGTCCGGGTCCATGTAGAACTGGGTGCCGAGC
>JAHBYL010000047.1 GCA_019635955.1 Parvibaculum sp.
GGGCTACAAGCCGCAGGAACATGTCGACGACTTCAAGAAGCACGGCATCAAGGTCATCCATAAATGCACCGCCGTCCGCCACGCGCTCTCCGCCGAGCGCATGGGCGTTGATGCCATCTCGATCGACGGCTTTGAGTGCGCGGGTCATCCGGGCGAGGACGACATTCCGGGCCTGATCCTCATTCCGGCCGCCGCCGACAAGGTGAAGATCCCGATGATCGCCTCGGGCGGCTTCGGCGATGCACGCGGCCTCGTTGCCGCGCTCGCGCTCGGCGCCGAAGGCGTCAACATGGGCACGCGCTTTATGTGCACCAAGGAAAGCGCCATCCACCAGAAGGTGAAGGAACAGATCGTCGCCAATGACGAGCGTTCGACCGACCTCATCTTCCGTACGCTGCATAACACGGCGCGCGTGGCGAAGAACGCGGTGAGCCAGGAAGTCGTCGCCATCGAGAAGAAGGGCGGCGCGAAGATCGAGGACATCGCGCATCTCGTCTCGGGTGCGCGTGGGCGTGTCGTCTATGAAGCGGGCGACCCCGATTACGGCATCTGGTCGGCCGGCATGGTGCAGGGCCTGATCCACGACATTCCGTCCTGCCAGGAACTCGTCACGCGGATGGTTTCGGAAGCCGAAGCCATCATCAAGACGCGCCTGAACCGCATGGCGGGCATCTAGGTGGCGCAGGCTGCCGAGTAAGCCTCACGGCAATTCGAGTTGGAAAACCCGCGCCGGAAACGGCGCGGGTTTTTCATTGCGCGCTTTCCATCGCGATCCGGTGGAGCCCTGCGGGATCGAGAACCTTGATGCTGCCATAGCCTCTTTCGATGAGCTTCTGCCGCTCGAAGTCGCGCAGTGCGAGGTTCACCGTCTTGCGGGACAGGCCCATCAGCTCGGCAAGTTCCTCCTGCCGGACCGGCACGGTGGTGGCCCCGCCGCCGCCCCAGGGAAAGCTGTAGCCGTGGAGACGGCTCGCAATCTGCGCGCGTGGCGAAAGGCGGATGAGCTCCGCATAGCCGCGCACCGCCCAGACAAGCTGCTCCGTCGCAAGCTCCGCGAAATGGAGCCAGAGCGAGGGCATCTCCTGCACCATCGCGGAAATCGCATGTTGCGGCACGAAGATGATCTCGGAGCGTTCGCGGGCGATCACGGTGGTCACGCGCCGCCCGCCCAGCACTTGAGCCGCATAGCCGAAAATCGTGCCGGGCCCCGAAATGCTGATCGGCACGCTTTCGCCATTGTCGAGCACCACATGGCTGGTCACGGAGCCGGTGAGCACGCCGTAAAGCCCCTCCGCCTCGTCGCCGGTGTCGTAAATCCAGTTGCCCGCATCGGCGGTCGAAACCTGCGCCAGTGCGATCAGCCGGGCCTTGAGCGCGGCCGGTCGCTTCGCAAACCAGCCATTGCGGGCAAGCGTCTCGGCGAGGCGGTCGTGGACGGGGCGGATGGCCATGAATTTTCTCAATTGTTACCGAAGTAACAATCTAGTCCCTTGGTGCCCCTATCCTCAAGGGCAGGAAAACCCGCGGGAGGAAAATCATGGGTCTCGAATCCGTTATCGTCAGAAAGCTCACGCCCGGCTGCGGCGCGGAAGTGCTCGGTGTCGATCTCGCCAGCCCGTCGAACAGCGACATGGAGGCGATCCGCGCCGCCTATCGCGACTATGGCGTGATCTTCTTCCGCGACCAGAAACTGACGCCGGAAGACCACATCGCCTTCGCACGCCGCTGGGGCGAAATCGATATCAACAAGTTCTTCCCCGCGAATGGCGGCTATCCCGAGATCGCCGAAGTGCGCAAGGAGAAGGATCAGCTCGTCAATGTCGGCGGCGGCTGGCACACGGACCATTCCTACGATCGGGAACCGGCCATGGGCTCGATCCTTGTCGCGCGCGAACTCCCGGATGCCGGCGGCGACACGCTCTTTGCCGATATGTACAAGGCCTATGAAGCGCTCTCGCCCGGCCTCAAGAAGACGCTCGAAGGACTGCGCGCGGTCCACTCCAATGCACATGTCTTCGGCGCCGCGGGCGCCTACAAATCGACCGATCAGGCGGGCGGCTTCAAGGGCGAAAGCCTTGTCGGCCAGGCGACGCATCCCGTCGTCATCACGCACCCGCTGAGCGGGCGGAAGGCGCTTTACGTGAACCCCGCCTTCACCACGCATTTCGAGGGCTGGAACATTTTCGACAGCAAGCCGCTGCTCGACTATCTCTATGCCCATGCCTCGCGGCCCGAATTCACCTGCCGCTTCGAGTGGAAACCCGGCTCGGTCGCCTTCTGGGACAACCGCGCCACCTGGCATTTCGCGGTGAACGACTATCACGGCGAGAAGCGCCTGATGCACCGCATCACGATCGCGGGTGGCCCGCTTCAGTAAGCCGGTTCTGCCCGGCGCGGAGATATGGCACTCTCACCTCAGGGAAATGCAGGAAGGGGAGGGAGTGCCATGTCGCAGGCTCAGGCGCGAAAGACATCGATCCATGTGCGGCCAAACGAAAGCGGCTTCGGCGCCGAGATCACCGGCCTCGATATCTCGCGGCCCCTACCGCCCGAAACGCTGGCCGAGGTGAAACAGGCATGGGCGGACCATGCCGTCGTCTGGTTTCCCGATCAGCCGTTGACGCATGACGAACTCGAAGCCTTCACGCTCCAGATCGGCCCCTTCGGCCACGATCCCTTCATCGCGCCGATGGAAGGCCGCCCGCATATTCTGGAACTGCGCCGGGAGCCGGATGAGAAGGCGCGCAATTTCGGCGCCGGCTGGCATTCCGACTGGAGCTTTCAGGAAGAGCCGCCCGCCGCGACGCTGCTTCACTCGAAAGTTGTCCCGCCCGTCGGCGGCGACACGCTCTATGCCGATTGCACCCGCGCTTATGACGCGCTGTCGGATGAAATGAAGAAGGTGCTGGACGGGCTCACCGCCGTTCACTCCGCGGCCTTGCCCTACGGCACCAACGGTGTCTTCGCGCAGGAAACCGAAAAGCGCACTATGAAGATTCTTGTAAGTAAGGAAGCGGAAAAGACCTGGCCGCACCCGCTGGTGCGCACGCATCCCGTCACGGGCCGCAAGGCGCTTTTCGTCAGCCCCGTCTACACGGTCGGCATAGAAGGCATGACGCATGCGGAATCCGCTGCCATCCTTGGCTTTCTCTACTCGCACATGACGCAGGACAAGTTCATCTACCGTCACAAATGGCGCGAGAACATGCTGACCATGTGGGACAACAGGTGCACTCTCCATTTTGCCGATGGCGGCTACGACGGACATCTTCGTGTGATGCACCGCACGACTGTGGCGGGTGATGTGCCTCATTAAATGGCAGTTCCGCTGCCCTGTGTGCCGCGCTGACACAAAAACGGCAGTGTCAGAATAGAATCATGCGTCTACGGACGAATCTTCTTTGAGCGGGGCGGAGCCTGCTCTATCCTTGAAGGCATCGGTAGTTGGCCGGACACCGAAGCCCCCAGACCCCGCCGGTCAATCGCCGATAGCTGTTCCAGACTGAAGTAAGCCGTGCATTTCGCGTCGTCAGGCGAAACGATTTCGTTCCGCTTCCGGTCGGATGTGCGGCATCCACCCGCAGCCATGCTGCCCGAGCATGGCCGCGCGGCGGACGCGGAAGAGTTGCCGGCGACCCCTTGCCCCCCCACGCCGCGGCAGCCCATTACTCCGCTATCCGCCAGCCCCCGGGGCCGGTGTTCCACCGCGCCCCGGGGTAGCGGGTCTTGCTCCGGGCGCTATCGCCAGAAAATCAGCATCACGATGCCGCCCGTGACGAGGGTGATCCCCGCCAGTTCGAGCGCGCTCGTCTTTTCCTTGAACATGAAGCGCGAAGAGAGAAAGGCGAAGACGAGTTCGATTTGCCCCACTGCGCGCACATAGGCCGCGTTCTGGATCGTCATCGCCGTGAACCAGCCGATCGATGCAAGCGCACCCGCGAGCCCGACCAGCGAACTGACGCGCCATGTGCGCAGCGCCACAAGAAGCTCGCCCCTTTGCCGTGCCGCCAGCCAGGCGGTCATCGCCGCCGTCTGGATCGTGAGCACGGCAACGAGCGTGTAGCCCGCCGAGACGAGGAAGTCCGGATGGTCGAGCGAGAGCGAGGCGGCGCGGTAGCAGACGGCGGCAATGCCATAGCAGGCGCCGGAGCCGATGCCCATCAGCGTCGGCTTCTCGCCAAGCGCGCGCCAGAAACTCGTGAGCGTGAGATGCGATTGCGCCATGGAAATGGCGATGACGCCGGCAAGGCTGACAAGAATGGCGAGGAACGCGCCAGGGCTCAGATGATCCCCCAGCACGATGATGCCGAAAAGCGCTGTCTGGATCGTCTCGGTCTTGGAATAGGTCGTGCCGACCGCAAAGTTGCGATAGGCGAAAAGCGCGACGAGGAGCACCGTGCCCCAGATCTGCGCAAGCCCGCCTGCCGCCGCGTAGAGGAAAAATACTCCATGCGCCTGCGGCATGGCCGCGCCCGTCACACCCATGACGATGGCGAGATAAAGTGCCGCTACTGGGGCTCCATAGAGAAAGCGCACATAGGTGGCACCCGTCGCCGACATGTCCCCCGTCAGGCGCTTCTGCAGCGCGGATCGCAAGTTCTGCAGAAAGGCAGCCGCGACGGTAAGCGCGATCCAGAGCGGCATGATGAGGTTCCGAAAAGTTCAGTCTTGGAAAGAGCCCAAAGTTATGGGAATAGATAGGGTGTGGACAAACTATAAGCGGGGCGGGGGGCTGCGATGCGAATTAGGTCAATGAAAGTGGACAACTTTAGGTCACTTGAGTGCATGTCGCTCGAGTTTCCCGGGTTCTACACCGCCATATGTGGGAAGAATGACGCAGGCAAGACCAACATTGTAAGGGTTCTCCAAGGCCTTATGAAAAATGAAGAACCTTATGAAATTCGGACGGAGTCAGAATTTAACGTCAAAGATGACTATCCGAAGTGGAAGGACGCCGACCTAAAAGATCGCGTAATTCGTCTAAATGTCGAGTTGTCGGTGAACTCCATTTCGGACGAAGGTTTATTCGAGTTTCTTACGACCTATCTATCAATCTCAAATCCGGAACGCGAAATTATCGTGGGCCTAGAATATGCATACGGCGGCGATGCTACGGTCCCGCAAATTGTAGCGAGAGTTTCAGACGTTGAAGTGGAAGGAATTAAAGCCCAAGAGGTCCTGAAACGAATACAAACTTCCTCTACTATTCTTTTTTACAACTCAACAAGTCCGAGCTTTCGTTTTGGCCTTGGTCGTTTTGGCGGATTGTTCAGTGAGATTTCCGCCACTTATTCGCAAGAAATCGACCAAGCGACAAAAACAATAAACAGCAAGCTGAAAAATATTGCCAAGGGGCAGCAGAAACATCTCACAGACTTGTTAGGAAGGTTGGAAGGAAAATACAAAGCTGGGCTATCTATCCCGAGTTACGATTTTGACTACTTGCCTTTCAGCCTTCGACTTAGCGATGGAAAAGTGGATGCGGAGATAAATGATTGGGGCAGTGGGACTAGAAACAGAACACATATCTTGATGACGCTGTTTCGGGCCCGCCAGATAAGCGAAGCTCCTACTTCAGCGGCGAAGGTCACGCCGATAATAATAATTGAAGAACCCGAAAGTTTCCTCCACCCCTCCGCTCAAGCGGAGTTTGGTCGCGTAGTTCAAGATTTGGCGGAGGAATTTAAAGTTCAGGTCATAGTCACCACGCACAATCCATATTTTCTAAGTCAGTCTAATCCCTCAGCAAATGTTCTTCTAGAACGAAAGACTGAACGAGGACAATTGCGTGAAACACATCGTGTCGATACCACCCACGAAAACTGGATGGAGCCATTCGGAATAGCTCTGGGAATTAGCTCCGAGGAATTGCGCCCGTGGCACGATCTCTTTTTCAAACGCGCGCAAAGCATTTTGATGGTTGAGGGTGAGAGTGACAAAAAGATCTTCGAGTGGTTGCAGGACCCAGCTCACGGCGACAAACGTCTAGTGGGCTGCAGCGAAATTTTCGCGTATGGAGGGAAATCCCAACTCCAGAACACAATGCTATTACGCTTTATAAAGGGACGGTACGCGAAGACGTTTATCACATTTGATCTGGATGCTGAGAAGGATGTTTCAAAATCTCTATCCGCTATAGGGCTTGAGCATCGGAAAGACTTTCTGCCGATTGGAATCGATGCACCGGGAAAAAGAGATATTGAAGGGCTGATTCCGGCAGAGATTCGACAGATCGTTTATAATGAACATCCAGAACTCGTTGATCAGCTTCGAAGCGATAAGAAAGAAGAAAAAGACGCAGCTAAAAACCTCATAAAAAAGCATCTAGCTTCAAAGTTTCTGGAAATTTCAAAGCCTGGTAGCGAGCACTGCGAGGAGTTCTATAAGGTGGTCAAGGCGATCAATCGTTCCATTTCATAAGGTTCGCTCTATTCGCTGATCGCGCCGTAGACGAGCTGCTGATATTGCGGCCGGAACGGATAGGTGGAGGAGGGATAGAGCTGCGTCATGAAAATGGCGACCAGGTCTTCCTCCGGGTCGATCCAGAAATAAGTGGAGGCCGCGCCGCCCCAGGAAAAATTGCCGGGCGAGCCGACATGCTGCGCCTCAGCCGGATCGATGGTCACCTGAAAGCCGAGACCGAAGCCGGCGCCTTCCGCCGCGAGCTCGCTGAAGGCCGAGCGCGACATTTTCTTCATGGTCTGCCCGCCGGGCAGATGGTTCATGGTCATGAACTCGATGGTCTTGGGCGAGCAAATGCGCACGCCGTCGAGCTCGCCGCCGTTGAGCAGCATCTGGCAGAAGCGGTAATAATCCGTCATGGTCGAGGTGAGGCCCCCGCCCCCGGACAGGAAACGCGGCGGCTGCGCATAGGCGCTCGTCTCGTCACCCATATCCATGATGCCGGATTTCTTCGTCACCGGATTGCGGAAATAATTGGTGGCGAAGCGGCCGAGCTTTTCCTTCGGCACGAAAAAGCCCGTATCCACCATGCCAAGCGGCGCAAAGATGCGCGCCTGGAAAAATTCGTCGAGCGGGCGGCCCGACAACACTTCCACGAGATAGCCGCAGACATCGGTTGAGACGGAATAGTTCCAGTATTGGCCGGGCGAGAAGAGAAGCGGCAACTCGGCGATTGCTTCCACCGTTTCCTTCAGCGTGAGCTTCACCGTGTTCGCGCCCTCGATACCGGCCTTGCGGTAGAGCGCGTCGACCGGATGCTCCTGCATGAAGCCATAGGTGAGGCCGGATGTATGCGTGAGAAGATCGCGGATCGTCATCTCCCGCTCGCATTCCACCGTCTCGTACTTCTCCGCCGTGCCGCCCGCCCAGACGCGGAGCTTCCTGAAGGAGGGAATGTAGCGCGAGACTGGATGGTTCAGCTGGAAGTGGCCTTCCTCGTAGAGCATCATCAGCGCCAGGCTGGTGATCGGCTTCGTCATCGAATAGATGCGGAAGATCGTGTCGCGCTCCATCGGCAACCCGCGCTCGCGGTCGCGATTGCCGCGCACTTCGAAATGGGCGATCTCGCCATGCCGCGCGACGAGCGTCTGAAAGCCGGCGATCTTTCCCGCGTCCACATAGGACGAGAAATAGTCGGGGATATAGGCAAGACGCGCCGCATCGAGGCCCACATCTTCCGGTTTCGTCATGCGTGCCATGATGTTCATTGCCGTCTCCCCTCTGTCCTGCCGCTTCGGGCCGTTTGCCCGAGCTTACACCATAAGCCGGGTGAATTGGCTCCCCCGAAATTCACGCGCCGGCCCTGTCCCTCGGGTCCATGTGCCGCCTAGCTTCGACGCATGGAACAGCGCCTTTTCCGCCTTCTCTGTGCCTTGCTTGCCGCTTTTGCCGCCGCAAATGGCGCGCGCATGGCGCTCGACCCGCTGGGCTGGTTCGCCTCGATGCCGGAGCTCGCGCTGACGGGCGCCGCCAATCCGCATTTCATCCGCGATGTCGGAACGGCCTATCTCGCCTCGGCCGCGGGCCTCGCGCTTGCCGCCTTCCGCCCGGCGGCCGGCTTCGGGGCGCTTCTCGTTGCCGCGATATTCATGGCGGGCCATGGCATCGGCCACCTTTTGGATATCGCAGGCGGCTGCGCCGCCCGCCCCGGCGGCACGGCGCTCGACTGGTTCGGCGTGATTGTCCCCGGCGCGATCACCGCCGCGCTCTGCCTCTGGAGCCTGCGCTTCAGGCCGTCCTGAAGCAGTCGGCGATGTCGGCAATCCACTTCTTCGGATTTTCCTTCATCTCGAGCGAGGTCTTGCCGTTCCTGACGATCACCATGTCGAGGTCGGGAATGACGGCCGTATATTGCCCTTCATAGCCATTCGCCGAAAAGCTGCCGTCCCCGGCAAGCCCGAGCCACCAATGCGCACCATAAGGCGACTCGGCGCCTGCCTGTTGCCATGTCGGTGTACGGGCGTAGTCGACCCATCCCTCGGGCAGAAGCCGCTTTCCCTCCCACACGCCGTCGCGCAGATAAAGAAGGCCGAAGCGCGCAAAGTCGCGCGGTGTGCAATAGCAGAAGGACGAGCCGATGAATGTGCCCGCCTTGTCGAATTTCGGGATCGGCGATGTCATGCCGAGCGGGCGGAACAGCCGCTCCCGCATGAAGGCTTCGAAATCCGGTCCGAAGGCACTTGCCGCGCGCGCGGCACAGCGGCTGACGATGTTCGTCGTACCGCTCGCATAGGACCAGAAGCTTCCCGGCTCATGCTCGAGCGCGAAAGAGGCGGCGAAATGCGCCACATCCTCTTTGCCCGCGCCCCACAGCATCTCGATCACATCGGAAGGATGCTCCGGCACATAGTCTTCCCGGAAGGCGAGCCCACTCGACATGCGCAACAACTGATCGAGCGTGATCGCACGGCGCGGATCGTCAGGCTGCTGCCATTCCGGCACGTCCGCCGGCGCATGAATGTCGATCTTGCCGTCCTTCACCAGCATGCCGACAAGCGCGTGGGTGATGCTTTTCGCCTTCGACCATGACGGGCAGGTCGCATCCGGTCCGTGGTTCGGTCCATATTGTTCATGGATCAGCCTGCCGCCCTTGATGACGACCGTGCCGAATGTCTCGCCGAGATCGGCGGGCGGCGTGGCGGCGAAGGCATGGTCCATCAGCCTCTGGAAGCGCGCCTTGTCCATGGTCTCTGGCAGCGCGCCCTTCGGCCAGTCCCTGGTCGGCCAGGGCGTGCCCTCGGGCTGCGCAGGCAGCGGCGGCAATGCCGTCATGATGATCCCCCAATTTGTGTGCGCCGATGGTGCCCGCTATCCTCGGTTCCAACAAGAGAGAAGGGGAGGATGCGATGGCGCTGCCGAGGCTCGAGATCGACGGAGAGTGGTTTCGCGATACGGAGGGGCGGCGGCGCATCCTGCGCGGCGTCAATCTGGGCGGCGACTGCAAGGTACCCTTCGCGCCGAATGGGCACACCAACATCCCGACCGATTTTTCCAACCACCGCACGGTGTCCTTCGTCGGCCGGCCCTTTCCGCTCGCCGAAGCGGATGAACATTTCTCGCGGTTGAAAGCCTGGGGCTTCAACTGCCTTCGCCTGCTGACGACATGGGAAGCGGTGGAGCATGAAGGGCCCTATCGCTACGACGAAGCCTATCTCGATTACTTCGCCGCGCTGTGCCGAATGGCCGACGACTACGGCATGTATGTCTTTGTCGACTTCCATCAGGATGTCTGGAGCCGCATGACGGGCGGCGACGGCGCGCCGGGCTGGCTCTTCGATGCGGTGGGTCTCGACTTCGCGAAGTTCCGCGCCTCGGGCACGGCCCACGTCATGCAATACAAATATGACTTTGCGCGCGGCGGAAGGCAGGAAGAGAACTACCCGACCATGACATGGTCGCAGAACTACAAGTACCCGGCGAACGCGATCATGTGGACGCTCTTCTTCGCCGGAAATACCTTCTGCCCCGACTTCCTCGTTGAGGGGCGCCCGGCGCAGGACTTCCTGCAGGAGCACTATCTCGGTGCGATGGAAGCGGTCGCAAAGCGCGTGAAGGACCTGCCCAACGTCATCGGTTTCGATTCGCTGAACGAGCCGGGCTCCGGCTATGTCGGACAATATCTGAGCTACCGGCATCTCGGCCCGAGCGAGAAAAACCCGCTGCCCGCGCGGCCGGGCCTTGCCTGGTCGCCGCTTGACGGTTTCGCCGCCGCGCGCGGCCTCGCCCGCGAGATACCCGAAATGGGCATCGACTGGGAACAGCGCGCCGTGGTGAAGAAGCGCGACGTTCTGGTGAACGGCGATGGGGTATCGATCTGGCGTGATGGCCGCACATGCCCCTTCGAACGCGCAGGCGTCTACCGCATCGAGGGCGGTCGGATCGAGGCGCTCAACGAGGAATTCTTCCTGCGCCGCAAGGGTGGCGACCGCTACGACATGGAACATGATTTCATGGGGCCGTTCTTCGCCCGCGTTGCGGAGCGCATGCGCGCCATCAACAATGACTGGCTGCTTTTCGCCGAGCTCGATCCGGGCGCCGGCCTCGGCCGCGGTTTCCCCCAGGACACGCCCGTGCGCACCGTGAATGCCAGCCACTGGTACGACATCGTGACGCTCTCCACGAAGCGCTTCGACTTCCCGGTGAAGATCAATCCCTATACCGGCCGCACGACCGAAGGCGCAGAGGCGATCGAAGCCTCTTATGTCCGCCAGCTCGGCCATCTGAAGAATGCCTCGCATGGTCTCAATCTCGGCACCGGCGCACCGACCCTGCTCGGCGAATTCGGCATTCCCTACGATCTCGACGATGCCGCCGCCTACAAGGCGTGGAACAAGGGCGACCGGACGGACGGCCCTTGGGAGAAGCACATCATCGCGCTCGACCTCATGTACAACGCACTCGACCAGCTCCTGATGAATTCGACGCAGTGGAACTACACGGCCTCGAACCGGAACGACCAGGCAGTGGGCGACGGCTGGAACCAGGAAGACCTCTCGATCTACAGCATAGACCAGCGCGAAGATCCTTCCGACATCAATAGCGGCGGCCGCGCGCTCAAGGGCTTCGTGCGTCCCTATGCACGTGTCATTGCAGGCCGGCCTCTCAAGATGAAGTTCAAGCGCGAAACCGGCGCCTTCCGCTTCGTTTATGAAGTGTCGGGCGAGGGCGAAACGGAAATCTTCGTGCCCGCGATCCAGTATCCCGACGGGTATGATGTGGAAGTCGAAGGCGGCGAGGCGCGGCGCGACGACGAAAACCAGCGCCTCTTCGTTCACGCGGTCGGTTCGGGCAAGGTCGGCGTCACGATTACGCGGCGCTGACGAGTTGCCGGTGCGCCGTCGCGATGCCCTGTGCCGCGCGCTGCATCGGCGCGAGATAGCGCTCGGCCGCCTGTGCTTCGTTCATCGTCACGCCGAGATAGCGCATGGTAATGGCGGCGACCACCCTCTCGCCATCCATCACAGGAACCGCGAGGCCCGTGGCAGGATCGCCGCGCACCGGCGCCGACGTCGCATAGCCCCGGCGGCGGATATCGGCGATCATCGCCGACACATATTTCGTGTCGCGCGCCGTGGCATTGACCGTGGCCTTGGATGATCGGAGCAGCGCGAGAAGAAGCTCCCGTTCTTCGTCCGGGCAGAAGGCGAGATAGACGCGGCCGAGGGCGGAGAGCATCATCACCGGCCGCTTGTTGAGCCAGTTGGGATCGGTGCTGAACGGGCTTTCCTGCCGTGTCGATATCCGCACCAGCATCGCGTCCCGGTCGAGAGTGGCGAGCGCCACCGGCCATTTATAGGCGGCGGTGAGGGCCGACAGGAACGGTCGCGCCGCCTCCACCACGAGATCGGTATGACGGAAGCCGCTCGAAAGCCGCAGCACGCGTTCGGTGAGTTCATAGCCGGCCAACCGCGAAATGCGGCGCACATAGCCCGCTCCGATCAGCGTGTCGAGCAGGCGCACGATGGTCGGCTTCGGCAGGCCCGTCGCCTCGTGAAGCTCGGCAAGCGTAGCCGGCGTTCCATTGTTCAGGGCTTCGAGCAGCGCCAGGCTTCTGAGAACCGGCTGAACGCCATCGGTTTTCTCCGCGGGCTTCGGCATGGGCGGCCTCCGGTCGGGTGGGGCGCGTATTATAATTCCGCACCACGGAATTTCCAAATTTTCCGCACATGACCCAGCCCACATCGGAGCTAGGTTGCGCGCCTGTGGAAGCCCGCGCGTCACGCAACGGGAGAAAAGGAAGAATGAACAGATATCTCTACTGGGCATCCGCCCTTGTCGCGGGTGCCGCGCTTGCGGCCGTCTCGCTCGCCTGGGCGATGACCGCGCTTCAGGGCGAATATCGCTCCGGCCCCTGGTACACCTCCGCCGTTTTCGGCAGCGTCGATGCCGACATGTATACCCGCGCGCGGGTGGCGATGTTCGGGCTTCTCGCACTCGACCGGCGCGAAACCATGTATTACACCGCCGCCACCGACAGCGAGGGCGGTGCGCTTTCGGGCGATTGCACCTATCGCATCGAGGGCGGCGACCTTGCCGCCCATTGGTGGAGCATCACGGCCTACGACGCCGCAAGCTTCCTGATCGAGAACGAGCAGCGCGTCTACTCCTTCTCCCAGACGACCACGGAGCGCGAGCCGGATGGCAGCTTCGTCATCCGCGTTTCCGCCGATCCGCAGGAGAAGAACTGGCTGCCCGTGAAGCGCGGCGAAAGCTTCGACATGACGGCGCGCTTCTATAATCCCGAAGCCTCGATCTATGCCGATCCCTCGGCAGCCGTGCTTCCCGTCATCGTGAAGGAGGGCTGCAAATGAACCGCCGTCTCATCCAGTGGATCGCCGTCGCGTTGGGCGCGGCAATCGTCCTGCATGTCGCGATCGTCTGGGCTGTCCCGCGTGTCATCATGTCGGTTGCGATGAAGCGGATCGGCGGTGAGGGCGCTGTCAACGCCTTCATGCACACGCCCCGCACGACGCATGAATTCCGCGCCGTCGTTCGCCCAAGCCCCGATCTCGCCTATTCGATCTGCGTTCTCGACCTTTCGGAAGGTCCGGTGACGATCGAGGTGCCGGCAAGCGATCCCTATACGTCGCTCGCCCTCTATTCCGCAATCACCGACAATTATTTCGTGCGCAACAACCGCCAGGATGGCGGCCTCGCGGAGGGCGAGACGATCAGGATCGTTGTTGCGGCTCCTGGTGCCATGCCGGCGGATGTGCCGGAGGGGTATGAAGCCGTCACCGCCCCGACGGAAAAGGGCCTCGCCCTTGTCCGCCGCGTGATCGAGAACGACGCGGCAATGCCGCGGCTCGACGCGCTGCGCAAGTCGTCGGTCTGCGCCGGGGCTAGCTGACAAGCGTCAGGCCTCCTACGGGGGCGAGCGTCATGCGGGCCGCGTTTCCGGGGGGAGGCGCGGCCCGTTCTATTCGATATCGAGAAGTTCGGCGATCGTCTGATCCGCCGGATGGGCGAGAACATCCGCGGTCTTCCCGCTCTGCAGGATGCGGCCCTTGTGCATCACGCAGAGCCGGTCCGCGAGGCGGCGTACATCGTCGAGATCATGCGTGACGAGGATGATCGGCATCGGCAGTTCGCGGCGCAGCTCTTCCAGTTCCTGCCGGAGCTTGCGCCGCGTCATCCGGTCGACGGCGGAAAAGGGCTCATCCATCAGCAGCACATCAGGCCGCCGCGCCAGCGCCCGCGCCACGGCGACGCGCTGCTGCTCGCCGCCCGATAGTTCGGCCGGGCGGCGCTCGCCATGCGTATCGAGATGGACGCGGGCAAGAAGCGCACGCGCCGCGCCTTCCCGTTCGCCACGCGGCCTGTCGCCCAGCGCTTCCATCACATTCTCGAGCGCCGTCATATGCGGGAAAAGCGCATAGGACTGGAATACGAAGCCCGCCCGCCGCTCGCGCGGCGCCAGCGAAACATGCGCGGCGCTGTCGAGCCACGTGACGCCATTGCATATCACAAGGCCGTCCTGCGGCTTGTGGAAGCCGGCGATGCTTCTGAGCACAGTCGTCTTGCCGCTGCCCGACGGGCCGACCAGCGCCAGGACTTCGCCGGGCGCCACATTGAAGGCCGCTTCGAGCGGGAAGGGCGCCGCCTGCGCCACGCGAACGGACAAGCCCTTATCCATGCCGCCGCCCGATGCGCTGCGTGAGGAAGAAGGTGAGCGCGATGGTCGCGAGCGAGATGATGAGCAGCACGGCGGCCATCTCGCCGGCCGCCGCTTCGTCGAATGCCTGCACCCGGTCATAGATCGCGATGGAAATGGTGCGCGTCTCGCCGGGAATGGAGCCGCCCACCATCAACACCACGCCGAATTCGCCAAGTGTATGTGCAAAGGTAAGCGCCATGCCGGTAAGAATGCCCGGCCATGCTAGAGGTAGCTCAATGCGCCAGAGGCTCCTCCACCAGCCATTGCCGCAACTCGCCGATGCTTCGCGCAGATCCGGTCCCACCGCCTCGAAGGCACGCTGGATCGGTTGCATGGCGAAGGGGATATTGACGATGAGCGAGGCGATGAGCAGTCCCTCGAAGGTGAAAACGAGCGATGTGCCGAATACAGATTCGAAGGCCCGTCCGGCAAGGCTCCCAGTGCCGAAGCCCGACAGAAGATAGAATCCGAGCACGGTAGGCGGCAGCACCAGCGGCAGCATCACCAGCGCCTCGATGGCGGGCTTCCCCCGGAAGCGCGACACGGCGAGCGCGCGGCCTGCAAGGATCGCCAGCGGGATCAGCAGCAGCACCGTGAGCGCGCCAAGCCGCAGGCTGAGAGTGAACGCCCCCCAGTCCACCGTCTACATCTCCTCGCCCGGCAGCACGAAGCCATAGCGCCGCATGATGGCGCGCGCCTCATCGCTCTGCGCGAATGTCAGGAAGGCTTGCGCCGTTGCGCCCGCGCCCTTCATCGCCACGGCGCGCTGGCGGAGCGGCTGATGCGTGTGATCGGGAATGAGGACATGGTCGGCCTTCGCAGCAAGCTCCGGCGCCAGCGCCAGCGAGTATGCGACGATCCCGCCTTGTGCATTGCCCGACATTGCGAATTGTGCTGCCTGCGACACGTTTTCGCCAAGCACCAGCCTGCTCTCGATCGCTTCCCACAACCCCGCCTCGCGCAGCGCCTCTTCGGCGCGCATGCCATATGGCGCATGTTCCGGGTTTGCGATGGCAAAGCGCTTGAGCCGCCCGTCATCGAGTGCCTCGCGAAGATCGCCGAGCGAAGGGTCCGCCTTCAGCGGCGAGCCATGCGGCAGCAGAAGCGCAATGCGCCCCAAGGCATAAAGCACGCCGTCGTCTTCGGTGAAGCCGTCCTTCGCAAGATCGAAAACGAAATCCTCATCCGCCGAGAAGAACAGTTCGAACGGCGCACCCTGTTTGATCTGACGGAAGAAATTTCCTGATGAGCCGAAGGAGAGTCGCACTTCCCGCCCGGTTGCTTGCGTGAAGGCGGCGGCAACATCGGTCAGTGCGAACTGGAGGTCCGACGCCGCGGCGGCCAGTGGCCGCTCATCCGCAGCGGCGGGCGCCGCGAAAAGCGCGGCGGCGAGAAGCAAGACCGGCCAGAGGGATTTCATGCGAAGGCTCCCGGCGACGGCCCGGCGGACGCCGGGTAGCGCCACTATATCCGCTCAACCGAGAAAGCGCGCGAACACATTTTTCGTGATCTGCTCCACGAAGGGATTGCGCGCCTGAAGCCCATAGGCCCATTCCGTCGTGCCGGAATTGAAGACCTCGCCCTTGCCGCGGCTGAAGCTCGCCATCACCGCATGGCCGCGCATCATCCGCGCACGGTTCGCGGGCGAGTCGAAGCTCGCAAAGGCGCGCGTGAGCGGCCCCCAGGCTTCGGGCGGCACCACGCCGCCATAAGGCGAGTCCGGTTCGCTGAGCGTGGCGGGCGCTGTCGCGATGATTTCGAGATTCTCCGGCACACCGAGCCGCGGCACGGCGCGGGGCAGCCCGTCCTCGCCATAGGTCATCGGGCAGCCGTCATTCTCGTAGCCGACAAGGCGACATTCGTCGCCGAAGACATCGCCCCAATAGAGGTCCGCATCCTTCAGCGCCCAATGGTCCTCGCGCCACACCGTATAGCCGCCGATGCCGCGCGCGGTGCAGAGCCCGAAGCGGTGATAGCCGCCGAAGAGAAAGGAGAGGCCGGTGAGTTGCGCTTCCGGCGCGCCTGTCCAGGGCGCGGACCAGAGGCCGGAGGTGAGATGCCGCTTTGCGGGATCTGCCATATAGGGGTCTTCCTGCTCCGCCCGGCCCTTATAGGCGACGAAGGTCTTGCCCTCGTCCTGGAAGCGGCACTGCCAGTAGCAGGTATTGCCCGAGAGTATGATCGCCTTGCCCCCTGCATCGACGAAGCGCTCCGCCTCTTCGCGCTCGCCCCGCGTCCAGTATTCGCTATGGCCGACGAAAAGCGCCGCTTTGTAGCCGTCAAGCGCGTTGCGCTCCGCTTCGAGGTCATAGTCGGTGAGGTAGTCGAGCTCGATACCGTTCTCCTCCGCCCAGTGGACGAAGGCATGTTCCCATTTGTCGGTGAAGCCGGCCGGGCAGTCCCAGCCATTGCCCCCGGCCTTCGCTTCATGGGCGACTTCGCCTGCCTGCGCCCGTTCGCGAAAGCCGCGCCGCTTCTCGTTCACGATCCGGTGGCGTGGCGATACGGGCTGCATCAGCCCCGCCGAGAAGGGCCGCTCGAGCGAAAGCCGTGCCGCAACCACATGCGCCGCCGGATCGGCGGGCACGGGGGCAGGGTGGGGCCCACCCACCCAGGCATAGGTGTTGGCGCCGCCCCATGAATTATAGGCGTGATAGGTATTGGTGGAGAGAACGAGAACGGCCTTCGCAGCAGGCCTCGCCGCCTTCACGCAGAGCATGTGGCGGGCCACCGCGCCATCGGCGGCCTTGAGCAGGATTTCGTAATAACCGCTCTTCCACTCGCCGGTGGCGATGCGATGCGTCTCGGGCCAACCGCACCCATGAACATGCGCATTCGAGGGCACATCATGCCGTCCGGCCTTGATGCCGCTTTCGCTGAACACCACCTCGCGCTTCGCGCCGAGCCTTGCGATCTCGATATCGCATGTGCCGCCCGTGGCCGAAATGTGAAGGACGACGCTCTCGCCGGGCCGTGCGCTCAGCCGGTCCGAATAACACCAGATCCACTCGCTCAACGCCTTGCCCTCTGCCTGTGAGATTTTCACATATGAGAGCGGCTTGGCGCGCGGAGTGCAACAGGCGTCAGGCTTTTTCCGTGACGGCGAGCGCAAAGGCATAGACGCGGGCGACTTCCTTCAGCCGCTCGAAGCGGCCGGAAGCGCCGCCATGCCCGGCATCCATGTTGATATGGAGCATCGTGATGCCGTCATTCGTGCGGGCTTCGCGAAGCTTCGCCACCCATTTCGCGGGCTCCCAATAGGTCACGCGCGGATCGGTGAGGCCGCCCAGCGCGAAGATATGCGGATAGGCTTGCGGCCGCACATTGTCGTAAGGCGAATAGGAGGCCATGTATTCATAGGCTTCCTTGCTCTCGATCGGGTTGCCCCATTCGTTCCATTCCGGCGGCGTGAGCGGGAGCGAGGCATCTAGGATCGTCGCCAGCACATCCACAAACGGCACTTCCGCAATGATGCCCTTGAAGAGGTCGGGCGCCATGTTGGCGGCGGCGCCCATCAGCATCCCGCCCGCGCTGCCGCCCTGCGCGACGATATTGCCGCGCGAGGTGAAGCCTTGCCTTGCGAGATGTTCGCCGGCGGCAATGAAGTCGGTAAAGGTGTTGCGCTTCTTGAGGCGCTTTCCATCCGTGTACCAGCGGTAGCCCTTTTCCTTGCCGCCGCGAATATGCGCGATGGCATAGACGAAGCCGCGATCGGCGAGCGAGAGGCAGGTCGTGGAGAAGGAAGCGGGAATACTGATGCCATAGGAGCCATAGCCATAAAGGAGGCAGGGCGCGCTGCCATCCATCGCAAGCCCCTTGTGGTGGACGAGCGATACCGGCACCTGCTCTCCATCCGCCGCCGTGGCGAAGATGCGCCGCGTCACATAATCCGCCGGCTTGTGGCCGGAGGGCACTTCCTGCCGCTTGCGCAACACGCGGTCGCGCGTTTCGAGGCCGTAATCGTAAACCTCCGCCGGTGTCGTCATCGAGCTGTAGGAGAAACGCATCCGCGCCGTTTCATACTCGTAGCCCGCACCCATGTTGAGGTCATAGGCCTCTTCGGCGAAAGCGATCTCGTGTTCCGCGCCATCGGCAAGCCGCCGCACGACGATGCGCGGCAAGCCGCCCTGCCGTTCGAGCCGGATGTGATGGTCGCGGAAGGCGACGTGATTGAGGATCAGCGTGCCTGGCCGATGCGGAATGACATCGCGCCAGTTCGCGCGCCCCGGCGCGCCTTCCGGCGCCTCCGCGATCTTGAAATCTTCCGCGTCATCCGCATTGGTAAGAATGAGGAAGCGGTTGCGCGTGGCATCATGCTCGAGATCGTATTCGACGCCATCCTCGCGCGGGGCGACCAGCATGGGCGGCGTCTCCGGCGCATCGGCCGGGATCAGCCAGCATTCGCTGGTCTGGTGGTCATGGCTTGAAATGACCAGCCACTTGCCGCTCTGCACCTTGCCGACGCCGACGAAAAAGCCTTCGTCCTTTTCCTCATAGACGAGCTTGTCGTCCGCGTGAGCGGTGCCGACGACGTGGCGGAAAACCTTGAGCGGGCGGTGTTCGTCATCGACCTGCGTATAGAGGAAGCTCTTGCCCGAAGCATCCCAGGCGATGCCGGGCGAGGTGTCGGGCACTTCGTCGCCGAGATCCTGCCCCGTATTGAGGTCGCGGATGCGGACGGAGAAATATTCCGAGCCCTTGCGGTCCGACGACCAGGCAAGCAGCCTGTGGTCCGGCGAATGATCGGCATCGCCGATCTTGAAATAGGCCTCGCCCTCTGCCTCCTTGTTCGCATCGAGCAGCACCGTCTCGCCGCTCTCCGCATCGCGCGGGCGGCGGCAGAACAGCGGATGCTGCGCGCCTTCGAGATAGCGCGTGAAATAGGCGAAGGGCCCGTCGGGCGACGGCACGGAGCTGTCGTCTTCCTTGATCCGCCCCTTCATCTCCTTGAAAAGCGACTTGCGGAGGTCGGCAAGCGGCGCAAGGGCTGCTTCCGTATAGGCGTTCTCGGCTTCGAGATAGGCGCGGATATCGCGGTCGAGCGCATCGGGATTGCGCATCACCTCGCGCCAGTTCTCG
>JAHBYL010000048.1 GCA_019635955.1 Parvibaculum sp.
GAAACCGAATATGTGAACGGCATCGCCGCGAAATCGGCGAGCGGCGGCTTCGGCGAAATGCGCGCCTGCGCCGGCATTGTCGGCTTTGCCGATCTCCGCCTCGGCGCCGCGGTGGACGAGGTGCTGGAAGCCCACATCGCGGCGGCACCTGCCCGCTTTCGCGGCATCCGCCATGCTTCCGCTTTCGACGCAAGCCCCGAAGTGCGCCCCTCGCATACCAACCCGCCGGAGGGCTTGCTTGGTCTCGCGGATTTCCGCGAGGGCTTCAAGCGCCTCGCGAAATACAAGCTGTCCTTCGATGCCTGGCTCTATCATCGCCAGATCCCGGAACTGACATCGCTCGCCCGCGCCAACCCGGAGACGACGATTATCTTCGATCATTTCGGCGGCCCCATCGGCATCGGCCCATATGAGGGAAAGCGGAATGAAATATTCGCCCAATGGAAGAGGGATGTGGCGGAACTCGCAAGCTGCCCCAATGTCGTCGCCAAGCTCGGCGGCATCAACATGGCGGTGAACGGCTATGGCTGGCACAAGCGCGACCTGCCGCCGACATCGGACGAACTCGTGGCGGCGACGCGCGACTGGTATTTGCATTCGATAGACGTATTCGGGCCGGAGCGCTGCATGTTCGAAAGCAATTTCCCGGTCGACAAGCTCTCCTGCTCCTATGGCGTCGTCTGGAACGCTTTCAAGAAGATCGCATCGGGCTTCACGGCGGATGAGAAGAAGCACCTCTTCCACGACACCGCGGCGCGGGTCTACCGGCTGGATTAATTCTCCCGTCTTTCGTCATTGCGAGCGACCGGAGGGAGCGAAGCAATCCAGGGGCCGCTTGTTCCGCGCGTGCCGCCCCTGGATTGCTTCGTCGGCTTCGCCTCCTCGCAATGACGCTTGAGGGTGGCCGATAAAACCCGCTAGAAAGAACGCTCACAAACGAAAGTTTTTCCATGCTCTCTCCCCAGGAAATCGACGAACTGGCGAGCTTCGCGCTCGAACTGGCCGATGCCGCCGCAGCTGTCACGCTGCCGCATTTCCGGGAAGGGATCGCCGTCGATCACAAGGACGGGAAACATGCCTTCGATCCCGTGACGGCGGCGGACCGCGACGGCGAAGCCGCGATCCGCAAGCTTATCGGCGAGCGCTATCCTTCCCACGGCATTCATGGCGAGGAGCATGGCCGCGAGACCGGCACGAGCGGCCTCACCTGGGTGCTCGACCCGATCGACGGCACGCGAAGCTTCATCTGCGGCGTGCCGCTGTGGGGAACACTGATCGCACTGAACGACGGCACGCGCCCCGTCATCGGCGTAATGGACCAGCCCTATACGCGCGAGCGCTTCATCGGCCGCCCGGGCGGCAGCGAGTTGATCGGCCCGCAGGGCACGGCGCCGTTGAAGACAAGCACCTGCACCGCGCTTGCGGAGGCGAAACTCGGCAACACCGATGCGGGCATGTTCACCGATTCGAAGGAGAAGGCCGCCTTCCGCGACCTCTCCTCGCAGGTGCGGCTGCGGCGCTTCGGCGGCGACTGCTATTTCTATTGCCTGCTCGCGGCGGGCACGATCGACCTTGTGGTCGAAAGCGCGCTTGAGGCATATGACATTCAGGCCCTCATCCCGATTATCGAGAATGCCGGCGGCATCGTGACCGACTGGAAGGGCGGCGACCCGCAGGCAGGCGGCCAGGTCATCGCGGCGGCCACGCCCGAGCTTCACAAGGCGGCACTGGAAATCCTGAAGCCCGCCGCCACCTGAAATTCAACGCGCAGCGGTAAACCTGTCGAACGCCTTCCAGAAAGCGGCGCGCGCTTCGTCGCGCTCGATCAGGATTTCATGACGCGCATCCGGGACGGTGACGAGAAGCGCGTCCGGCATGTGAAGCACGGCATGGGCAAGCGACCGTCCGGAGACGAGCGCGTCCCGCTCCGCCTCGCAGATGAGGAACGGCGTTCTGATGCGCGCCAGCCAGCCGGGCGCCGATGTCATGTCCATCGAACGGAAGGCGGCATGGAGCCAGCCGACCGTCGCCGCACCGAGACAAAGCGCCGGTTCCGCGCGCAGGAGCGCCTGCAACATTGCGTAGCGGCGCTCGTCATGCGTGAGGATGTTCTTGTCGAAGGGCGTCTCGTCCGCCGCCTTTCCATTGCCGCCCGGCACGAACTCACCGTCGCGGCCGGCGAGATGGAGAAGCACTGTCGCGCTGCGGATGGCGCGGGCGAGGCGCGGGCTGAATTTCAGCCCGAACATCGGCGCCGAAAGCGCGATGCGCGAGAACCATTCTGGATGCTCGTGCGCAGCACGAAGCAGGATTTGCCCGCCCATCGAATGGGCGAGTCCGATCCAGGGCTTTGGAAAGTGCGGCGCGACGGAAATCATCAATCGCGCCAGGTCGCGGTCGAAAGTGGAAAAATTGTCGATATGACCCTTGCGCGGATCGGCAAGCGGCCGGTCCGATAGGCCCTGCCCCCGCCAGTCCATGGTGACGACGGCATACCCGCGCTGCCGAAGTTCGCCCGCCACTTCGAAATATTTCTCGATGAACTCTGTCCGCCCGCCGAACAGGAACACGGTGCCGCGCGGCGCCTCGCCGGCCCAGGTGACGACACGAAGCCGCGCGCCGTCCTCGGCACGCAGCCAGAAGGCCTCGCCGCCTTTCGGCATCGGATTTTCGGGAATGATCGTGACAGGCGCGCTCAATCGCGCCGCCCTTCACCGCCGGCATTTGCGTGACGCAGCATGATAGGGCGAAGCCGCGTTACCACCGAGACATCGCCGACAATGCGAATCCTGCCCTGCCGGAAGGCCGTATTCTGATCGACATGCCGCTGGAAGATCGCAAGGTTGAGTTGCGGATCGACATGCACGGTGCAATCGGCGGGCACATCGCGCCGGTGCACCTCGTTCGGCTTCTTCCGCCCGTCTATCACCACCACGCCTGCGCCCGGATGGACGAATTTCAGTACGGCGCCGAGCGAAGCCCCGCCGGCAAAGGCTGCCTTGAGGATCGCCGCGATCTCCTCTTCGGCCTGCCTTGCCATATTCGCGGATATTGCCTCGCCCTTGCCGCCTGCCATCTGCATTCCGTCCCGAGAAGCGATTTGCGCCGAGCATAACATTTTCGGCGCCCATTGGCTCAAGCCGGTACTGACCGGCTTGCGGTTTCTGTTAGGGTTTTGCCGCAAGGGAAACGGAACGGCGGGACACATGAGCTGGGAAAAGGAAAGCGGCGAGATCAGGCGCCGCCGCGAACTGGCGAAGCAGCAGGGCGGCGTGGAGGCCGTGAAGCGCCACCATGAAAAGGGTCGCCTCACCGTGCGCGAGCGGATTGCCGTCCTCGCCGACAAGGAAAGCTTCCGCGAGATGGGCGAAGGCGCCGGCGTGCCCCAATTCGACGAGGTGGGAAACCTCGTCGGCTTCGAACCCGCCAATTATGTGCTGGGCTTCGCCACCGTGAACGGCCGGCGGATCGCCATCGGTGGCGAGGATTTCACCATGAAGGGCGGCTCGCCCAATCCGGCAGGCTTGCGCAAGAGCGTCTATGCCGAGGAACTCGCACTCACCTACAAGGTGCCGCTGGTCCGGCTCCATGAAGGCGGCGGCGGCTCCGTCGCGGGCTCGGGCGGCAAGGGCAACGCGCGGCCGCTCGGCGAGCCGGTTTTTGCCACGCCTCGCTTCCGGTCGATCACGCAACTCCTGGGTGAGGTCCCGGTGGCGACGGCGGCCCTTGGCGCCGTCGCGGGCATGCCGGCCGCCCGTCTTGTCGCCTCGCACTTCTCGGTCATGGCGGAGGATGCGCAGGTGCTGATTGCGGGACCGAAAGTCGTCGCCCGCGCGCTCGACGAGCATCTCACCAAGGAAGAGCTGGGCGGCGCGGACGTTCATTCGCGCTCCGGCGTGGTGGACAATGTCGCGGCGAACGAGGAAGAAGCCCTGAAGGAGATCGCGCGTTTTCTTTCTTATCTGCCGGACAATGTCTGGCAATTGCCGCCGCGCATCGAGACGGACGATCCGCGCGACCGCGCCGAGGAGGCGCTGCTCTCCATCGTACCGAAGGACCGCCGCAAACCCTTCAACATGCGCAAAATCCTGAAAGCGGTGGTGGATCGCGACAGCTTCTTCGAGATGACGAAGCGCTTCGGCCCCTCGCTTATCACCGGGCTGGCGCGGCTCAACGGCACGAGCGTCGGCGTGATCGCCAATGATTGCCACTTCTATGCCGGCGCCATGACGGCGCAAGCCGCGCAGAAACTCCGCCGCTTCGTCGACATGTGCAACACGTTCCACCTGCCCATTCTTTCCTTCGTGGACGAGCCGGGCTTCATGATCGGCTCGGCATCGGAGAAGTCGGCGACCATCCGCCACGGCACGGCGGCGATCGCGGCGGTCATGCAGAGCCGCGTGCCCTGGGCGAGCGTGATCGTACACAAGGTTTTCGGTGTGGCGGGCGCAGCGCATTTCGGGCCGGACGGCTACGTGCTGTCCTGGCCGAGCGCGGCAACGGGCGCGCTACCGGTCGAAGGCGGCGTGGCGGTGGCCTTTGCCCGCCAGATCGCCGAAGCGGCCGACCCCGAAGCGCTCCGCGCCGAACTCGAGGCAAAGCTCGCGGCGGGCCAATCGCCCTTTCCGCGCGCCGAAGGCTTCTCGGTGCATGAACTGATCGACCCGCGCGAAACCCGGGCAAGACTTTGCGACTGGCTCGATTGGGCGGAGCCGCGCCGCGCCGTCGCGCTCGGCCCCTATCTGACGACGATGCGCCCCTGAAAGGAAAAGGGCTCCGCCCGGGCGGAGCCCTCCCCTCGCCGCTCCCCTCGCGGATCAGTATTGCGAGAAGAGGATCGCACCGGTGATGGCGCTGATGCCGAGCCAGAGCGCGACATTCGAGCGGTCATAGGCGCGCACCCGGTAGTAGGGGCCATAATGCGGATGCGACGAGTAATAAACCGGCGCCCCGAAGCCGTGATAATGGTGCTGCACCACGTAAGGTCGCCAATGCGACCAGGGCCGCACATTATGGTGGTGATAGTGATGAACCACCGGCGGCCGGTGGTAGTGGTGGCGATAGGCATTGTGCCGCTTGTAGTTGTAGTGATGGTGGTGCTTCTTGCCATGCACCAGTTCCACCATGCCTGCGCCGCCCGTCTGAACTGCAGGCTTTGCCGGAACGGCCTGCGCCGGCACGGCAAGACCAAGGGCAGCGGCAAATCCGGCCAGAATTGCGAGCTTCTTCATGATGCTGTCCTCTCGAAACCGTTTCGCCCGGAACTTCGGGCACGAGCATAGGATGAGCGCCGCCGACTGAACGGACCATGGAAGGTCCGTTCATCTGGCGTTCAGCTTCGAGCGAGGATTTTCGCCGTTTCGCCGTAATATCAGCCGCCGAGAAAGAGGCGCCCGACATCCGGGTTTTCGAGCAGCGCGCGGCCTTCTCCAGCAAGCGCCACGCGGCCGGCAACCAGCACATAGCCGATATCGGCAAATTCGAGCCCGCGCTTCGCATTCTGCTCGACCATGAGGATGGTCTTGCCCTGCGCGCGCTGCAGATCGGCGAGGATCTCGAACACCATGTCGATCATGCGCGGCTCGAGGCCGATGGAGGGTTCGTCCACCAGCAATACTTTCGGGTCCATGATGAGCGCGCGGCTGATTTCGAGAAGCCGCCGCTCACCGCCGGAAAGCACGCGGGCGCGCTCATGCCGCCGCTTCGCGAGCCGGTCGTAACGCTCGAATATGCGCTCCGCCGCGGCCATGGCCTTTCCCTGATCGGCGAGCAGATAACCGCCCATCAGCAGGTTTTCCTCGACCGTCATGTCGGGGAATACGGAATTGTCCTGCAGGATATAGGCAATGCCGGCATCGCGAAGTTTCTCGCTCGGGCTGAGCCGGGTGATGTCGCGCGCACCCGCAAGCACGCGGCCAGAGGAGATTTTCGTAAAGCCGAAGATCGAGTGCAGCACGGTGGACTTGCCCGCCCCGTTCGGACCGACAAGGCAGAGGCTCTGTCCCTGGCCCACCGCAAGGTCGATGCCATGCAGGATTTCCATCGCACCATAGCCGGCATGAAGCGCATCGAGCGAGACGATGGGCTCGCCCTTCGAGAGCGCGGCAATCTCCTCGCGCGGCACGGCGCGCGCTATCGCCTCCGCCTCGCGCGCCACATCGCCGACGGAGAGGACCGTGTCGACCGTGCCGCCGCCATAGCCGCCTGCGCGCTTGTCATCGCCCGCCATCACGCCACCCCGAGATAGGCGTCGAGCACACGGGCGTCGTCGCGCACATCGTCCGGCGTGCCTTCGGCCAGAACCTGCCCATGCGCAAGGCAGGTGATGCGCTGCGCCAGGTTCATGATGACGCGCATATTGTGCTCGATCACGAGCAGCGTCACCCCGAGTTCGCTGTTCGCGCGGCGAAGCCTGTCGATAAGCCCGTTGATCAGCGTCGGGTTGATGCCCGCCGTCGGCTCATCGAGCAGCAGAAGTTTCGGCTCGTTCATCAGCGCCATGGCGAATTCGAGCAGTTTCTGCTGGCCGAAGCTGAGCCGCGCTGCCTTTTCCTCGCGCTTTTCATGGAGGCCGACGAAAGCAAGCAGGTCTTCCGCCCGGCGCGACGTCGCAGGCGGCACCGGGCGGAGAAGCGAGAGGAGCCCGCCCTGCGCCTCGCGCGCCGAGATCGCCATGTTTTCCATGCAGCTCATGGCGCCATAGATGCGGGTCTGCTGATAGGTGCGGACAAGGCCGAGCCGGGCGATGGGCGCCGTGCGTAGATGCTTGATCGGCGCGCCTTCGAAGAAAATCTCGCCTTCATCGACGGCGTGGGCGCCCGCGATGCAACCGAACAGCGTCGACTTGCCGGAGCCGTTCGGCCCGATAAGCCCCGCAATCTCGCCCTTCTCCACGCGGAGCGAAATATGGCTGTTCGCGACAACGCCACCGAACCGCTTGGTAACGTTCCGAACTTCGAGAAGCGCGCTCATGCCGCCTCCCTTCGCGCGCGCCATTCGGCCCACCAGCCCATGATGCCTTGCGGAAAGAAGACGACGATGACGACGATAAGCGCGCCGAGCGCCACACGCTGCCAGCCGAGAAGCCAGGTCCAGAAGATTTCCTGCGTGATATGGAAGACGATGGCGCCGAGGACGGGGCCCCAGAGCGTGCCCTTGCCGCCCAATATCGCCATCAGCACCATCCAGACGCCGAAAGTCGCTCCCGCAAAGGCAACGTCCCGCGGATCGATAAAACCGATCATGTTGGCCGCGAGCCCGCCCGATAGCGCGAGAAAAAAGGCTGAAACGCACCAGGCGAATATCTTGATCGGCGTGGTGCGCAAGCCCATCGCGTCGGCCTTGTCATGATCGTCGCGGATCGCATTGAGCGCGAGGCCGAAGCGCGTCGAATAGAGAAAACGGCAGAAGAGAAAACAGAGCGCGGCCACGGCGAGGAGCGACCATGTGAAGAATAGCTCGCGCTCGCCGAGCGCCCCGGGATAAAGCGGCAGCGCCATGCCTGAGCCCGCGCCGACATAGCGCCAGCCCGCCGCGATCTCGCCCGAGGCCACAGTGAGCCCGAGCGTCGCGATGGCGAAGTAATGCCCGCGTATGCCGAGCAGCGCCGAGCCGAGAAGGACGGCAGCAAGGACGGCAAGCGCAACGCCGGCGGCAAGGCCGAGCGCCAAACCCTCGAAATACGGCAGGCCCATATCGCGCTGGATGACGGCCGCGGCATAGCAGCCGATGCCGAAGAAGACGATATTGCCGAAGGAATTATAGCCCATGCGCCCGCCGAGAATGTCCCAGGTGAGCGCAAAGGTGATCATCAGCCAGAGAAAGGCGAACTGCGTGGCGAAGGCCGGAAAGAGGAGCGGACCGGCAATGCCGATCAGCGCGAGCCCTCCCATTATCTGCCAGTCATTGATGCGGCTCATTCGAGATAGCTCCGCTGGCGCGCCGCACGAATGTTGCGCCAGACGAGAATGAGCACCATCAGCGCGAAGACGAAGGCGATCTGGAATTCGACGCCGAGCACGAAGCCTGCGACGTTCTCAAGCGCACCGAGCCCCAGCCCCGCCGCCACCACGCCGCCGACATTGCCGACGCCCGCCACCACCACGACCATGAAAGAGCGGATCGTGTAAGGCAGGCCCATATAGGGCTGGATCGTCCATGCCATGACGGCGAGGCTCCCCGCTGCACCGCAAAGCGCCGCATTGAGCCCGTACGTCGCGGCGAAAACGCGGTCCGTGTCGATGCCGAGAATACGCGCGGCGCGAGGGTTCTGCGCGGTCGCGCGGATCGCCTGGCCAAGCCGCGCCTTGCGCAGAAAGAACCAGAGCGCCGCACCCGCGCCGAGGGCAAGCACGAACGCCGCGATCTTCACCGCCGCGAGCGACACCATGCCGTCGAGAAAATGGAGCGAGCCGAGCCCGGCATCGACGCTGCGCACCTCCGCGCCGAAGACGAGATTGGCGAGCTGCTGAATGAGGATCGACAGGCCGAAGGTGGCGAGGATCGAGATGAAGATGTCCCGGTCGACCACGCGAAATATGATGCCGCGATAGATGAGCCAGCCGACGCCATACATCACGGCGGCGGAGAGCGGCAGGCCGAGCAGCGGCGGCAGGCCCCATTGCACCGCGACGAAAGTGAT
Source organism: Parvibaculum sp. (assembly GCA_019635955.1). Taxonomy (GTDB): domain Bacteria; phylum Pseudomonadota; class Alphaproteobacteria; order Parvibaculales; family Parvibaculaceae; genus Parvibaculum. Next base: position 8,642 of record JAHBYL010000048.1, read on the forward strand.
GTAGCCGCCCAGCACGACGAGTTCGCCCTGCACGACATTGACGATGTTGAGCACGCCCCAGACCAGTGCCATGCCGTAGGCTGCGAGGGCGAAGATGGCGCCGATCAGGAGCCCGTTAAGCACCACGTCGAGCGTGACGGCGGGGAATTCGATCAGAAGCTGCAGATTGTCGAACAAACGCCCGTCCCCTCAGCGCCGCTCGGACCAGGGCGGCGTCGGCCAGCGGATTTCGCCCTCGGCGAAGGCCTGCGGATAGACCACGACATAGTTCCCGTCCTGCACCTGGAAGAGAACCATCGGCTTCTCGATATTCTTGCCGGTCTCGTCGAACTTCACCGGGCCGTAAAAGGTCTTCATGTCGGTTTGCGTCAGCGCCTCGCGCACGGCCTCCGGATCGAGCGAACCCGCCCGCTCGAAGGCGTCGGCAAACACCTGCACCGCGGCGCTCGATTCCGCCGCCTGGTAAGGCGCAACTTCGCCATAGGTCTTTTCGTAAAGCGCGGCATAATCCGCCGCGCTGCCGAACAGCGGATCGGCATATTTGAGGGTCGAGGCCCATTGCGCGGCGCAGAGCGTATATTCCGCCGCGGGACCGAAGTTTTCGGCGACGCGCGCGGAGTCGCAATGCGTGATTGCAAGCATCGGCACGTTGACGCGCTGATCCGCAAGCTGGCGGATCGCGAGCGAAGCGCCCTTGTCATGCCCCGAAATAAGCAGCAGGTCGGGCCTGAGCGCCTTCACCTTGGTGAGCGTCGCCGACATGTCGTTGAGTTCGGGCGGCAGCTTGTCGTCCACCACCACCTTCATGCCATGCCGCTCCATATCGGCCATGACGCCCGCCCGCACATCCTGCGAAAAGGGATCGTTCTCGAACGCCATGGCGACGCGAAGCTTCGACGGGTCCTCGTTCAGCGCTGCGGCGAGGTCGATCGCAGGCCGCAGATATTCATCGGTGGTGGAAAGCACGGCGAAGAGATAGCGATAACCCTTCTGGAAGAGCGAGATGGCGGCACCGTTCGCCTCGACCATGGGGATGCCATATTTTTCGGTCACCGGCGCAATCGCTTCGGTGAGGCCCGACGAGTAGGGCCCGAGCAGAAACTTCACGCCGTCCTGCTGGATCAGCCGCTCGACAAGCTGGGCGCCGCGCGCAGGCGTCGATTCATCATCGTAGTAGGTGACTTCGAGCCGGTAGGTCTTGCCGCCGACCGTGACGCCCCCTTCCTCGTTGATGCGCTTCACGGCAAGGTCGTAGCCCTTTCGGGTGAAGGCGCCGTTCGAGGAATATTTTCCCGTAAGCGAGACGGCGGCCCCGAGCTTGATGACGCCGCCTTCCTCCGCCTGTGCACTCGCCCCGCCAAGAACCAGGGCCGCTGCCAGAACGAGGCCGGAAACCAGGCTTTTCATCGTCTCTCCCCCCACGGAAATCCGCCGTTTGCCGGAGCTTATACCCATCTTGAAGGCGGAAGGCCAAATTCCCAAATATCTCCTGCCGGACGCCGATAATCGGGTCCGGCGGGACACCGCGAAGGCCGGCCGCGAGGCGGCGGAGACGCGGGCGCCCCGACCCATGAACATCGCTTCACAAGGATGTAGCCATGCGAAATTTCGACTTTTCCCCCCTCTATCGTTCGACCGTCGGCTTCGACCGGCTCCAGTCGCTGCTCGATTCGGTGACGCAGGAAAGCGCGCCGACCTATCCGCCCTATAACATCGAGCGCACCAGCGAGAGCGAATACCGCATCACGCTCGCCGTGGCGGGCTTCGCCGAAGGCGACCTCGATATCGAGGTGAAGCAGAATGTGCTCACCATTTCGGGCAAGCGCGCCGAGCAGGAAGAGGCGACCTATCTCTATCGCGGCATTGCCGGTCGCAGCTTCGAGCGCAGCTTCCAGCTTGCCGACCATGTGGAGGTAACGGGCGCCCGCCTCGAGAACGGGCTCCTTCATGTCGAACTCCAGCGCCGCGTGCCGGAAGCGCTGAAACCGCGCCGGATCGAGATTGCCTCGACCGCGCCGGGTTCGAAAACACTTGAAGGCAGCCTCGCGAACGCAGCCGACTGAACCCGCGAACGATAAGAACCCCGAGGGGCGCCATCCGGCGCCCCTTTTGTTTTTCAGCCAAGCTTCAGCCGCGTTTCCACCAGCGAGGGATCACCCTCGATCGTATGGCGCGTGAAGCCGAGATCGTCGCAGAGATTGAGCATGCTGCGATTCTCGCGCAGCACATGGCCGAAGATTTCGCCGACACCGCGCGATTTTCCGTAGTCGATCAGCTTCTTCATCAGGGCATAGCCGAGCCCGTGGCCATGCAGATCGCTTCGTACGATGATCGCAAACTCGGCGCGCTCCCGGTTCGGGTCCTCGGACAGGCGGCCGACAGCGGCAAACTCCTTGCGCGTCTCATCGGTGAAGACGACGAAGGCCATCTCCCGGTCGTAGTCGATCTGTGTCAGGCGCGCGGCGAGCTGGCGCGGCAGCTTGCGGAGCGGCGACAGGAAGCGCAGCCGCACATCTTCCGGGTCTGTATGCTCGAGAAGCTCGTCGGTGAGCGGCGCGTCCTCCGGACGTATCGGCCTCAGCGGATAGGCGCGGCCCTCACGGTCTTGCAATTCGCCTTCGAGCGACACCGGATAGGGCCGGATCGCAAAACGCGCGGTCCCTTTCGATTTGGCAGGCAGGATACGCACCCGCGCATCGAGCGCGACAATGCCCTCCGCATCCGCCCAGAGCGGATTGATGTCGAGTTCGGCCACTTCCGGGTGATCGGCGGCAAGGTCGCCGAGCGCCATTAGCGCCATGGCGATCGCGTCGCGGTCCGCCGGCGCATGGCCGCGATAACCTTCGAGAAGGCGCGAGACACGCGTGCGCGAAATGAGATCCTCGGCGAGAACGCGGTTGAGCGGCGGCAGCGCCATCGCCTTGTCGCGCACGACCTCCACCGCCGTGCCGCCTTGACCGAACAGGATGACAGGACCGAAGGTCGCATCGTCCACGATGCCGAGAATGAGCTCATAGGCATCGGGCTTGCGCACCATCTGCTGCACGGTGAAGCCTTCGATCTCTGCGCCGGGATGAAAGCGGCAGACCCGCGACACCATGCGCGAGGCGGCCTCGGACACGGCCTCCGCGCTGTCGAGCCCGAGCGCGACGCCCCCGACATCGCTTTTATGCGTGATGTCGGGCGAGAGTATCTTGAGCGCCACGGGGTAACCGAGCTCGTCTGCGATCCGCGCCGCCTCCGCGCCCGACGAGGCCACGCGCGTCTCCACAACGGGAATGCCATAAGCCGCGAGCAGCGACTTCGCTTCCGCCTCGCTCAGCCATTCGCGCTCCTCGCGCAGCGCCTTCTCGATCAGGCCTCGCGCCGTGGCCCGGTCATGACCCGCCCGGTCGGGCCCGCTCGCTTCCGGAATTTCCAGCAGCAGGCGCTGGTTCCTGTTGTGCCGGACATGCAGCATGAAGGCGCGAATGGCGCCTGTCGGCGTCTCGTAGGTCGGGATGCCATGCTGCTGAAAGGCGGCGCGGGCGTCGCGCGCGCCCTTGTCGCCGAGCCAGTTGGTGAAGACGGGCTTGCTCGATTTCTCCGCCGCCTCGATCACGGCATGAGCGGCGGAAAGATTGTTCACCACCGCCGTCGGGCAATTCATCACGAGAAGCGCGTCGGTGTTCCGGTCCTGAAGCAGTGCCTCCATGCCATGCGTATAACGCGCCGCATCCGCATCGCCGATAATGTCCACCGGATTGGCGCGGCTCCATGTGCGCGGCAAGACCTTGTCAAGAACGGCGATCGTGTCTTCCGACACTTCGGCGAGCCGCCCGCCCTCGTCGACCAGGAAGTCGGTCGCGAGAACGCCGACGCCGCCGCCATTGGTCAGAATGCCGAGCCGTTCGCCGAGAATGGGTCGCCGTTCGGAGCGCGTCGAAAGCGTCTCCACCGCGTCGAAGAGGTCCTCGATGCCGAATTCCCGCAGCATGCCGGCGCGGCGAAAGGCCGCCTGATAGACGGCGTCCGATCCCGCCAGCGCCCCTGTATGCGATGCTGCGGCGCGGGCACCCGCCTCGTGGCGCCCGGCCTTGATGACGATGACGGGCTTGAGGCGCGCGGCCTGCCGCCCTGCCGACATGAACTTCCGCGCATCGCGGATCGATTCGATATAGAGCAGGATGCTTTTCGTCTGCGGGTCGGCGGCGAGATAGTCGAGCATGTCGCCGAAATCGACGTCCGACATGCCGCCGAGCGATGCGACGCAGGAAAAGCCGATATTCCGGCTCACCGCCCAGTCGAGCACCGCTGTCACCACCGCACCCGACTGCGAGACGAAGGCGACATGGCCCTCGCCTGGCTGCACATGGCCGAACGAGGCATTGAGGCCCTTGCCCGGCGCCATGATGCCGAGGCAGTTGGGCCCGGCGATGCGCAGCAGATGGGGCTTCGCCGCCTCGAGCATCTGCGCCTGAAGCTTCCGCCCTTCCTCGCCGAGTTCGCCGAAGCCGGCGGTAATGACCACCGCCGCCCTTGTGCCGCGCCGCCCGAGTTCGTCGATCAGCCCGGGCACGGTCTGGGGCGGCGTGGCGATAACGGCGAGTTCCGGGGCCTCCGGAAGGCTCGCAATATCGGGAAAGACGGTCTGGCCGAGAATCTCTCCGCCCTTCGGGTTCACTGCCCAGACGGGGCCCGGCAGGCCCGCACCCAGGAGATTGGCGAGAAGCACATGCCCGACCGCTCCCTGTCGCCCGCTCGCCCCGATCAGGGCCACCGAACGGGGGCCATACATGCGGTCGAGATTGCGGATGGACATCGGGGAACCTGCCTTGGATTCGAACGGGAGGCTGAAAGCCTAGACGGCAATCACGGCAAACGCATGTTGGCGGCGTGCCGCATCGCGGAAAAATAGCTAAAAGCTTGATAACACTACCATTTCAGGGCAGCGCCAGACGCCTGTCAGGGGCGATTTTAGGGCCCTCTTAACCCGCGCCCTGCTATGGAAAACCGTCATCTGGCGGATGGCTGGGGCCGACAAAGGCCCTTTGACTGGGCAGGCCGGAACCTCTCCGGCGGAAACGACGGGATCATGCGCGGCTTCATACGTGCATTCGACTATCGGCGCCTGAGCTCCCTGACCGGGCCGACGGCGCGCGCCCTCGCCCTGAAGATGTTCCTTCTCATGCTGCTGCTGACGGGCGTCCAGTCCGTCGTCGATTATTACAAGCTGCGCGGCGTGATGTTCTCGAAGGTGGAACAGCGCGCTGCCTATGTCGCCGACCACCTCGCCATGCGCGCAAAGCTCGACAGCGACTTCGACACGATTGAGGCCGCACAGGCGGTGTCCCGGGAAGCGCTCTGGAACGACGATCTGCTGGCGGTGTTCCTGATCGACAGGTCGGGCCGCCTGCTCGAAGGCGAAACCGCCTCGAAGCTCGGCAGCTCGTCGGAATTCCTCGGCCTGCCGGAAATCCGCACCGCGGTCAGCGCGGGCTTCATGCTCGGCCGCCCCCAGAGTTTCAACATGGAGGCCGACGGCATCGAAGGCTGGGTGCATGTCGCCACGGTGCCAGGCAGAGATCTTGCGACCGTCACCTTTGTCGATTTGCGGCCCGCAATGTCCGAGCTCACCACGTCGATCGTCGCCACGATCTTCCGGCACACGCTCGCAACAATCATTCTCATGGGCGCGCTTTTCGTTCTGCTGAACAACGCCGTCATCGGTCCGCTCGAAAGGCTGGCGATCGCGGTCCGCAGCAGCGCGCTTGGCCGCTTTGCGCCGCCCGCCGATCTGCCGAAGGGCGAGATATTGGACCTGAGCGGGCTTTTTGCGCGTGTCTTCGGGCGCCTGCAGGAAAGTCTGCGCGAGAACGAGCAGCTGGCGCTCGTTGCGAACGGAACGGATTCGGGCGTTCTCATCGCCGACAGGGGCGGCCGTATCCTTTGGGCAAATGCCTCCTATATGCGGCTCACGGGCTTCGACCCGAGCGAGGTCGAAGGACGTTACCCGCAGGACATTCTCGCGCGCTACGGCGGCATCGGCGCCATGAAAGTGCTGGTCGAAAGCGCCGCCGACGGCGAGGCGCGCATGGTGGAAACCATCAGCCTGACGCGCCAGGGCGGACAATACTGGGCGTCGATCGAGGCACGGCCGATCCGCGACCGCAAGGGCGGCATCCGCAACTACATCCTCGTGGAAACGGATATCAGCAGCCGCAAGCAGACCGAGATCAAGCTGAAGCGCAGCCAGACCGAACTGCAGGACCGCATCATCGACCTGCAGCATACATCTATCCAGCTCGAGCAGGAGCGCGCCAAGCTCGCGCGCACGGCCTACGACCTCGCGCTTGCCAAGGAAGCGGCGGAAAACGCGAACCGCGCGAAATCCGCATTCCTCGCGACCATGAGCCATGAATTGCGCACGCCCATGAACGGCGTCATCGGCATGTCGGAACTTCTCCTTTCGAGCGACCTCACGGAAGAACAGCGCGATCGTATCTCGACCATTCGCGAATCCGGCGAATGCCTGCTCACGATCCTGAATGACATTCTCGACCTTTCGAAACTCGAGGCAGGCAGGCTCGAACTCGAATACGAACCGTCATCGCCGAAGGCGATCCTTGAAACGGTGGTTCGCGTGCTGCGTCCGAACGCAGCCGACAAGGGCCTCGTGCTCACCGCCACTTGCGACGCGAACGTGCCAGACCGGGTGATGAGCGACCCGACGCGGCTCCGGCAAATTCTCTTCAACCTGGTCGGCAACGCGATCAAGTTCACGCCGAGTGGCGAAGTGAACGTGACGATAGCAACCACCGCACCGGCTGAGGGCCGCACCAATCTCGCGATTACCGTGCGCGACACGGGCATCGGCATTCCCGAGGCCATGCTCCCCCGTCTCTTTGCCCGCTTCCAGCAGGCCGACAGCTCGATCTCGCGCACCTATGGCGGGACCGGCCTCGGCCTCGCAATCACGCGCGAACTCGCAACGCTGATGGGCGGCAGCATCGACGTGGACAGCGTCGAAGGCGAAGGCAGCACCTTCACGGTCCGCTTGCCGGCGGAGATCGTGACAGGAGAGACGATGCCGCCGGCAGCGCTGCCGGCGCAGAAAACTCCGGGCTCGCCGGTTAGCCGCCTGCGCGTGCTGCTCGCCGAGGATCAGCCCGTGAACCAGAAGCTCATGGCCGCCGTGATGAGCCGCCTCGGCCATGACATGACGGTTGCCGAGAATGGCGTGGAGGCGATCCGGCAGCTCCGCGAGGGCAGTTTCGACATCGTGCTGATGGACGTTCAGATGCCGCTTCTGGACGGCATACAGGCCACGAAGGCGATCCGCGCGAGCGGCGAGACCTGGAGCAATATCCCGATCGTCGCATTGACGGCCCATGCGATGGAGGGGCATAGCGACCTCTATGCGGCGGCCGGCATGAACGGCTTTGTCTCCAAGCCTTTCAGGATCGACAATCTCGTGGAGGCGATCGCCCGCGCCATGTCCGCAGAGCCCCTTCCGCGCGTTGCAACGGAGCCGCGCCGCGCCATCGCAACCGGCGACGAGGAACCCGAGGCGCAGGAAAGCGCGCTGCAGGACATGCTCGATGAATTGAACAGGATGGCAGGCTGAGGTTTACTTCGCCGTACCGCCGGTGAGCTGGCGAAGCTTCTCGATGAGGCGCGCACCCGTCTCGCCGCCATCGCCGGTGATGTTGTTCTCGGCGACATTCTTCAACATACGGATATGCATGCTGATGATGGAGAGCTCGTTCGGCGCCGTTCGCAAGCCGCCGCGCAGATAATCGCAGAACGACGCGCCGATATCGGTCACGAGATCGTAGCCGAAGGAACCGCCCTGCCCCTTGATGTTGTGCGCGATGCTGTGGAGTTCGTCCAGCGCCGCCTTGCTGGCGCCTTCCATCTCGATGCGCGACCAGATCCGGCCGAGCATCGCGACATCCTCGCCAAGCTGCTCGCGATAGGTCTCGCGCAGCGCCTCGACGGCCGCTTCCGCCCTCGCAATCATGCTCTCGAAATCGCTCGGAGCGTCGTCCATCGGATTGGCCATGTTCTCACCCTCACGCCGCGCACGGCATGCCTGCAGATGAAATCCTAGGCCGGTGGCGTTAAGGAACGCTGAAGAGGCTCAGCCCCGCAGAACCGCAAGAAAACGCTCGACTTCCTCTTTCGTCGTCTGGAACGAGGTGACAAGGCGAACGGTACGGGCATCCTTGCTGTCGCCCGCCATCGGCCAGGGGTGGAACCGCGCCCCGGCCGCCCGGAGCCGCTCGATCGCCGCAACAGGCAACCGCGGGAAGACTTCATTCGCCTGCGGATGAACGCAAAGCTCGACCCCGGCCGCCAAAAGGCCCTGCGCAAGCATTTCGGTCATGCCGTTAGCATGGACCGCGAGGCGGCACCATAGATCGCCCTCGAGATAGGCTTCGAGCTGCGCCGAGACGAAACGCATCTTCGACAGAAGGTGCCCCGCGCGCTTCCGGCGGAAGGAAAGGTCGCGCGCAATCTCCGGGTTGAAAACGATGACCGCCTCGGCGGCAAGCGCGCCGTTCTTCGTCGCCCCGAAAGACATGATGTCGATACCGGCCTTCCATGTCGCTTCGGCGGGCGTCACGCCGAGATGAACAAGCGCATTGGCGAAACGCGCGCCATCCATGTGGACAAGCAGGCCACGAGTTCGCGCAATCTGCGATAGAGCCTCAATCTCTTCGATGGAATAGACGGTGCCAAGCTCGGTCGACTGTGTGATCGAAAGCGCGGCCGGTTGCACATGATGGACGATGCCCGCCGGATAGGCGTCGAGCACCGCCTGAACCGCGGCAGGGTCGAATTTTGCGCCCGCGCCGCCGATCGGCAGAAGCTTCGTCCCACCCGAAAACATCTCCGGCGCGCCGCATTCATCGAGATGGATATGCGATAGTTCGTGGCAGAGAACCGCGCCATAGGGCGGCGCGATGGCGGCGAGCGCCAGCGCATTCGCCGCCGTGCCCGTGACCACTGGATAGACATCGACATCGCGCTCGAAGAAGGCCGAGAAGCGCGCCTTGAGCCGCGCGGTGATCTCGTCCCCGCCATAGGAGACGGCGCTCCCCTCATTGGCGCGCATCAGCGCGGCCATGATCTCCGGCGCGGCGCCGGCCGTATTGTCGCTCGCGAAATTCATGATGCCCTATACCACCGCCTCGACGCGCTCCGGCCGGCCCGACCACGACCAGGCCATGCTGGGTCTCGACAGGCCGAGCATCATGCCGCCCAGCGCCTTCGGGTGAAGCCATATCTGATCGGCGGGAAGATGCGAAGGCCGGTCCGCCGGTCGGTCGATGGTGACGCCCGCTTCCGCCGCCCGCTCCGCAATCCGGTTGATGTCGCGCGTTTCCGCGAAAGCCATGTAGAGGCTCTGGCCGAATTTTCGTAAATAGCGCTCCATCGTCGTGCCTTCCTGCGTCGGGTCGATCACTTCCAACCGGTCGAGCCTGTCCTCGTCGAAGAGCGTCAGCGTGCCGCGATAGCCGAAAACATCCGAGACGATCTCGGTGTAGTAGCTGTCATTGAGCCCGAACAGCGCGTTGAGCGCCCTTGTGACCCCTTCCGTATCCTTCGAGAGCAGCGTCGCTTCATAAAAGAAGTCGATATCGCCGACCGCGTCGAGCGCCTCATCCTCGCTGACGACTACCCGGAGCCCCTCGATGCCGGTATCGTCCGTGTCGAGGTGAATCTGCCCCGCTTCATAAGGCGCGGCGACGCCCCGTCCATCGAGATGCTTGCGGAGCGCGGCGATATCGGCGGTCGCGACGCCCGCCGCATATAGATGTGGGCCTCGCGCTGCCACGGCATCGGCGATCTTGCCCGCCCCGTCCGGCACCAGCAGTTCGACCCAGCCGGTCCCCACGCGCAGGAGCTGCCGCCGCGCCCCGAGGCCCTGGAGCCGGTCCTCCCCGGCCTTTTGCGCCCCGAGAAGGCCGGTCCATCCGGAGACGGCCGCCGCCGCGTCCGGCACCGCGATCTGCACCCTGTCGACCCTTGTCAGCAAAACTTATCCTCCCCCTGTGCCGCCGGGGCTATTCTCCGCCCTTCGCTGGAGCCCGAGCATGTCAGAGGCGGACGTCCGGGAAAACCTCAAGAAATTCGCCATAATGAAAGTTGAGAATGAGTCCGAAGTTTAGGTCAGTATTCCTGTCTTATTTGCTTGATTCAGGGGTCCGGGTTTGGCATAGTCCGCCTGCTGGGGAAGCACTGCTTTTCCGGCGTCGACGGTCTGCCCTTTACGAGGCGCCGGCCCGACTGTAAGGCCTCCGCCCCGGGCAAAAGGGGCGCCAAGCAGAAAGCTCCGTCTGAGATGGCGGCACTGCAAGGGTATGCAAGTGCGCTGGCAGCCTGTTAAAGGGCGCGGCACCCGGGCATGCCGGAAAGCGGATCGCGGCTGCGGTCCGGCGGTGAAGTCTCTCGCCGGAATTTCAGGCAGGGACA
>JAHBYL010000049.1 GCA_019635955.1 Parvibaculum sp.
TATCGAGCGGGGCGAAGTCGAGGCGCTGCAGGAATCGAGCGTCGAGTTCATCGTCAAGGCGTCCGGCATCGAAGCGCGCTATGTGATGGACAAGTCCGGCATCGTCGATCCCGAGATCATGGCGCCGCGTCTGCGGCAGCGGTCGAATGACGAGCCGTCGATCCTTGCGGAAATGTCGGTCGATGCGGCGAAGAAGGCGATGGCGCGCGCCAACAAGACGCCGGCCGACATCGACGCCGTGCTCGTCGCCTGCTCCAATCTTGAGCGCCCCTATCCGGCGATCGCTGTCGAGGTGCAGGAGCTGCTCGGCATCGAGGGCTTCGGCTTCGACATGAATGTCGCCTGCTCGTCGGCGACCTTCGGCATCCAGACCGCCTATGACATGATCCGTTCGGGCTCGGTCGATTGCGTGCTGATCGTCGATCCCGAAATCTGCTCGGGCCATCTCAACTTCCGCGACCGCGACAGCCATTTCATTTTCGGCGATGTCTGCACCGCGATCATCGTGGAGCGCGAGGACACATGCACCGCGAAAGGCGCATGGGAGATCATCGGCACAAGGCTCATCACGAAGTTCTCGAACAATATCCGCAACAATTTCGGCTTCCTCAATCGTGCCACGCCGGAAGGCATCGGCGCGAAGGACAAGCTCTTCGTTCAGGAGGGCCGCAAGGTCTTCAAGGAAGTGGTGCCGATGGTGTCGCAGCTCATTCTCGACCACATGGCCGATGAAGGGCTCGACCCGAAGGACCTGAAGCGCATGTGGCTTCATCAGGCCAACAAGAACATGAACGACTTCATCGGCCGCAAGGTGCTGGGCCGCGACCCGGAGCCCGGCGAACAGCCGAACATCCTGCAGGAATATGCGAATACGAGTTCGGCGGGCTCCATCATCACCTTCAGCAAATACAATGAAGACCTGAAGGAAGGCGATCTCGGCCTCATCTGCAGCTTCGGCGCGGGCTATTCGGCCGGCAATGTGCTGGTCCGCAAGCGGGCCTGACGGCACCCTCGCTGAGGCAAGAATGCAAATGGCCGGGGTCGAACCCCGGCCATAGCTATTTCTGAAATCGGATTCCTACTTCTTCAGCGGTTCCACGGTGACGATGCGGAAAGTCTGCATCTCGCCATCCTGTTCGCGCACCGAAAGATACTCGCCCGCCTTGAATTCATGGCGATCGAGCTTGAAGAAGGGTTCGTCGCCTTCCGGCGTGGTCGCGTCATAATCGATCACCCAGCCACGGCCGATATGGCGAAGCAGGCCCTTCTGGTCAGGCTCACCCTGCCAGAAGCGCCGGACGCCGCATTCCTTCGCATGGGCTTTCCAGGCGTCAGGATCGAGTTTCATCGCGGCGTCGAGCGGCAGCACGATGTCGTAGCCATGCGCGCTGGAGCCGTTCGGATGCTCCTCCGTGCGGGCGAGCGTCATGTGGACGTGATAGAGGGTCATGGACGTTTCGTCTTTCTTCAATGAGCCATAAGTACGGGGATGGTGGCGTGCGAGCGGACATGCTGCGTCGCGCCGCCGAAGAGGAATTCGACAAGGCGGCTATGCCCATAGCCGCCCATGACGAGAAGATCTGCTTTCGACTTCTCGGCATGTTCGAGCAGCACTTCGCCGGCTGCGCGGCCTGACGCGTCGACAATATGGACGTCGGCCACAACCCCGTGAAGCGCGAGGAAATCGGCGAGCGTGGAGCCGGGGCCGGGATCAAGCTCCTTGCCGCCAATGCCAAGGATGGTGACTTTTTTTGCGCGCTCGAGGAACGGGATTGCGGCGTGAACGGCACTCGCCGCTTCGGCGCTGTCGTCCCAGCCGATGCAGACGGAGCCGCCAACCGGTGACATCGCCTTTTTCGGCGCGATGAGAACGGGGCGATCCGCCGTCATCATGGCGGCTTCAAGCGCTGTGCCGCCAGCAACGCCCGTGGTGCTTTCGCCGAAGACGATGAGGTCCGACAGGCGGCTATGCTTTGCGACGACCTCGTCGCGGCGGCCGGTCACGTCGATGAAGCGAACGGAGGGGAGCGCGGCCTCGCCGCCATTCTCGGCGACGGGCACGCCCGCGGCCGATGCTGCTTTTGCAAGGGCGGCGCGGACGCGGGACGCGGCCTCGTTCGCGCCTTCGCGGGCGGCTTGCATCAGATCTTCGATGACCTGGCCGGATACACCATCGCCGAGGTAGGGAAGCGCTTCGGTCGGATCTGCGCGAGCGAAGAGCGCAACGAGCTGCGCATCGAACGCGCGCGCAACAGAGAGCGCCGTCGCGAGCACTTCCTCATCCGACGGCCTGCCGGCAAGCGGCACGAGTATCTTGCGAACGGACATGGGGTCATTCTCCTTTTTTGGCCGTGAGCAGGCTTTCATTCAGTGCTTCGAGGGGCGCTCGTTCCTTACCGAGCAACAATACCGGACATCCTGCCGCTGCAGAGAGCCGGGCGGCATCGTCATCGTCGCCGAACCAGTCCGCATTGACGACAAGAATTCCGACGCCGGCATCGCGCGCCGCCGCTGCGAGATCGGCAGGCGCCTGCCCCCGCGCCGAAAGACGGGTGAAGGGCGCGCCGATGCGGGCGGCAAGCGTCTCGGCAAAGGCGCTGCAGGCTTCGCCCGGGCTCGAGCCGTCGTCCAGCGAAGCGACGGGGCGGCCGGGACGAGCCACGTGGCGGCCGGCCTGATGGATCGCCGGAACCACGAGAGCGCCTTTCGCGCCCGCTCCACGCGCCACCAGCAGCACGTCGGCATGAACTTCTCGCGTGGCGGCACGAACCGTACGACCCACCTCGCGCGCCGCACCTGACTGCGGGCGGATGACGAGCGTGTCTTCCCGCGCCGCATGAAGCGCAAGGGACTGGAGCGGACGGCCGCGCCGCACATCGAAGCTCCAGTCGATCTGCGCTTCGGCGGCAATGCGAGCGAGGATGCGCCGGGCGCTTTCCGCCTGTGCCTTCATGGCGCGGAGCATGCGCGCGGGATCGATATCGCGCACTTCGCCGGAGAAGGAGACTTCGCGCGCAAAGGGAAGGTCCGCAAGGTTCAGGAGATTCTCGTCCTCGACGAAAATGCCCTTTAGCCGCGCATCGACGGAAGAGGCCAGGCGCGCGGCCAGCGCCAGCGCCTCCCGGGCGACGACCGACGTGTCGAGACCGACGACGATCCGCGTCTGCGGCTTCGCGCCGTTCTCCTCGGGCTGTTTGCGGGCGGCGGCCATCACGCACCCTTCCTGCTGTTCGTATCGTCGGAGCGCTGCGCGAAGCGGCGCTGATTGTCGGCGAAGGCGGCGAGACGCTCTTCCGCGCGGGCATAGATCGAGCCTGGAGGGAAATGTCCGTCCGCGCCGCGAATACCAGCCGGGGCGCCCATCAGCAGTTCGACGCCCTCCTCCACATGTTCCACAGGATAGATCGCAAACATGCCGCGTTCCACCGCATCGACGACATCCTGCCGGAGCATGAGGTGCTTCACATTCGAAGCCGGGATGATTACTCCCTGCTCGCCGGTGAGGCCGCGGCGCATGCAGATATCGAAAAAGCCCTCGATCTTGTCGTTCACGCCGCCTATCGCCTGTACTTCGCCGATCTGATTGACGGAACCCGTGACTGCGAGCCCTTGGGCGATCGGCGCCTCGGCGAGTGCAGAGATCAGCGCGTAGAGCTCCGCGGAGGAGGCGCTGTCGCCATCGACGCCGCCATAGGACTGTTCGAAGACGAGGCTCGCGCTCATCGAGAGCGGGATTTCGGGCAGGAACTGACCCGAAATGTACCCGGAGAGAATGAGCACGCCCTTGGTGTGGATGGGACCTCCCAGCATCACCTCGCGTTCGATATCGATGACGCGGGTGCTGCCAAGGCCCATGCGAACGCGGGCCGTGATGCGGCTCGGGCGGCCGAAGGAAACGGAACCCATGGAGAGAACGGAGAGCCCGTTCACCTGGCCGGTACGCTCGCCCTCCGTGTCGATCATCACGATGTCGCGCGTGATCATTTCGAGGCTGCGCTCGCGCAGGCGGTCGGCACGGGCGATCTGCGCCTCGACCGCTTCGTCGACATGCTGCGCGGTTACCACAAGCGCCCCGGTACTGCGGGCAATGTGATCCGCCTCGCACATCAGATCGACAATCGGCCGCATGACGGTGGAGAGCTTTTCGGCATCCTCAGCCTGGCGCGACGAGCGCTCGATGATGCGACCGACGCCGGAGCGGTCGAAGGGCAGAAGATTTTCCTCACGGCATGTGCCTGCGATGAGGCGCGCATAGAGAAGGTCGTTTTCCGCCTCACGGTCTATCTCATCCTCGAAATCGGCGGCGACCTTGAAGAGCTCGCCGAAATCGGGGTCGAGTTCGCTCAGCATGTAATAGAGATAGCGATCGCCGAGCAGGATGATCTTCACGTCGAGCGGCACCGGATCCGGTTCCAGCGTGACGGTGCTGACGAGGCTCAGATATTCGCCCGCACTTTCGATGACGATCTTGCGGCGGCGGATTGCGCGCTTCAGCGCATCCCAGGCAAGCGGCTCCCGTAGCAGTTTCAATGCATCGATAAGGAGATATCCGCCATTCGCGCGATGAAGCGCGCCCGGCTTGATGAGCATGAAGTCGGTGACGAGCGCACCCATCTGCGGAATATGCTCGATGCGGCCGAGCAGATTGGCCATGGTCGGGTGATCCTCATAAAGGATCGGCGAGCCGCCCCCGATATAGCCGCCGGCATCCGCGATGTCCTGCGGCCGGCGGCTCGTGGTACCGGTGGCGCGGGCTTCCTTGCCGTTATCGACAACGACATTGACTTCATAGCGGCGGAAGGGATCTGCCGCCGCGAAGCCGCCGCCGCGCCCCTGCATCAGCGCCTGCATGGCGGCCATCATGCGAGCCTGCTCCGGCGCGTCCTCGCCGCCGCTTGCGAAGGTGCCGATGTTCTCCACGAGATCGGCCATGACAGCATCGAGCCATTTGACGACAGGCGTCAGCCCCGCAAAGAGCGAACGCAGGTCGCGCATCGCGCGCTCGACGGAACGCTCGGCCACTTCGCGGTTGAGCGCGCGCAATTGCTGATGGTGCTCCTTCTGCCAGGACGGCAGATGCTCCAGCGTGTCGGCCAGCTCCTTCTGCAGCGACTGGATGGTCGCCTCGATTTCCTTGCGCTCGTTTTCCGGCAGGCGGTTGAATTCGTCCGGCTTCAGCACATTGCCGTCACGCACGGGCGCGAGCGCGAAACCCGCCGGCGTGCGCAGCAACGCGATATCTTCCGCTTCCGCCTTGACGCGCAATTCCTCGAATGCGTGTTCCTGTCGTTCCTGGAGCTCCTCGTCGATCGCCTGGCGGCGATTCTGATATTCCTCGCTTTCGAGGATCGAGGGGATTGTGACGCGCAGGTCGTCGACGACGCGGGCCATGCCCTCCTTGAGCTGACGGCCCGTGCCGGCACCAAGCTCGAGCGCCACCGGCTTGTGCGGCGTCACGAAATTGTTGACATAGACCCAATCGGAAGGCGCGCGCTCGCGCATGGCGATGCCTGCGAGAAAGTGCAGCACGGCCTCGTGCTTGCCGGCCCCATCGGGCCCGAGCACAAAGATGTTGTAGCCCTGGCGGCGGATACCGGTGCCGAAGCGCAGCGCCTCAAGCACGCGCTCCTGCCCGATCAGCCCGGCGTGATCGTCAAGCTCCGCCGTGGTCTCAAAGCCGAACTGGCTCGTATCGCAGGCGCGGTAGAGCAGATCGGAAGGTACGGGGTCGACCGCCATTGGCTGTGCTTTTGCCTCTTTGCGCTTCTTCCGGTTTCTGGGCCGGGACGAGAGCAGCATATCCCTCAGGCCATCATGGTCAAAACGGAGGTTCCGCCGCAATCGGACAGTTCCGCGCAGGCCTTTGCCTCGTCCGCGATGCCCAATCGACAGGAAAGGCGAAGCTCCGTAAGTTGCCGCTTCCATGAGTACGCACAAGAAAAAGCCTGCCCGTCCGTCCAAGCCGCCTGCGCCGCCCCGCGCATGGCAGCGCATGCTGAGCGGGCGCAGGCTCGACCTGCTCGATCCCTCGCCGCTCGACGTGGAGATCGACGACATCGCGCACGGGCTTGCCCGGGTTGCCCGCTGGAACGGGCAGACCGAAGGCGACCACGCCTTCACGGTGGCGGAACATTGTGTGCTGGTGGACGACATCTGTGCGCGGCTCAGGCCCGGCTGGCCGGTGAAGTGGCGGCTCGCGGCGCTGCTGCACGACGCACCCGAATATGTGGTCGGCGACATGATCAGCCCATTCAAGGCGGCTCTCGGCATCGACTACAAGGCCTTCGAGCACAGGCTCGCCGCTGCCATTCACATGCGCTTCGGCCTCCCTGCCGAGCTGCCGCAAGCAGTCGAGGACCTCATCAAGCGGGCGGACCGGGCATCGGCCTTTTTCGAGGCCACGCAGATCGCCGGTTTTTCGGACGAGGAGGCGGCGGAGATTTTCGGACGGCCCCGGGGGCTCACGCCGTTCAAGCTCGAGCCGCTTTCCACGAAGAAGGCGCAGGCGCGCTTCCTTGCCCGGTTTCATCAGCTTTCAGAGGCGTTACGCGACGATAAGTAACCGTTTTTGCTCGACTTACCGCCCCCTTTGCACAAATCTGTGTTATTGAGGCGGTATGGTCGATTCCAGTGTGAATGCAGGTGGGCGCGGGCAAGACGAATGATGATCTATGTAAGTCCCCTCAGTGCGATTGAAGATGCGATCCGCGAAGTGCGGCCCTCGCATCTCGTGAGCCTGCTCGATCCCGAGACCATGATCGATACGCCGCAAGGCATCGCACGGGAGCGACACCTGCGCCTGGGCGTGAACGACATTTCCGAGGAAATCGATACGCTTGTGCCGCCGGGTGCGGCCCATGTCGCGGACCTTATCCGCTTCGTGCAGGACTGGGACCAGCAGAGCCCGTTGCTCGTTCATTGCTGGGCGGGGATCAGCCGGTCGACGGCGGCGGCCTTCATCACGCTTTGCGCGCTCAATGAAGATCATCCCGAAGAAGAACTTGCACGGCTTGTGCGCGCGCGTGGCTCCCACGCCCATCCGAACAGGCTGATGGTGCGCCATGCCGATGCGCTGCTTGGTCGCGGCGGACGCATGATGGCGGCCGTGGAGGCGCTCGGTCCCGGGCGCTCCTGCTGGGAAGGCGAACTCTTTTCACTGCCGCTTCGTTTCGAACGAGACTGAGGGCGCATGGGCAAGCGTCCGACCCACTCCGTCCAGTCTGCCGCCGAAGCGGCGATGCGCGCCGACAAGGCCGTCGTCATCGGCCTCAATGCGGCGATCGTCACCGTTTCAGAGAACGAGCCGAAAATTCTGATCGTGCCGCATGACGAGGCGGAAGACGATGGCGGCTGGGACGCACTGCCCTTCGGCCCGTTCAACCCGATGCAGCATCGCACGCTCGAAATCGGTCTACGCTCCTGGGTGCAGGAACAGACGCATCTCGAACTCGGCTATGTCGAACAGCTCTACACATTCGGCGATCGTGGGCGCCATTCGCTTGAAGCCGATACGCCGGGCGAGCATGTCGTCTCCGTCGGTTATCTCGCGCTCACCCGCGGGCATGACGAAGAATTGCAGGGCGCATCCTGGAGCGACTGGTATCGTCATTTCCCCTGGGAAGACTGGCGGGACGGCAAGCCGCCGATCATCGATCAGGCGATTGTGCCGCTCTTGCGCGAGTGGGCCTCGCGGCAGGCAGAGGCAACACCGGACGAGTTGTCGCGCGGAAAGCGCCGCGACAGGATGCGGCTCTGCTTCGGCGTGGACGGGGTCGCCTGGGACGACGAGAAGGCGCTGGAGCGCTACGAACTTCTCTACAGTGCCGGCCTGCTGCAGGAAGCGGCGCGGGACGGACGTCCCAATGCGCTGGCGCTCGCCACTCTGAACGTGCCTCCGCTCGGCCGGCCCATGCAGTTCGACCATCGCCGCATTCTCGCAACCGCCATGAGCCGGCTGCGCGCCAAGATCAAATATCGCCCTGTCGCCTTCGAGCTGATGCCACCCGCCTTCACGCTCTACGAATTGCAGAAGACGGTGGAAGCGCTGCTCGGCCTCCATGTCCACAAGCAGAACTTCCGCCGGCTGGTGGAGAATGCGGGGCTTGTTGAGCGGACGGGGCGCATGTCCACCCGGACGGGCGGGCGGCCCGCCGAACAATTCCGCTTCCGCCGCGAGGTACTGAACGAGCGCCCCGCGCCGGGCTTGCGCCTTGCTCCCTCGCGCAGCCGGGCGAACAGCTAGAAGGCTTTCCAGAATCCTCGTTCTACCCCTATGCTCCGGATCAATCAGGGGGGAGATCACGATGGCCACATTTCTGGTGCTTGCCCTTATCGGCGCGGGCGCGGTGCTCTATTTCCGCCTCGCCCACCGCATCGACGATTTATCCGCGAAGGTCGATGCCTTGCTCAACGCGCAAAGCGATCTCGCCGCTGCGCCGCCCGGCAGCGCCGCCACTCCGGAAATTTCGGAAGATGTAACCCCCGAAACTGCGAGCGCCCCTCGGCCCGCCATTCCGGCTGCAAGCGTGCCGCAAGTCACGAGAGGGTGGAAAGCAGGTCCGCGGCCCGCCGCCGAACCGACGGAAACATTTGACGCCGCGCAGCGCCAGAGTTTCGAACAGAAGCTTGGCGCGCGCTGGACGGTCTGGGTAGGCGGCGTCGCGCTCGCCTTCGGCGCGGTGTTTCTCGTGCAATATTCCGTGCAGCAGGGTTTCTTCGGCCCGGGCATGCGCATTTTCCTCGGCCTGATTCTTGCGGCCGCCCTTCTCGGCGCGGGCGAGCTTCTGCGGCGGCGGACTGACCTGCCGTTGCGTCTCGAGAACAGCGCTGTACCGATCCCGCCCGTGCTGACGGCAGCAGGCTGCGTCGCAGGCTATGCCACGATCTACGCCGCCTATGCGCTTTACGGGATGATCGGACCCGGCATCGCCTTTGTCCTGCTCGGTGCGGTTTCATTGACGGCGATCTTTCTCTCCGCGGTACATGCGAGTTTCCTTGCCGCGGTCGGCCTGCTCGGCAGCGTTCTCACACCAGCATTGATCGAGAGCGATACGCCGCAACCGGAGATGCTTTTCTTCTATCTCACATTCGTGATCGGTGCGGCCATTGCGACTGCAGAACTGCGCGGTTGGCGCTGGCTCAATCTCGCGGCAATTGCGGCAAGCGCCATCTGGCCTCTCATCTGGCTCGTTGCGCTCTGGGGACCCGGAGACGAAATCGCGATCTCTCTCCATCTGCTTGCGTTATACGCCTTCCAGTTCTTCTGGCGATGGAGCAATGCCACCTCTGCGGAGAGCGACTACGACCCTGCCGTGCTGTCGAGTTCGGCGCTGACGGGCGCTTTCGTCACGCTGCTGCTTTTCGCGGGCGACTATAGTGGCACAGCGATATTCGGCTTCTCCGTTTTCGTCGTTCTGTCGGTTGCCGTTGCATGGCTGCGACCTGGTTTCGTTTCCGTCACGCTTCCCGCCGCCGTTGCAGCGATTGCAGGTCTGTCGCTCTGGTCCATCCCCCGGGCCGCTTGGGACGGCGCGGGGCACTTCTCGATCACGCATTACGCGACGATGGCGCTCGACCAGGGCGCACTCGCCTCGTTCCTCACTGCCAGCACGCTCGGCGCAGTGCTATTCGGCGCGGCCGGCTATCTCAAGGTCGAGAAAGGCGAGGCGCGGAGGGAGTGGAGTATCGTTTCGGCCTTCGTTCCTCTCGTTCTTTTCGCCGTTGCCTATGCCCGCACAGAGCAGCTGGAGCAGAGCCTGCCCTGGGCAGCGCTTGCAGCAGCACTCGCCATCTATCATGGCGCGGTCACCAAACGATTTGCCGCACGGGAGAAATCCGCCGCTCTCGATTTCGCAACTGCCATGTTTGCGACGGCAACGCTGGGCTTTGCCGCCGTCGCGCTCGGCATTGCCTTCCGCAACGAATGGCTGACCATTGCGCTCGCCTTGCTGGTACCGGGGATGGCGTGGATTCGCAGTTATCTCGATGTGAAAGCACTTGAGAGGCTGAGCATCGCCGTCGCCGGCGTCGTTCTGGTACGGCTCGTGCTTAATCCATCGCTGCCGGATTACGACATCGGCGCGACGCCGGTCTTCAACCTCTTGCTCTATGCCTATGGCGTACCGGCGGGGCTGCTCGCCCTCGGCGCATGGCTCTATCGCAAGCTCGCGCGCGATGCAGCAGCGGACATTCTGGAACTCTGCGCCATCCTGCTCGGCCTTGTGCTGCTGACGCTTCAAATCAATCATTATTTCTCCGGCGGCGACGCGTTCAACTTCATCGGCGGCGGATACGGACTTGCCAAGCACGGCTCGCAAAGCGTCGTCTGGCTGGCGGCGTCCTATGCGATCTACAGGCGCCACGCAGCGCATGGCCGCCCGTACATGCCAATGGCGGCGGCTACATTGCGATGGCTTTTCTATATCTGGCTCTTTATTGCCATCGTGCCGCTCAACCCGCTGTTTCAGGGGCGCTTCACCGAGCCGCTTCTTTTCGACCGGATGATGCTCGCCTATCTGATGCCCGCCCTTCTCGCCGCCTTCTATGCCTATGAGGCACACAAGCGGCAGCAACCGCGGCTGGCTCTCGCCCTTTCCATCGCGGCCTTCGTGGCGGGCTTCCTCTATTATTCGCTCGAAATCCGCCGCTTCTTTCACGACGATTCGATTACGCTCGACCAACTTGCGACGGAGACGGAGAACTACATCTATTCGGCGGCTTGGCTGCTGCTCGGCGCGGTGTTGCTGGTGTTCGCCTTTCTCACGCGATTGGCGATGGCGCGGATCGCTTCGCTCGGTCTCATCATGGCGGTCGTCGCCAAGGTCTTCCTGTTCGACATGGCGGGGCTTACCGGTATTCTGCGGGCGGCTTCGTTTCTCGGGCTTGGCGGCGCGCTGATCGGCATCGGGCTTTTCTATCAGCGGGTGGTCTTCCAGGGCGACGACCCCGAAACGGAGGCGCCCGGGGATCGGCCTCAGGCTTGATGAACGGGAATTCGGGCCAATTCCCCTTGAAACGAGCGGCCGGCGCCCCCTTATTTTAGGCGTTGACGGGTGTAATGCTCAGATGTAGCATAAGCCCGATTGGAGAACCCGGCCCCTTTCGGTTCCACTGGAAGCTTGAAGATGGGTGCCGGTGTTTTTGATACCCTATATATGCTCAAAGTGAGTATATCAGGGACAGCGACAGGAGGTCGATATGGCCCTCGCAGGTGACATGCTGCAGAAGACGGGCACGAAGCCCGCGGCGCGCGCGTTCAAGCCGCTGGAGATGCCCGAGCTCGAATATACGCCCGGCCTCGCAAAGGAGATGGCACCTCTCTACGAGAAGGTGAAACACGTCATCCCCTCGGTCGAGTGGCCCTTCTTCGCGCCCTATATCCACGCCATCAACAAGCTCAAGAAAGAGCGCGGCGCCGTCGTGCTCGCGCATAACTACCAGACGCCGGAAATCTTCCACTGCGTCAGCGACATCGCGGGCGACAGCCTGCAACTCGCCAAGGAAGCGGCGAAGGTCGATGCCGATGTGATCGTCCAGTGCGGCGTTCACTTCATGGCGGAGACGTCGAAGCTGCTCAATCCTCACAAGACCGTGCTGATCCCGGACTCCAAGGCCGGCTGCTCGCTCGCCGATTCCATCACCGGCGCCGATGTGCGGCTGCTCCGCGAAAAGTTCCCCGGCGTGCCGGTCGTGACCTATGTGAACACGTCAGCCGAAGTGAAGGCGGAGAGCGACATCTGCTGCACCTCCTCCAATGCGCTGAAGGTCGTCGAAAGCTTCGGCACGGACCGTGTGCTGTGCATTCCGGACGAGTATCTCGCGCAGAACATTGCCAAGCAGACCAAGGTGAAGATCCTCACCTGGAAGGGTCACTGCGAAGTGCATGAGCGCTTTACGGCGGAGGAACTGCGCCAGTATCGCCGCGACGATCCGAACATCGTCATCATCGCGCATCCCGAATGCCCGCCGGAAGTCGTGGCGGAAGCCGATTTCTCCGGCTCCACCTCGGGCATGATCAACTGGGTGAAGGAAAACCAGCCCAAGCGCGTCGTCATGGTGACGGAATGTTCCATGAGCGACAATGTGGCGGTCGAGAACCCGAACGTCGAGTTTGTCCGCCCCTGCAATCTCTGCCCACATATGAAGCGCATCTCGCTGAAGAACATTCTCGAGAGCCTCGTCTATATGCGCGAGGAAGTGACGGTCGATCCGGCGGTGGCCGCGCGGGCGCGGCAGGCCGTGGAACGGATGATCAATCTCGGCAACTGAGCCCCCCTTTCCGGGCTGCTCCTGTCTGGAGGTGCCGTCATGGCACAAGGCAACATCGTCGATGCCGGCGACGTTCTGATCGTCGGAGCCGGGCTTGCCGGCCTTTTCACAGCGCTGAAACTCGCGCCCCGCCCGGTCACCGTGCTTGCGGGCGCGCCGATCGGCGACGGCGCGTCGAGCACCTGGGCACAGGGCGGTATCGCCGCCGCCATCGAGCCTGGCGACACGCCGGAATCGCACGCTGCCGACACGATTGCGGCGGGCGCGGGCACGGTGGACGAGGAAGCCGCCCTTTCCATCGCTCGCGAAGCCGCCATCCGCATCGAGGATCTGCTCAGGCTCGGCGTGCCCTTCGACCGCGATATCGAAGGAAAGCTCGCCGTGGGCCGGGAGGCGGCGCATAGTCACCGCCGCATCGTGCATGTGAAGGGCGACCAGGCGGGCAAGGCGATCATGCAGGCGCTTGTCGCCGCGGTGCGCGCCTGCCCCTCCATCCGCGTGATGGAAGGGCTGTCAGCCTATGAACTTGCCATCGAAAACGGGCGCGCAGCCGGTGTCTTTGCGCGGCCATCTCATGCGGCGACGGCGCCGCAACCGCTTCTCATCAAGGCGCGGGCCGTGGTGCTTGCCTCCGGCGGCGTCGGCCAGCTTTTCGCCGTGACGACAAACCCGCGCGAGGCGCGGGGCGAAGGCGTCGCCATGGCGGCGCGGGCTGGCGCGGTGATCGCCGATCCAGAATTCGTGCAGTTCCATCCAACCGCCATTGCCTCGACGCGCGACCCGGCGCCGCTTGTCACCGAAGCCTTGCGCGGCGAAGGCGCCGTGCTCATCAACAAGAGCGGCCAGCGCTTCATGCTCGCGATTCATGGGGATGGGGAGCTCGCGCCGCGCGATATCGTGGCGCGCGCAATTCACCGCGAGATCGCAGCCGGGCGCGGCGCCTTTCTCGATGCGCGGGCAGCCCTCGGCGCTCGTTTCGCAGAAGCCTTCCCGACCGTTTACGAGACCTGCCGTTCGCTCGGCATCGACCCGGCGAAGACAGCGATCCCGGTTGCGCCGGCGGCGCATTATCACATGGGCGGCATTCTGGTGGATGCGCGCGGGCGCAGCACCATCGAAGGTCTATGGGCCTGCGGCGAAGCGGCTTCCACCGGCATGCATGGCGCGAACAGGCTTGCAAGCAATTCGTTGCTCGAGGCCATCGTGTTCGGTGCGCGCATCGCCACCGATATCGACGGTTCGGTGCCGGGCGCGCGGGCGGGCCGTGACATCGCACCTCCGATCATCGGTGCCTGCGCCGCGGCGGAAGGCCCCTTCGCGCAGCAGCTGCGGCAGATCATGTCTGCCCATGTGGGCGTCGAGCGGGACGGCGCGGGGCTTGCCTTGGCGCTCACCGAAATCCAGCGTCTCGAACGCGCGGCGGGCACGGCGAGCCTTTTCGGCAACATCGCGACGACGGCCAAGCTCATCGCCGCCGCCGCCTTTGCACGCGAGGAAAGCCGCGGCGGCCATTATCGCACGGATTTCGCCGAGCCACGCGCGGCCTGGCGCCACCGCAGCTTCCTCACGTTGAAGGAAGCGTCGCGCATTGCCGAGGCAGCGGCGGAAGAATTCGCCCGCAGCGGCACCGAGGAAGTACAGGTTACCGCATGATGCTGACGCCGCTGGCCCCGCTGATGATCGAGCCCGCCGTGCGCGCGGCGCTTCTGGAAGACCTTGGCCGCGCGGGCGACATCACCACGCAGGCGACGGTGCCGGCGGAAGCCAAGGCGCGTGTGCTGCTCAATGCGCGGCAGAGCGGTCGTGTGGCAGGACTCGATTGCGCGCGCATGGCATTCCGCCTTGTCGATCCGTCGCTGAAAGTCGCGGTGGTGAAAGGCGATGGCGAGGATGTGGAGCCCGGCGAGATGATTGCCGCGATCGAGGGCCCGGCACGCGGCATTCTCACGGCGGAACGCGTGGCCCTGAATTTTCTGGGGCATATGTCCGGCATCGCCACAGCGACACGCGAGATCGCTCGCGCCATCGAGGGCACGAAGGCACATGTCTGCTGCACGCGGAAGACGACGCCGGGGCTTCGCATTTTCGAGAAATACGCGGTGAAGGCCGGCGGCGGGATGAACCATCGCTTCGGCCTCGACGATGCCGTGCTCATCAAGGACAACCATATTGCGATGTCGGGCGGCATCGCCGCCGCTATCGCCCGCGCGAGGGAAGCGAGCGGGCACATGGTGAAGATCGAGGTGGAGGTCGACACGCTCGACCAGCTCGACGAGGCGCTTGCCGCAGGCGTCGATGCCGTGCTCCTCGACAACATGACGCCTGAGCAGCTTGCCGAGGCCGTGCGCCGTATCGGCGGCCGCGCCATCGCCGAAGCCTCCGGCCGCATCACCGCGGCCACGGCGCCCGCCATCGCCGCCTCGGGCGTCGACCTCATTTCCTGCGGCTGGATCACCCACTCCGCGCCCTGCCTCGACATCGGCCTCGACTTCGACAGCCTGACCGCCTCCTGACCGCGCTTCCCGCTTTCCCGGCGGCTGGAACTGGACTACGGTCCACAAAATCAGAACACAAAAGCGGGAGACACCCTTATGGGACAGGCGAACGGACGGAAATCCATTTTCATCACAGGTGCGGCCTCGGGCATGGGGCTCGAGACGGCCCGGCTCTTCGCGAGCAAGGGCTGGTTCGTCGGTGGCTATGACGTGAACGGCGCCGGGCTTGCCGCGCTCGAAAAGGAACTCGGCCCGGACAATTGCATCGTCCGCAAGCTCGATGTGACCGACAAGGACGCCTATGACGCGGCGGTCGCCGATTTCGGCGAAGCCACCGGCGGCAAGATGGACATCCTGTTCAACAATGCCGGCATCGGCGCGGGCGGGCTCTTCGCCGATATGGACTTTGCGGACAATCTGCGCGTGGTGCAGGTGAATTTCATCGGCGTGCTGAACGGCATTCATGCGGCGCTGCCGCTGCTGAAAGCGACAGCCAATTCGCTCTGCTTCACCACCTCCTCTTCCTCGGCGACCTATGGCATGCCGGGCATTGCCGTCTATTCGGCGACGAAACATGCGGTGAAGGGGCTCACCGAGGCCCTGTCGATCGAGTTCCGCCTGATCGGCGTGCGCGCGGCCGACGTGCTGCCGGGGCTGATCGACACGCCGATCCTGCCGGAAGGCGCCGCCGCCAACGCGCCGAAGGAGGGCATGTTCCGCGCCATTCCGCCGGTCGAGGTCGCGAAGGTCGTGTGGGAGGCCTATGGCTCGGACAAGCTGCACTGGTATGTGCCGGCGGAACTCGTGGAGCTCGACAAGGCCGCGGGCAATGCGCCTGAAATGGTGCGCGAGCAGATCGCGACGACGGGGCCCATCGCGCCGATGCTCAGGATGCTGGAAGAACAGGCGAAGAAGGGCTGAGGCCCTTCACACCGGCGCGAAAGCGGAGGCCGCTTACGAACGGCCTTCGCGCGCCGGGCGGTAGAAGATGTGGCGGCCGATCTTCGCCACTTCCACCATGCTCGAGGCCCAATAGGGCTGCACGTAATCCGCATGGAAATACATGGCGGGTTCAAGCTCCGTCGCATCCACGCGGCCGAGCGTGACATATTCCGCCGTGCGGCGGGCCTTCGCCCAGGCGCGGCGCTCGTTCGGCCGTTTGTTGAGCGCCGTATCGCAGGTGAAGGAGAACTGGCAGCCGGTCTTGCGGCTCGCGCCCTGATAGACGACGCCGCAAATGCTGTCCGGATAGTTCGGCGCGCTCACACGATTGAGAATAACGCGGGCGACCGCGAGCTGGCCTTCCACCGACTCGCCCCGCGCCTCGAAATAGATGCCCGCAGCTAGGCAGCGGCGCTCCGCTTCAAGGAGCTGCGCCTTGAGGCGCACAAACGGCGTGTCCACATCCATGGGCACGCCGGGCGCCGGCAGGATGATGCTGGCATTCTCGACCTGCGCATCCAGATAGGAATTGTCGCCCGCGAAGGCACCTGCGAGATCGCGGCCATGCGAGGGCGCATAGGCGGTCATGGGGAGGTCGGTCGTGCGGACGGCGATAACGGGATCGGGCGTCGTCATGGCGGAGAGAACGTTCACCGACACGAAGCCGAGACACAGCACGGCGGCGCCCGTTTGCGCAGCGCGGAAGACAAGGTGGCCCAGGTCGAGCCATTGAAACAGTCTACGCATCGTTCTCTAAACCGTCTGCTTTGTTGTTCTTGCAGACCCGGGACCGCCCCCTTTCGGGAATTTCCGGTCCAGCTCCTTCCGGAGCCTTTCAAGCCTGTCGGACAGCACCGCTATAAACGTGCCAGAGCCCGATGCCGCTTCGACACCTGGGCAAACATTCACTCGTTAATCAGCGCCGGGAGGTAACACGGCGATTCAGGCGCAACAATGTCATAATTGCGGCGTAGTGAATGCGAAGGCTTATGTAATTGAAATGAAAAGCATTTCAAGGTGCGGCATATTGTGCCGCAGCATGTTTTTCCAGCATGTGACGCAGCGTTAACAGCGCAGTTTCGCGCATTTCACAGCGACTCAAAGCGTTAATGCAATTGACTCAATTTCGCCCCATTTCTTAACCTTCCGTATACGAATTATCTCGAAACAGGACAATCCGTAAGCGGAGGAAGGGCGGGCGCATTCAGGCCGTGGCGCCGCCGGAGACGGGATTACCACTGCCTGCAAGCGCAGATTGTGCCGCCGCAAGCCGCGCGATTGGCACCCTGTAGGGCGAGCAGGAGACATAGGTGAGGCCGACTTCCTCGCAGAAGGCAATGGAGGCGGGATCGCCGCCATGCTCCCCGCAGATGCCTAGTTTGATCGAGGCCCTCGTCTCCCTGCCCCGCTCCGCCGCGATGCGCACAAGCTCGCCCACGCCATCGCGGTCCAGCGAGACGAAGGGGTCCTGCGAGAGGATTTTCTTGCCCATATAGTCATTCATGAAATGGGCGGCATCGTCGCGGCTGATGCCGTAGGTCGTCTGGGTGAGATCGTTCGTGCCGAAAGAGAAGAACTCCGCCGATTGCGCGATCTCGCGCGCCATGAGCGCCGCGCGCGGCAGCTCGATCATGGTGCCGATGATGTAGCCGAGCTTCTGCCCCTTTTCCTTCTCCACTTCCGCCGCGACGGCGACGATCCGCTCCTTCAGGAAATCGAGCTCGGTCTTCATGCCGACCAGAGGGATCATGATTTCCGGGATCACGGCAGCGCCCGTCTTTTCGGCGGCGAACAGCGCTCCTTCGAAAATGGCGCGGGCCTGCATCTCGTAGATTTCCGGCCAGGAAATGCCGAGGCGGCAGCCGCGATGACCGAGCATCGGGTTCGTTTCCTCGAGATCGGCAAGACGGCGCGCGAGCTTTTCGGAATCGGCGCCCGTCTCCTTCGCGAACTCGGCAATCTCGGCCTCGCCTTTCGGCAGGAACTCGTGCAGCGGCGGATCGAGGAGGCGGATCGTGACGGGAAGTCCGTGCATGATCTCGAAGAGCTGGCGGAAATCGTCGCGCTGCATGGGCAGGATTTTCTCAAGCGCCGCGCGGCGGCCCTTCGCATCGTCGGCGAGGATCATCTGGCGCACGGCGACGATGCGCCCTTCTTCGAAGAACATGTGCTCGGTGCGGCAAAGGCCGATGCCTTCGGCGCCGAACTTGCGCGCCGTCTCCGCGTCATGCGGCGTTTCCGCATTGGTGCGCACTTCCATGCGACGATACTTGTCGGCCCAGGCCATGAGCGTGGCGAAATCGCCGGAGAGTTCGGGCTGGAGCGTCGGGATTTCGCCTTTCAGCACCTGCCCCGTGGAGCCATCCACCGTGATGATGTCGCCCTTCTTCACCGTGACGCCCGAGGCGGTGAAGCTTTCCGACTTGTAGTCGATGCGGATCGAGCCCGCGCCGGAGACGCAGGGACGGCCCATGCCGCGCGCGACGACAGCCGCGTGGCTCGTCATACCGCCGCGCGAGGTCAGGATCGCGACAGCGGAATGCATGCCGTTGATGTCTTCCGGGCTCGTTTCGACGCGGACGAGAATGACGTTCCTGCCGGACTGGCGGAGCGCTGCCGCCTCATCCGAATTGAAGACGACTTCGCCCGACGCCGCACCGGGCGATGCGGGCAGGCCCGCCGCCAGCACGTCGCGCGGCGCTTCCGGATCGAGCGTGGGATGCAGAAGCTGATCGAGCGAGGCGGGATCGACGCGGGCAATCGCCGTCTTCTCGTCGATCAGGCCTTCCGCGACCATCTCCACCGCGATCT
>JAHBYL010000005.1 GCA_019635955.1 Parvibaculum sp.
TCGCGCAGCGGCCGGGCGGGCGCATCGCCCGCGACGCCGCCGCCGTGGGTGCTGCCGTCGCGCACGCGCAGGAAGGACAGGATGATGCCGCCGACGATCGCCACGCCGATGATGGCCGCGAAGGAGCCGGCGAACACCACCGGCGCCAGCGTCTCGCGCGTGAAGATGGCGATCTGCGGCCCGAGGATGGCGGTGACGACGCCGCCGGCCAGCACCCAGGAGATGGCGCGCGCCTTGAAGGCCGGAGGCGCATTGTCTGCGGCGGCGAAGCGGAACTGCTGGACGAAGGCGCTGCCGATGCCGATCATCAGGAGGCCGGCCGCGAACAGCCAGAAGCCCGACCGGAACAGCGCCAGCGCGGCGAGTGCGCCGCCAAGGCCGGTGATCACGGTTCCCGACATGAAGCCGTTTCGCTGGCCGAGCGCGCGGATGATGGCCGCAGCGGGGATGGCGCCGACGGCGACGCCGACGTTGAAGGCCGTCACCGGGGCGGTCGCCAGCGACTTGTCGGGGCCGAGCAGGTAGTCGCCGGCGAGCGCCCCGAGCGAGAAGCAGATCGGGCCGGCCGAGCCGATGACGGCCTGCGCGGCCGCCAGGATCAGCGTGGTGCGGACCGCGTCGCGGGAGAGGCCGGCGTCCGCGTTCATGCCGGGTCGCGTCCCCTGCCCTCGCCGCGGGCGCGACGAGCGACGCGGTCGAGCACGGCGTTCACCAGCTTCGGCTCGTCCTCGACATAGAAGGCCTTGGCGATGTCGACATATTCGGAGACGATCACCGCCACCGGCACGTCCCTGCGCTCCATCAATTCATAGACGCCGGCGCGCAGGATGGCGCGCAGCGTGGAGTCGAGGCGCGACAGCGGCCAGTCCTCGGTCAGCGACTGGCGGATCACGGGGTCGACGGTCTTCTGGTTCTCGACCACGCCGGCGAGGATGGCGCGGAACCACTGCGCATCGGCGTCGCGGTACTGCTGGCCGTCAACCTCCTTGCCAAGGCGGTAGGTCTCGTATTCGGCGGTGATCTCCAGCAGGCCGGAGCCGGCGACATCCATCTGGTACAGCGCCTGCACGGCGGCGAGCCGGGCCGCGCCCCGCTTGTTGGCCTGTCGCGGCTCGCCGGCTGGCGCGGGCTGGTTCATGTCAGGCACCGAGGCGCTCGCGCAGCGCGATCATGGCGAGCGCCGCGCGGGCGGCGAAGCCGCCCTTGTCGCCTTCGCTGCGGCGCGCGCGCGCCCAGGCCTGCGCCTCGTTCTCGACCGTCTGGATGCCGTTACCGAGCGCTAGCGAGCGATCGACCGAGAGGTCCATCAGCGCGCGCGCGGACTCGTTCGACACGATGTCGTAATGCGTCGTCTCGCCGCGAATGACGCAGCCAAGCGTCACGAAACCATCGACCGCGCGGGTGAGCCCGCCCTTCGCCATGGCATCGAGCGTGAACTTCACCGCCGCCGGAATTTCGAGAACGCCGGGCACCGCGATCCGCTGCCAGGTCGCGCCGCGCGCCTCGAGTGCCGCGATGGCGCCCCTTGCGAGCTCATCCGCGAGGTCTTCGTAGAAACGTGCCTCGATGATGAGGACATGGGCTTGCGTCGTCATTGAGTGGCTTCCTTTGCGCGGGCGCCTGCCTTGCCAGTCTTCATCAACGGCCGCTGACCGACGACACGGAGACCATAGCCATCCAGGCCGACGATGTTGCGATCGGTATCGGACAGCAAAATCATGTCATGGATGCCGAGGTCGAGCAAAATCTGCGCGCCGACGCCATATTCACGCAGGCGGCGCGGCATGCCCTGCTCGCCGCCCTCGCCCTTTCTGAGCAGCATGTCCGAGACGACGGTCGCAGTCGTATCGCGAATGAGGACGATCACGCCCCGCCCCTCTTCGGCAATCATCCGCATGGATTCCTCGAGGATATGCGAGCGCGGGCCGGTCGCGCCCAGAATGTCGTCGAAGACGTTGATGGCGTGTACGCGCACCAGGACCGGCTCCGGCCCCGACAGATCGCCCTTCACCAGCGCGATATGCTCGGCATATTCCACCGTGTTCAGATAGACCATCATCTTGAACTCGCCGCCAAACTCGCTTTCGAGTTCGGTTTCGATGGCGCGGTGGATGAAATTGTCGTAGCGGCGGCGATAGGCGATGAGATCGGCGATGGTCGCGATCTTGAGGCCGTGGAGCTGCGCGAAGGGCACGAGGTCCGGCAGGCGGGCCATGGTGCCGTCGTCATTCATGATCTCGCAGATGACGCCCGCGGGATAAAGCCCTGCGAGGCGCGCGATGTCGACCGCCGCTTCCGTGTGCCCTGCCCGCACCAGCACGCCGCCATCGCGCGCGACGAGTGGGAAGACATGTCCCGGCGAGACGATATCGTTGGCGCCTTTCGTGGGGTCGATCGCGACCGACACCGTATGCGCACGATCATGCGCCGAGATGCCGGTGGAGATGCCTTCGCGCGCTTCGATCGACACGGTGAAGGCAGTCTGGTTGCGCGACTGGTTGTTGAGCGACATGAGCTGCAGATTGAGCTGCTTCGCCCGGTCGCCTGTCAGCGTGAGGCAGACGAGCCCGCGGCCATACTTCGCCATGAAGTTGACCGCTTCCGGCGTGCACATTTGTGCGGGGATGACGAGGTCGCCCTCGTTCTCGCGATCTTCCGCATCGACGAGAATGAACATCTTGCCGTTGCGGGCATCCTCGATGACTTCTTCGATGGGCGACAGAAATTCCTTGTACACGGGTCTCAATCCTTCTGAACCAGCCGCGCCACATAGCGGGCAAGCATGTCGATTTCAAGATTAATCGGATCGCCGGCCTTGGCCGTCCCCCAGGTCGTGACCGCCTGGGTGTGCGGAATGATGTTGACGCCGAAGCGGGTTCCCTTCGCGTTTCCGCCGGGCTTCGGGTCTTCGACCTCATTCACGGTAAGCGAGGTGCCGTTGAGCGTGACGGAACCCTTCGGCGCAATGAAGCGGCCGAGCCCCTCCGGTGCCTCGAAGGTGAAGCGGAGAGAGTCCCCCTCCGGGCGGATATCGACGATATGGCCGACCCCGTCGACATGCCCGCTGACGACATGACCGCCAAGCTCATCGCCCGCCTTCAGCGCGCGTTCGAGATTGATCCTCGTGCCTTCCGCCCAGCTGCCGAGCGTCGTGCAATCGAGCGACTCCTGCGAGACATCGACGGCGAACCAGTTGCCATCCGCATCGCGGCCCTTCTCGACCACCGTGAGGCAGCAGCCCGCACAGGCAATGGAGGCGCCGAGATCGATGCCGTCGGGATCGTAGGACGTCGCGATGACAAAGCGCGCATCGCCGCGCTTCTCCATCGCTCGAACCCGCCCGACATCGGTGATGATTCCGGTAAACAAGTCAGACGCTCCTCGCATAGCTTGCATGCATGTCGTCGCCGGCGCGGGCCATGTCGCGCAGCACGAAACGGGGCGCGCCTTCCACATGCCTGATGCCGAGCGCGGCCACCGCGGGATATCCGTCGCCGCCGATCAGGCGCGCCGCCTGGAACCATTCGATACGGTCGACCAGCGCGTCGCGCATCAGCGATGCGGCGAGCCTTGCGCCGCCTTCCACGAGCACGCGCGTGACGCCCCGCGCGGCGAGATGTTCCATCGCCTTGCGCATGTCCATGGAGCCATCCGCGCCCGGCTCGACATCGATCAGCTCGACGCCGCAATCCTCGAAAGCCTTGCGCCGGACGGCATCGCCCTCCGGCATGGTCAGAATCCAGAGCGGCACCTTGCCCGCATCGCGAACGAGCTTCGATGTGAGCGGCAGGCGCAGCCGCCCGTCCGCCACGATGCGCACCGGCGAGCGGTCGCCGAGGCCCGGCAGGCGGCAGGTGAGTTCGGGATCGTCCACGATCGCCGTGGCCGAGCCAACCATGATGGCGTCGTGCGTCGCGCGCAGGAGATGCCCGCGCGCGCGCGACACCTCGCCCGTGATCCACTTGCTCTGGCCTTCATGGGTCGCCGTCCGCCCGTCGAGCGAACTCGCAACCTTCAGCGTGACCAGCGGACGCCGCTCCGACATGGTGAGGAAGAAGCCGAGATTGAGCTCCTGCGCATCGGCGGCGCAGACATTCTCCGTCACCTCGATGCCCGCCTCCAGAAGCCGGGTAAAGCCGCGCCCGGCGACTTCCGGGTTCGGATCGGCGATCGCCCCGACGACGCGGGCGATGCCCGCATCGATGAGCGCCTCCGCGCAAGGGCCGGTCTTGCCCTGATGCGAACAGGGCTCGAGGCTGACATAGGCCGTGGCGCCCTTTGCAAGTGCGCCTGCGCGGGCAAGCGCTTCCGTTTCCGCGTGAGGCCGGCCGCCCGGCTGGGTGAAGCCCCGTCCCACGACACGCGGGCATTCGGCCTCTTCCCGGACGATGACGCAGCCGACCGCCGGGTTGGGCGCGACGCGGCCAAGGCCGCGCGCGGCGAGCGCCAGCGCCATTTT
This sequence comes from Parvibaculum sp., assembly GCA_019635955.1. Lineage (GTDB taxonomy): Bacteria > Pseudomonadota > Alphaproteobacteria > Parvibaculales > Parvibaculaceae > Parvibaculum. The sequence continues at coordinate 4,460 of JAHBYL010000005.1, forward strand.
CATGAAGGGGATGTCGTAGGGCCGCATTGCCATGGCCGCGATGTCATTCCTGTCGGCAGGCCCGAACCGGCCCGCATCAGGGGCAACCGGAAAAGCCTAGCGGTCGTCGTCGTCCTCATCCCGGATGGAGCCGATGGGTTTCAGCTCGCCCAGAATATCCTCGAAATCCTTGGCCTCCCGGAAGTTCCGGTACACCGAGGCGAAACGCACATAGGCGACCGCATCGAGAGAACTCAAGCCTTCCATGACCAGCTTGCCGATCACATTGGAGGGAATTTCGCTCTCTCCCATGCTCTCCAGCCGCCTTACGATGCCGCTCACCATACGCTCAATACGCTCCTGCTCAACAGGGCGTTTACGCATGGCAACTTGCACGGAACGCATGAGTTTATCCCTGTCGAAGGGGACCCTGCGGCCGCTGGTCTTGATGATCGTCAGTTCGCGGAGCTGCACCCGCTCGAACGTGGTAAACCGGCCGCCGCAGGCAGTGCAGAAGCGCCGCCGCCGGATCGCCGTATTGTCTTCGGTGGGACGCGAGTCCTTCACCTGCGTGTCTTCGTTACCGCAATATGGACAACGCATGCGCCGCCAGCCCCCTCTTGATGCATCCGGACCTGTGGCCCGTTATTTCGGCCCGCCATAGATCGGAAAACGCCGGCAGAGTTCGATCACCCGTTCCCGCACGCCCGCTTCGACATCCGCGTTGTTCTCTTCGCCGTTCTTCGCCAGACCGTCGAGAACTTCCGTGATGAGCTTGCCGACCGTCTCGAACTCCGCCACTCCGAAGCCGCGCGTCGTGCCGGCGGGCGTGCCGAGACGCACGCCGGAGGTGACCATCGGCTTTTCGGGATCGAACGGAATGCCGTTCTTGTTGCAGGTGATGTGCGCACGCTCGAGCGCCGCCTCCGCCACCTTGCCGGTGAGCTTCTTCGGCCGGAGGTCGACCAGCATCAGATGCGTGTCGGTGCCGCCGGAGACGATCGCCGCGCCGCCATCGACCAGCGTCGAGGCGAGCTTGCGCGCGTTCTCGACCACGGCTGCCGCATAGGACTTGAACTCGGGACGAAGCGCTTCGCCGAAGGCGACCGCCTTGCCCGCGATCACATGCATGAGCGGGCCGCCCTGAATGCCCGGGAAGATCGCGGAATTGATCTTCTTCCCGATCTCTTCGTTGTTCGACAGGATCATGCCGCCGCGCGGGCCGCGCAGCGTCTTGTGGGTCGTCGTCGTCACGACATCGGCGTAAGGCAGCGGGCTCGGATGCGCCCCACCCGCGACGAGACCGGCGAAATGCGCCATGTCCACCATGAAGAGCGCGCCGACGCTGTCGGCGACTTCGCGGAAGGCCTTGAAGTCGATCACGCGCGGATAGGCGGAGCCGCCTGCAATGATGAGCTTCGGCTTGTGCTCCTTCGCGAGGCTCGCGACCTCGTCCATGTCGATCAGATGGTCCTGCTGGCGCACGCCGTACTGGATCGCGTTGAACCATTTGCCGGACTGGTTGGGCGCGGCGCCATGCGTGAGGTGGCCGCCGGCGGGGAGGCTCATGCCGAGGATGGTGTCACCCGGCTTCAGCAGCGCCATCATCACACCCTGGTTCGCCTGCGAGCCCGAATTGGGCTGCACATTGGCGAAGGAGCAACCGAAGAGCTTCTTCGCCCGCTCGATGGCAAGATTCTCCGCAATATCGACGAACTCGCAGCCGCCGTAATAGCGCTTGCCGGGATAACCCTCGGCATATTTGTTCGTCATGATCGAGCCTTGCGCCTCGAGCACGGCGCGGGAGACGATGTTCTCCGAGGCGATCAGTTCGATCTCGTTCTGCTGGCGTCCGAGCTCCTTCTCGATCGCGGCGAGGATATCCGGATCGCTCTTTGCAAGCCCATCCGTGAAGAACCCCGCAAATTGGACCTTTCCGGCGGCGGCATCGCTCAACGACATAAATCTACCTTTTGTTACCAATTCGAAGGCCTTGACGAGCATTTCTCATTCCCCGTCGCAAGCAAGAAGCGCCGGATCCGGAAGCCCGTTGGGAAGGCGGCTTGATACCACATCTCGTCAGCCACCGCCAATTCGGCACTAAGCCTCGCGGGCACGGTGGCGGCACCGAAGCGGGCGGCGCAGGGAACGCGCGTGATGACGCACTCAATCTATTCTATGTGGAATTAATGTAAGAAATCAGAGAAATCGAAGGTTTACTTGTACCGTCCAGTCGATAATCTTTTGAGTCAACGCGAAATTCATTGATTCACCTTGGTTCCAAATGGTTTAGACATGTCACCATCTGGACGATAATCTTGATATTCAAATTTGAAGGCGCTATACCGCGCTGGAAAATTGTATAGGCACGAGCCGCGAATGGCGGTTTCGCATTCAGGCGGGCACGACGTCGAGATGAGCGACACCAAATCTTCGGATTCCATCGACTCCACTGAAATACTTCGACTGGCGACTGAAATTGTTGCGGCTTATGTCAGTAACAATGCAATGTCCGCGAACGATCTACCGGGAATGATCCGCACGGTCCATTCGACCCTCGCAGGTCTCGACCAGAGCGCCGCGCCCCGGGAAAACGATCTGACGCCCGCCGTGCCCGTCAAGAAATCGGTCACCGCCGACTACATCGTCTGCCTGGAAGATGGCAAGAAACTGAAAATGCTGAAGCGCTACCTGCGCTCGCAATACGGGCTGACGCCGGAAGAATACCGCGCCCGCTGGAACCTGCCCCACGATTACCCGATGGTGGCGCCGAACTACGCCGCGCAGCGCTCCAAGCTTGCCAAGCAGATCGGCCTCGGCCGCGTTGCCGAAGCGGCGAAACCGCGCAGAAAAAAATAATCCGCCTCAGACGACGATGCCGCCCTTTCCGTCATCCGGCGGAACGGCGGGCGCGTCGTCGCCACCGTCTCCCTCGGTCTTTTGAAGAACGTAACGCAGCTTGCGGAGCGCAATGGCCTCGAGCTCCGTCTGCGCTGCGCTGGACGGGCCGATGATGGAAACCTCCTTGCCGGTTTCCACATCGATGGCCGAGACCTTCATGCTGATGCCGACGGGCACGAACTCGAAAATGACCTCGCGGCCATCGCGGTTCACGGGGCGCTTGCCCCTATGCCGGTTTTCAGGCGGCACGCCTGATCTTGCGGCGCGTCCAGACCTGATCGAGCGCCGAAACGAGATCGCGCATCATCTCGTCGGTATGTACGGGAAGCGGCGTGAAGCGCAGCCGTTCCGTGCCGCGCGGCACGGTCGGATAATTGATCGGCTGGACGTAAATGCCGTAGTCGCTCAGGAGCTCGTCGCTGACCTGCTTGCAGACGACGGGATCGCCCACCATGACCGGCACGATATGGCTTTCGCACCACATGACGGGCAGACCCGCATCCGCCATCATCCGGCGAAGCGTCGATGCGCGTTCCTGATGGATTTCGCGCTCGAGCGAACTCGTCTTGAGGTGGCGGACCGCCGCCAGGACGCCCGCGACCAGCACCGGCGAAAGCGAGGTCGAGAAAATGAAGCCCGGCGCATAGGAGCGCACGACATCCACGAGGTCGGCTGAGGCTGCGATATAGCCCCCCATCACGCCGAAGCCCTTGGCGAGCGTGCCCTCGATGATATCGACCTTGTCGAGCACGCCGTCGCGCTCGGCAATGCCGCCGCCGCGCGGGCCATAGAGCCCGACCGCATGAACCTCGTCGAGATAGGTCAGCGCGCCATACTTCCGCGCGAGATCGCAGATGGCGCCGATGGGCGCGATGTCGCCATCCATCGAATAGACGGATTCGAAGGCGACGATTTTCGGCTGATCGGGATCGATCGCACGAAGCAGTTCTTCGAGATGGGCGAGGTCGTTGTGCTTCCACAGACGCTTCGGACCGCCGCCGCGGCGGATGCCCTCGATCATCGAGGCATGGTTCATCTCGTCCGAGATGATGACGCAATCGCCGAGAATGCGCGCAAGCGTCGAAAGCGTGGCGTCGTTTGCCGCATAACCCGAGGTGAAGAGCAGCGCCGCTTCCTTGCCATGGAGATCGGCAATCTCGCGCTCGAGCTGGACATGGTAATGCGTCGTGCCGGAAATATTGCGCGTGCCGCCCGAACCCGCGCCGACCGTGTCGATCGCCTCATGCATGGCCTTGAGCACCGCCGGGTGCTGCCCCATGCCGAGATAGTCGTTGGAACACCAGACGACGATATCCCTTGTGCCTTCGGGCGTGTGGAAGGTCGCGCGGGGAAACGAGCCGCGATGCCGCACGATATCGGCAAAGACGCGATAGCGGCCCTCATCCTTGACCGCCTGCAGCGCTTCGCTGAGTTTCCGCTCGTAATCCATCTCGTACCTGTCCTGCGATCCGGTTTGACCGGCTTTTCATGTGATTCTAGCACACCTTAGCCCGCATCCACAGCCTCGCCAGCCGCGAATTGTCGCAGAATAGACATGGGTTATAGACAAGCGTGGCGCTAGGCCCAAAGGCCCTTTTCAATCAGGACCTTCCGCAGCAAAGCCGGGTCATCCGTCATGATCCCGTCCACGCCGAGATCGATCAGGCGCCGCATTTCGGCCTCCTCGTCGATCGTCCAGACATGGACCTGCAGCCCCAGTTCATGGGCCTTGCCGACCAGCGCCTCGTCGACGAGCCGGATGCCATGCTGCTCTATCGGGATCTGTGCGCAGCCTTCCACAAAACCGCCCATCAGGAAGCCCGCCGGCCCGGCCCAGCTCGCAAAGCGCAGGCGACCGGTGGAGAGCGGCCCCATGCCGGTGCAGAGCCGCGGGCCGATGGCCTCGCGGATGCCTGCCGTGCGCCGCCCCGAAAAGGCAGTCACACAGACCCGCTCCACCGCGCCCGAGTCCTTCAGAAGCCGGATCAGCGGCCCGGCCGCATTGTCGCGCTTCGGATCGATGTTGATGCGTATGTCCGGCCAGGCGGAGAGCAATTCGGCCATCAGGGGAATGGGCTCGGTGCCGGCGATCCGCGCCTTCTTCACATCGGCATAATCCATCTCCGCGATGCAGCCGGTGCTGTCGGTCACACGGTCGAGGTGGTCGTCGTGAAAGGCGAGAAGCACGCCGTCCCGCGTCGCATGGACATCCGTCTCGATATAGCGGTAGCCGAGATCGACGGCGCCCTGAAAGGCGGGCATCGTGTTTTCCGGCCAGGCCCCCGCGCCGCCGCGATGGGCGAAGGCGAGCAGACCGTCATGTTCGAGATAGGGAAATTTCGCCGGACGCATGATCCTGCCCACCGCTGGAGGAGCCTAGTTGGTGAGCGAGCTCGTATTCACGCCCCCGTCGCGAGCATACACGTCGTCGCGGAATTGCACGACGCCCGAAGGATCGACCCAGGCCGTGAGATAAGTGAGGAAGATCGGCACCGGTGCGGCCAGATAGACATTCCGGAACTGCCCGGAGGCGACGGAAGACTGGACGCGGGATGCATCCCAATCCGGGCTGTCGCCCTGCATGATCCAGGAGACGAGGCCCGCGACGTTCTGCACCCGGACGCAACCGGAACTGAAATTCCGCTCCTGACGGCCGAACAGGGTCTGCGTCGGCGTGTCGTGGAGGAAGATCGCATCATTGTTGGGGAAATTGATCTTGAGCGAACCGAGCGAATTCCACGGCCCGGGATCCTGCCGCAGATAATAGGCTTCGTTGATGCGCGGATTGGACCAGTCGACCCTCGCCGGATCGAGCTCACGGATATTGTCGCCCCAGCCCTGCATGACTCGGATACCCTGCCGCTGGAGATATTGCGGATTGGCCCGGATCTTCGGCAGCATGTCCGCCATGGCGATCGACTTCGGCACGTACCAGTAGGGATTGAAGGTGATCGAGTTCACATGGCTCGTGATTTCGGGCGTTTGCCGGAGCGTCGTGCCGACAATGACGCGCTCGTGGAATTCGACGGCGCCGTGATTGACCGCCTCGACTTCCTGCCCGGCGATATTCACGAAGATGTAGCGGCCCTGGAGCTGCGGCACGAGTTTTTCGACGCGGCGCAGGTTGAGCTCAAGCTGTCGCAGCCGCGTCTGCACGGACACATTCATTGCGGCGATCGTCCGCCTGCCGACGATCCCGTCGGGCTCCAGACCGTTGCGGCGCTGAAATCCCTTCACGGCGTTTTCAAGTTCGGGATCGTAGAGAAAGGGATCGCCCGGCGAGACATTGAGATCGCCTGACGCCATCAGCCTTTCACGCACCCTGGCGACGCGCTCGTCGCGCACGCCGAGCTCGAGCCGCTCGCCGGCGGGCACATGACCCCAGCCGCCCCAGCTCGCAATTTCCTGATACTTCTGGATCGCCAGCACGATGGCCGCCGCGGACCCATCGCCGATCGCCGGCACCGTGCTGTGGCGCGGCGCCACTTCCGTCTCGAGCGACTGCGTTTCGGAATTTGCCGACCAGGGATCGACCCAATGGGTCTGGTCCTGACCGTAACCGGCGGCAGACTGGGCATGGGCGGGCATACCGGCGGCGAAGCCAATCCACGCGGCTGCGGCCAAAAGGGCCACTCCTGCTCTGGAAAGTGTCGTCCTCACTCTGCCCTGCCCGCTTCCGCACTCAAAGACGCCAGAATGGCGCGCGCCATCCGCCATACCATTTTGGGACAGCTTGCCGTCTTTTACCCGATCTGCACCAGAACTTGCCATCACACCCGGCCATATCCGGGCCGCATCCGGCCCATAACAGGTCAGACTTGGCCACTCAGTGGCGGATTTGCAACTTTCGTGCAGTCCCGGCAGAAGCTCTGCGATCAGAGGCGATAGCGAATCTGGTCGGTCCAGAAGCGTTCGAGCTTGAACAGCGTGGCGTTGGTCTGGCGCAGTTCCTCGATGGAAATATCGCCGACGCCGACCAGCATGCCGCAATGCTTGTTGTAGACCTCGTCGATCGACGCGCAGATCGCCCGGCCCTTGTCGGTCAGGCGGACGCGCACGGAACGGCGGTCGGAACGCGAACGCTGATGATGGATATAGCCCGCTTCCACCAGCTTCTTGAGATTGTAGGAGACGTTCGAGCCGAGATAGTGGCCGCGCGTGCGAAGCTCGCCCGCCGTCATCTCGGAATCGCCGATATTGAACAGCAGCAGGGCCTGCACGCTGTTGATCTCGGTGCAATTGGTGCGGTCGAGCTCATCCTTGATCACGTCGAGCAGACGACGATGCAGACGCTCGACATAGGTGAGCGTCTCAAGATAAGCCGGTTTCCGCCCCGGATCTTCCTGATCCTGGATGACGGGCTCTCGCTTGACGTTGGTCATACCCATTTGACTACTCGACCTCTGGCTCGCAACGAATCGCACATGAAGCGGCACTTCCTGTCCCGCGATTGCGCACTCTACCCAATGGGGTCCTAACGAGCCCTTAAACGCACCGGCTTGCGCTGCAAGTCGAGGCAGTTCGCCGCAGTCAGATGTCGCCCCGGACGAGCTTGATAATGCCGGAGAAATCGATGTTTTCCTCGCCCGCGGCCTCCATCAGGGCATAAAGCTGCGCCGCCTGCGCCCCGAGCGGAATGGGAGACCGCGCCGTTTTGGAGGCATCCTGAGCGAGCCGGAGGTCCTTCAGCATCATCCCTGCGGTGAAGCCAGGCTGATAGTTCCGGTTGGCGGGCGACGTGGGCACCGGGCCCGGCACCGGGCAATAGGAAGTCATCGACCAGCACTGGCCGGACGCCGTGGACGAGATATCGAAGAGCGTCTGCGCATCGAGGCCGAGCTTCTCGCCGAGCACGAAGGCTTCGGATACCGCGATCATCGAGATGCCGAGGATCATGTTGTTGCAAACCTTGGCGACCTGGCCATTGCCCGCTGCGCCCGCGTGGAAGATGTTCTTGCCCATCTTCTCGAGCACAGGCTTTGCCTTGGCGAAGGCCTCGTCCGAGCCGCCGACCATGAAAGTGAGCGTGCCCGCCTCCGCGCCGCCGACGCCGCCCGAGACCGGCGCATCGACCATCATCATGCCGGCCTTCTCGGCTGCCGCGATCGTCTCGCGCGCCGAGGGAATGTCGATCGTCGAACTGTCGATGAAGAGCGTGCCCTTGCGCGCCGAGGCAATGAGCCCACACTCGCCCAGATAGACCGAGCGCACATGCTCGCCTGCGGGCAGCATGGTCACCACGAAATCGACTTCGGCCGCCGCTTCGCTCGCGGTCGCCGCCTTCACGGCGCCCGCCGCGACCAGCGCATCGACCGCCGCTGACGACAGATCGAAGACCTTGAGCGCATGCCCCGCCTTGACGAGGTTGCGCGCCATCGGCCCGCCCATATTGCCGAGCCCGATAAATCCGATTGCCGCCATGTCTGTCCTCCCCCGGCCTTGGTCAGCCGAAATCCAGATCGCCGCCTTCAAGCGGTGAAAAATAGCGCTCGACCTCCGCCGGATCGACATCGGCAATCCGCGCCGGCTGCCATTTCGGCGATTGATCCTTGTCGATGACGACGGCGCGCACGCCCTCGTAGAAATCATGGCCGGCGGCAAACCGATTGGTGAGCCGGAACTCGAGCTTCATGCAGTCCTCGAAATCGAGCTTCGCCCCTTCGCGCACCTGCCTGAAGGCGACGAGCGTCGAGAGGGGCGACTTGCCCTCGATCGTATCCGCCGTCCGACCCGCCCAGTCGCCTCCATCGGCGCGCAGCGAGGCAACGATCTCCGCAACCGAGCCTTTCGAGAAATGGGCCGAGATGTCCTTTTGCATCGCGGCAAGGGGCGCAGCGCCCTCTTCTTCTGCCACTTCCGCCAGCGCCTCGCGCGGCGACGCACCGCCCGCGAGCCTATCCTTCAGCGTCTCGAGGCGCGAGGACGGCACATAGACATCGGCGATGCCCGCGAAGATCGCGTCCGCAGCCTTGAGCCGCGCGCCCGTGAGCGCGAGATACATGCCGGTGTCGCCCGGCGCGCGCGGCAGAAAATACGTGCCGCCGACATCCGGGAAGAGACCGATGCCGGTTTCCGGCATGGCGAAGGTCAGCCGCTCCGTCGCCACGCGATGCGAGCCATGCACGGACAGGCCGACGCCCCCGCCCATATTGATGCCGTCCATGAGCGCGACATAGGGCTTCGGATAGCGTTTGATGAAGGTGTTGAGGAGATATTCCTCGCGCCAGAAATCGATGGCCGTGGTTTCGCCCGCACGGCCCCAATCGTAAAGCGCACGAATATCGCCGCCCGCGCAGAAGGCCTTCTCGCCCGCGCCTTCGACGATGACGCAGTGAACGCTGTCGTCCGCCGCCCATTCCTTCAGCCTGGGATGGATGAGACGCACCATGCCGAGCGTCAGCGCGTTGAGCGCCTTGGGGCGATTGAGCGTGACGATGCCCGCGACGCCGCGCTTCTCGAACAGGACTTCCGCTTCCTCGCTCATGCCGCGCCGTTACTCCTTCAGGAACTCGCGCGCGATGATAACGCGCATGATCTCGTTCGTGCCTTCGAGGATCTGGTGCACCCGCGCGTCGCGCAGGTGCCGCTCCAGCGGGAAATCCTTGAGATAGCCATAGCCCCCGTGGATTTGCAGCGCATCGTTGATGATGTTGAAGCCTGCATCCGTCGCGAAGCGCTTCGCCATCGCCGCATGCATGGTCGCATCCGGCGTTTTCGCATCGACCTTCGAGGCTGCGTGATAGATCATGAGCCGCGCCGCTTCGAGCTCCGTCGCCATGTCCGCGAGCTTGAACTGCAGCGCCTGGAACTGCGCGAGCTTCTTGCCGAACTGTTCGCGTTCGCCGACATAGGCCTTTGCCCGCTTCAACGCCGCCTGCGCCGTGCCGAGCGAGCAGGCGCCGATATTGAGGCGCCCGCCATCGAGCCCCATCATCGCAATCTTGAAGCCCTCGCCTTCCGCGCCGAGACGGTTCGCGACCGGCACGCGGCAATCCTCGAAAATCACCTGCGCCGTCGGCTGGCTGTTCCAGCCCATCTTTCTTTCGGGCGCGCCGAAGGAAAGGCCAGGCGTGCCCTTCTCGACGACGAGACAGGAAACGCCTTTCGGCCCCGCTTCGCCGGTGCGCACCATGCAGACATAGAGGTCGGACGTGCCGGCGCCGGAGATGAAGGCCTTGGAGCCGTTCAGCACATAATGATCGCCATCCTTCGCTGCCTTCGTCTTGAGCGAAGCGGCATCCGATCCACTCGACGGTTCGGTCAGGCAATAGCTGGCAATGAGATCCATCGGCGTGAGCTTCGGCAGCCATTTCTGGCGCTGCTCCTCAGTGCCGAAACGGTCGATCATCCAGGAGGCCATGTTGTGGATCGAGAGAAAGGCCGCTGTCGATGTGCAGCCTTCAGACAGCGCCTCGAAGATCAGCGCCGCATCGAGGCGCGTCAGCGCCGAACCGCCCACATCCTCGCGCACATAGATGCCGGCAAAGCCGAGTTCGGCCGCCTTGCGGAGCTTGTCCACCGGGAAGTGATGATCGCGGTCCCAGTCCGCGGCGTGGGGCGCCAGTTCCTCGGCGGCGAAATTCCGCGCCACATCCTGGAACGCCTGCTGCTCTTCGCTCAGCTCGAAATGCATGGAATTCATCCTCCCGCCGGACCTTCGCGGCCTCGCCACGGGTGATACTGGCCCCGCCGTGGGCCTGTCAACGAAACGCCGCCGGAAGGCCAGCCTGACGTTGGGGCAAACCCGCGAGATGCGGATTGCACGGCCTTGTTCCACCGGTTATGAGTGGCGCATGACCCGCAGACAGAAATCTTCGCCCGCCTATCCCGCGATCCGGATGCGCCGCCCAAGGCAGTCGGACTGGTCGCGCCGTCTGGTGGCGGAGAATGCCCTGTCGGTGAACGACCTGCTCTGGCCACTGTTTCTGGTGGAAGGCGAGAACCGCCGCGAGCCGGTCGCGACCATGCCGGGCGTCGAACGCCTGAGCGTCGACCAGGCGGTCCGCGCGGCGGAGGAAGCGGCCGGGCTCGGCATTCCGGTCGTCGCGCTCTTTCCCTTCACGCCCGCCGACAAGCGCGACCCTGAAGGCACGCTGGCCCACGACGCGAATAACCTCGTCTGTCGCGCGACACGCGCGATCAAGCGGGCGGTGCCGAATGTCGGCGTGCTCTGCGACGTCGCGCTCGACCCCTATACGAGCCACGGCCATGACGGGCTGCTGAAGGGCGAGACAATCCTGAACGACGAGACGGTCGAGGCGCTGGTGAAGCAGGCGCTCGTGCAGGTGGAAGCCGGCTGCGACATCATTGCACCGTCGGACATGATGGACGGACGCGTCGGCGCAATCCGTTCCGGGCTTGAAGCGGCGGGCCATACGAACACGCTCATCATGTCCTATGCCGCGAAATATGCCTCCGCCTTCTACGGCCCGTTCCGCGATGCGATCGGCTCGTCCGGCGCGCTGAAGGGCGACAAGCGCAGCTACCAGATGGACCCTGCCAATGGCGACGAGGCGCTGCGCGAAGTGGCGCTCGACATTGCCGAGGGCGCGGACATGGTGATGGTGAAGCCGGGCCTTCCCTATCTCGACATCGTGAGCCGCGTGAAGGCAGAATTCGGCATGCCGACCTTCGCCTATCAGGTCTCGGGCGAATATTCGATGATCGCAGGCGCCATCGAGCGCGGCTGGTTCGACCGCGACCGCGTGATCCTCGAAAGCCTCATGGGCTTCAAGCGCGCGGGCGCGGACGGCATCCTCACCTATTTCGCGCCGGAGGCCGCACGCCTCCTGAAGGGTCTCTAGACGTCGAGACCGGCGAGGCGGAGCGATGCTTCGCCATGAAGCGCGGCGAGCCCGCCCGCCTTTTCAACCATCTCCGCCACCTGCGCCACCAGATGCTTGCGCCGCGTCGCGCTCTTCCGGTCGCCGAGCTTGCCGAACATGAGTTCGTAACGGCCGGGAAAGTCCGCCGCGAAATCGAGATAGGCCTCGCGCAGCGCCTTGGCGCTCGTCACCGCATCGAGATCGGCCAACAACATGTCGTAGCCCTCGATGGCGACGGCCCCAAGTAATTCGTCGAGATTGGCGAAGTGCCGGTAGGGCGCGGCTTCCGACACGCCCGCCCGCCGCGCCGTCTCGCGCAGGGTGAGCGCCTGCCGTCCCCTTATGTCGATCAAGGTTACCGCCGCATCCATCAACCCGCGGCGCAGATCGCCGTGGTGATAGGTGGTCTTCTGTCCTCTCAACTTCGCGCGCATCGCCCTGCCCGTTCCCGCTTTGTCTCGATAATTTCCATGTTATCATCGTTAACATTTATATCAAGTTAAAACCCGGAACGCTCCGTGAACAGACGATAATTTGTCAGAATACGAATTCCTCGTGCATCCCGTCGATGCGCACGATCGTATCGGTAATGAAACCATTGAAGCCGGTCTGCATGCCGATCGAATAGGCGCCCATCAAACCGAACTCGACCCAGTCTCCCTCCTCGATCGCTTCGGGAAGATGGAACGGGAGCTTGAGCACGTCGAGACTGTCGCAGGTGGGGCCGAAGATCCGGAAAGGCTGCGCATTGCCTTCGACGGGACCCGAACGGGAAATCGCCCGCACGGGCGGATCGAGATCGCCGTCGCGAATTTCGGACAGGCAGCCATAGATGCCGTCATTGATGTAGAGATCGTCGCCCTTCCTGAGATGCACCTGCGTCAGGACCGAGCAGCCATCGGCGACGAGCGCGCGGCCGGGTTCCGCGAGCAGCGGAATGTCGAAGCCGAGTTCGTCCCTCGCCTTTTCGATCACGCCGAAATAATCGGCAAGCGGCGGCACGTTGAGCTTGTAGATCGCGGGGAACCCGCCGCCGACATCGAGATAGTCGAGGGGAACGCCGGCTGCATCCCGCACCTTGGCGGCGATCTCCATGGCGATGCGGAAGGCGGCAGGATCGACACATTGGCTGCCGACATGGAAGGCAAGCGCCGTGCGGCAGCCGCGCTTCTTCGCTTCCTTCAGAAGCGCCACCGCCTCGTCCGGCACGGCACCGAACTTTGCCGACAGATCGTAGACGGCCTTGCCCTTCGGCGTGGCGATGCGCACCTCGACGGTGATGTCGGTGCCCGCGATGGACACGAGCTTGTCGAGCTCATCCATGTGGTCGACGACATAGTCTGCGATGCCATAGACATCGGACGCCGCCTTGAGCGCCCCCCGGCCCTTTACCGGATGGTTGAAGTAGCAGCGCGCCTGCGGCATCAGCTCGGTAATCTTGGCGATCTCGGTGATCGACGCCGTGTCGAAATGCGAGATGCCGCCTTCGGCCAGCGCCTCGAGCACGAAAGGATGCGGGTTGCATTTCACCGCATAGAGCACCGTGCCGGGAAAGCCCTCCACGAAAGCCTTCGCCCGCGCGCGGAGAATATCCGGGAGAATGCAGAAGACCGGATAGGAGGGCTCCAGCCGCTCGATCACTTCTGCAACGGATGAGAACCGCAGATCGCCATTTGCTCCGGTAATGCCGTTCATGCCTTCTCCAGCCGTGCAATCAGGCTCGATGTATCCCAGCGGTTGCCGCCCATGGACTGAACCTCCGAATAGAACTGATCGACCAGGGCGGTAACCGGAAGCTGCGCGCCGTTCCGCCGCGCTTCATCGAGGCAGATCGACAGATCCTTGCGCATCCAGTCCACCGCGAAGCCGAAATCGAACCTGCCCTCTATCATCGTCTTGTAACGGTTTTCCATCTGCCAGCTCTGCGCCGCGCCCTTGGAAATCGTCTCGATCACGGCTTCCGCATCGAGCCCCGCCATCTTCGCGAAGTGAAGCCCCTCGGCGAGACCTTCAACCAACCCCGCAATGCAGATCTGGTTCACCATTTTGGTGAGCTGCCCGGCGCCGGAGGGCCCAAGGAGCTTCGCCATCCGCGCATAGGCGGCGATAACGGGCGCCGCTTTCTCGAAGGCCGCCGCATCGCCGCCCGCCATCACAGTGAGCACGCCATTTTCGGCACCGGCCTGTCCGCCCGATACCGGCGCATCGATGAAGTGAATGCCGTGCGCCCGGGCCACGGCATCGAGCTCGCGCGCGACCGCAGCCGAGGCCGTCGTGTGATCGACGAATACGGCATCTGCGCCCATGCTGCGGAACGCGCCCTGGGGACCCGTCGTGACTTCGCGAAGATCGTCGTCGTTACCGACACAGGCAAATACGAACGCAGCGCCGCGCGCCGCTTCCTCCGGCGTCGCCGCCGCCCGGCCGCCATGCGCCTTCACCCAGGCATCAGCCTTCGCGCCTGTGCGGTTGTAGACGGTGACGTCATGCCCGGTCTTGGCGAGATGCCCCGCCATCGGAAATCCCATAACGCCAAGCCCGATGAAGGCGACCTTGCTCATATCCGCTCCTCGCGATTTTCCACCGGCCTATCTAACAGGCGGAGGGTGCGAAGCGCAAAACCGGGCTAGCGGACTTCGCCCTCGGCGGCGAGACGGCCGGTCTTGCAGAGCGTCGAGGATTGCTGCGTGCAGGGCCCGTAATAGAGACGGACGATATTGCCCTCGAGCGTCATGTCGTAGCAGTCGGTCGTGTTGTACTGAATCTCTTCCGACTTGTGGCACCAGCGGTTGCCGTCGATCCACCACTGGCCTGTGCCGCGCCGGCTCCGCGTGGACGACGAGCCACGATGATAGGTCTGGAAGAAATACTGGATGAGTTCGACCTTGGTCGAGCCGCTGCCGTCGAGCGCAATGATCGTGTTGATGAGCCTGTTGCCGCCCTGCAAGTCGAGCCGCCCCATTTCGAGGTGGAAAGTCTTGCCCGTCATTTGCGAGCGGATCTGCCCGGCGGTGAGCGAGTCGCCCTTCTTGTTGAGGATCGTCTCGGCCGCATCGCCACCGGCGCCGCCGGCCATGCCATCCTGCAAGCCGCCGCCAGCGGGTGCCGCGGGCTGCACCGTTTCCTGCACAGGTTCAGGAATTTCCTCCGGCGGCGGCAGCGGCTTCGCATCCTTGCGTACCGCGGTTTCGGGCTTCGGCTCCGGCGGCTTGACCGGCTCGGGTTCCGGCTGCGGCTCGGGCTCGACGACGGGTTCCGGCGGCGCGGCATAGCGGTCATTCGCCGAACCCGCCGCGAGCTGGAACGTCACGGATTCGCCGCCGCCCGGCCCCGGCCCGCCGAATATTCCGCCAAAGGTAAGCAGGAAGGAGAGGAACAGCAGTGCATGCAGCAGCACCGATGCAATGATGAACTTGCGAATATTGAATTCGCGCGGTTCCATCCCTTCGCGCGGGTATGAGGCGCTCACGCTCATGATCCGCGCTCCGTCAGCAGAGTAACCTGCTCGACGCCCGCTTCGCGCAGACCTTCCATCAGCTCGAGCACGGCTTCGGCGGGCGCATCGCGATCCGCCTTCACGGCGACGCGGCGGGAACCCTCCTCGCCGAGATGCTGCTTCACGAAATGGCCCGCGAGCTTCGCATCCATCACCCTGTCGCCCAGCCAGACGAAGCCGTCCGCCTCCACGATGAGCGTCGACGGCAGGTCGCGCTCCTTGTCGTTGAGCGCACCTTTCGGCAGCGACACGGCGACATTCTCCGCCGGTTGCATGGTGCCCGCGAGCAGAAAGAAGATCAGCAGCAGGAAGACCACGTTGATCAGCGGGATCAGCGTCTCGAATTGCCGCTTCGGCGGCTCCTGGTCGAACTCGATCATGGGGCGATCCTTTCGACGCGGGCCGTACCGACGCTCTTCGCACCCGACTGCCTGGCCGCCTCGATGGCGGCAATCAGCGCCTGGGTCTTCGAGCCCTTCTCGGCCAGGATCGTCACCGTGAGGTCCTTCCGCTCGCCGATTGCCTGCTTCAGACCGTCGGCAAGCGCCGCACGCTCCACCGGCGTTCCGTCAATGGCGATCGTGCCGTTGCCGAGCAGCCAGATCTCGACGACGCGCGCATCGGTCGGCAGTTCGTCCACGCTGGGCGCGGGCGTGACCACGGCAAGCGACTGCGTCTGCAGAAACGACGTCGTCAGCATGAAGAAGATGAGCAGCAGAAACACCACGTCGATAAGCGGCGTGAGGCTCGCCATCCCTCTCCGGCGTACGGGTTCCTCGAACATGGGCGAAACCTCGCGCCTTACTGCGCCGCTCGCGACTGGACGGATGAAGGCCGCACATGGAGCGCCGCGATCACGCGTGCCGAGGCATCCCGCATCGAGAGCCGGACCTGGTCGATCTTGCCCTCAAGCAGATTGAGCGCAGTGATCGCCGGAAGCGCCACGATGAGGCCGACCGCGGTGGTAAGCAGCGCCACCCAGATGCCGCCCGACAGCAGCGCCGGATCGACCTGCGTGCCTGCCGCCTCGAGGCTCTGGAACGCGTTGATCATACCGATGACCGTGCCGAGAAGGCCGAGCAGCGGCGAAATATTGCCGATCACTTCGAGCCAGCGGAGATAGCGCTGCAGCGAGCCGATCTCCATGGTGCCGACGCGCGCAATTTCCGACGCGACGTCCTCGTCGCGCAGATCGCCGCGCATCTTGGCGCGGACGCCCGCCGCCATGGCGCGTGCAAGCGGTGTCTTGTGCTTTTTCAGGATGTCGAGTGCGCCGCCGAGATCGCCGCTCTCGATCTTGTCGACCGCGGGATCGACGAAGCTGCGCTTGGCGAGCCCCGCGGACCAGAACTGGAACACCTTGAGCAGAATCACCGCCAGCGAGATCACCGACAGGATGAGCAGGATGGCGACGATAGGCCCGCCCTTGTCTACCAGCGATCCGATCGAATACCAGGCGTCTCCGCCGCCCGACGCGGCAATCACATCGGCAGCGCCGGCTATTGCATCCGCGCCGTTTTCCGCACCGTTCGCAGCGCCTTCGGCGCCCTCAACTTCAAGATTTTCCTCAGGCATCGCCTGCTACTCCTCCCGACAGAACCCCCGCCCCGGCCGCTCCCGACAGCCTTGCCGCAGGGTCCGATTTCGGGTGACCTGCAGCAGCGTTTTTAGTAAAGTGGATTTACGAAATCACCGCTTTCGACGAAGGTCAAGCGCTAGAGCGTTCACAAGAGTGTAATTTCGTCATGCCTCCGGTTTGCCGCGTAATGTTGCGTTGATACCCTCAAACCGCATGTATTTTACGGCAGTCTGCCGGCAAGGCGGACGCGACAGGTGAGACAAGATGAAAAATAACAAGGCACCCGCCGCCAAGCCCGAAACAGAATCGGACGATCCGCTTTCACCGGAAAAGTTCGTCAGGACGATCACGGAACTCGGCGTGATGCTGGCGACGATCTATGACCGCCGCACCGGACTGACGCGCAACCAGACGCGCATCGTGGTCGAACTGCTCGAACGCGACGGGCAGACGCAGACCGAACTCGCAAACACGCTCACCATGCACAAGGTGTCCGTCGGCATCTATGCCGCCGAACTCGAAGCCATGGGACTTGTCGAGCGGCGGACGCATCCGACCGATGGCCGCGCGAAATGCATCTGGGTATCGCCGCTCCTCCACGCGAACAAACATATCGGCCGCGAACATTACGCAGCGATCCATCGCGCGGCGACGTCCGGCATTGCCGACAAGGACTATCTGACCATGCTGAAATGCATGGAACGGATGTATGAAAACCTTACAGCACTGGACGCCGAGGAAACCGGCAGCGCCTGACCTGCCGGCGCCGGTCAGCCGACCGGCGGCAGCATCTGATAGCCGCCGCGATGGTAGAGCAGCGGTCGCCCGTCTTCCGCATGATCGAATTTCAGCACGCGCCCGATCATGATCACGTGATCGCCGGCATCGTGACGCGCTTCCACTTCGCATTCGAAATGTGCGAGGGCTTCCTTCAGAGCGGGGCAACCGCTCTCGGTATGCAAAAGCTCGATCGCTTCCAGGCTGTGATCGCCTTTCCGGGCAAGACGCGAGGAAATTTCCCGATGTTCTTCCCGCAGGACATTGACGGTGAAGTGCTTCGCCTTTTCGAAGAGCGGCAACGTGTCCGACTTCTTGTCGAGGCACCAGAGCACCAGCGGCGGATCGAGCGACACGGACGAGAAGGAATTGACGGTGATGCCGATCGGCCGTCCGCCATCCGCGCAGCTCGTGATCACGGCAACGCCCGTCGTGAACCAGCCAAGCGCGTTGCGGAACTTCCGCGCCTCGTCGGCCGCCGCCTCGCCTGCCGGTTTCTGAACCGTACTCATCGCAACCTCGCCCGGCCTTTGCCGTCAATGCCTCGTTAACACTTGCCCCGGTTTAGGGCACGTGCGGCCCCTCGCGCAACACCATGCCGCGCAAAGCCGCAGAAATTCATGCAAATCGCCCCAGAATCCTGCCTTCCGCCAATTTGGTTAAACCCGCTGTTAAGGGGCCTGCCCCGAATATGTCGCTTCAGGCGGGGCGGGCTTGCATCTAGTGGGCAGCCGCGGGGCAACGTGCAGGAAAGTGCTTGAGCAGATGCGGCTGATCGTCGGCATAGTAGTGGTGTTGTTGAGCGTCTTCGGCGGCTATATGGCCATGGGCGGCCATATCGAAGTGCTCTGGCAGCCTTTCGAAGCGGTGATCATTCTCGGCGCCGCTTTCGGCGCGTTCTGCATCGCCAACCCGCCCACCGTCCTCAAGGCCGTCGGCAGCATTTTCGGCGCCCTGTTCAAGGGCCCCCGCTACGACAAGGATGCCTTCCTCGAGCTTCTCGGCCTGCAATACACGCTCTTCAAGCTGGCCAAGAGCAAAGGCAACCTTGCGCTCGAAGCGCATGTCGAAAATCCCTCCGAGAGCGCCATCTTCGCGCAGTTTCCGAAATTCACTTCCGACCATCACGCCGTTGAATTCATGTGCGACTACCTGCGCATGATCACGCTGGGCACGGAGAACGCCCATGAGCTCGAAGCGCTGATGGACGAGGAACTCGAAACCCACCATCAGGAACGCGAGCGCATCGTGAGCGCGGTGCAGGCGCTCGCCGACGGCACGCCCGCCCTCGGCATCGTCGCCGCCGTGCTCGGCGTCATCAAGACCATGGGCTCGATCGACCAGCCGCCGGAAGTGCTCGGCGGGCTGATCGGCGGCGCCCTTGTCGGCACCTTCCTCGGCGTTTTCGTCGCCTATGGTTTCTTCGGCCCCATGGCGCAGTCGCTGCGCAATACCTACGAAGCCGAGTCCAAATATTTCCTGTCGATGAAGGCAGGTCTCCTTGCCCATATGGCGGGCTATGCACCTGCCGTGTCGATCGAATTCGCGCGCAAGGCGCTCATGTCCGAGGTCCGTCCCTCCTTCACGGAAGTCGAACAGGCAACAGCCTCGCTGCAGGCCGCCGGCTAAGCCGCGGGACGGATACACATGGCCACCAACGAACAGCCGATCATCCTCAAGAAGGTCAAGAAGGTCGTTCACGGCCATCATGGCGGCGCCTGGAAGATCGCCTATGCCGACTTCGTGACGGCGATGATGGCCTTCTTCCTGCTGATGTGGCTGATCAGCATGACGACGCCCGAGCAGAAGCAAGGCCTTGCCGACTATTTCGCGCCGGCGAATGTGAGCCGCTCCACCAGCGGCGCCGGCGGCATCATGGGCGGTACGGCCTTCGACCAGGAAGGCTCCCGCATGCCGGGCACGAAGCCGCAGGTGGTCATGACCATCTCGACGCCGGCCCAGCCGCAAAGCCCGGAAGTCGAGAAGGCCGAAGCCGAGAAAGCGGCGCAGATGGACAAGCTCATGAAAGAGAAGTCCGCCCGTGACGAACAGAACTTCCGCAGCGCCGCCGAGAGCATCCGCCAGTCGATGCGCGAGAACCCCGACCTCGCCGAACTGTCGCGCAACGTCATCATCGACGAGACGCCGGAGGGCCTCCGCATACAGATCGTCGATCAGGACGGCCGCTCCATGTTCCCCTCCGGTCTCTCGGAGCCCTATGAGCGGACGCGCAAGTTGATCGACGAGGTGGGCAAGATCCTGATCAAGCTGCCGAACCGCGTCAGCGTGTCGGGCCACACCGATGCGAACCCCATGGCGGGCCGGAATGGCTACTCCAACTGGGAGCTGACCTCCGACCGGGCGAACGCCGCCCGCCGCATTCTGGAAAATGCGGGTCTCTCCAATGACCGTGTGTACCAGGTTGTCGGCAAGGCGGATTCCGAGCCGCTTTTCCCGGAAGACCCCTATATGGCGGCGAACCGCCGCCTCTCCATCGTCCTGCTGCGCGAAGCGCCCGTCACGCCGCCGGGCTTCAGCCCCTGATCCTGAACTCCCTTGCCTTCCGGCTGGACTGCCTCTATGTCAGACGGGCAGTCTTCGGGAGACGGGAGAAAGATGAGCGAAAGCAACAAGCTAGCTGAACTCGGCTTGCCGGGGGCGGAAGGCGTGGAATGGCCGGCGGGCGCCTTTGAAGGCGTCATCCTGGCGCGCTGCCTCGCCTTCATCGCGGATCTGCTGGTTGTGACAGTCCTGCTGGTCGTCGCCTCCATCATCTTCGGCATACTCGGCGTCATTTCCTTCGGCCTGCTCTGGCCGGGCGCCGCCCTCACCCCTTTGCTCGTGATCGCCTATTTCACCCTGACGCTGGGCGGCCGCCACTCCGCCACGCCCGGCATGCGCTGGCAGGGCATCGAGCTGCGCGCCTGGAACGGCAACCGGCCGGGCTATCTCCAGGCGTTCCTGCAGACGCTGCTTTTCTACATCACCGTGACGGTCGGAACGGCGCTCGTCCTGCTGGTGCCCTTCTTCAACAAACGCCGCCGCTGTCTTCACGATTATCTTTGCGGTACCGTCTTCATCCGCAGCAACGCCTGAGGCCGGGCCCTTTCGTTAAATTCTTGACCTTTATTCGACGCGCGAATGCCACTCCGCACGATGCGTCACCTGGAACGATGCGCGCATGGAGATAGTCTACGCCTGGCAGATGTGGGTGACCTACGGCGTCATCATCGCCGCGGTCATTCTGTTCAGCATCGAGCGCATCCCGCTCGAGCTGTCCGCCCTCGCTATTCTCATTTCGCTGCTCGTCTTCTTTTATTTCTTTCCCGTGACCGGCGCCGACGGAAGAAACCTGCTCGGCTCGACCACGTTGCTTGCCGGGTTCGCCAATCCAGCCCTCATAGCCGTGCTGGCGCTGCTCGTTGTCGGTCATGGCATGTTCCAGACCGGCGCGCTCGACGGCGCCGCCCGCTACGTGGCCGATCTCGGCTCCAAGAATCCGGGCACGACGATCTTCTTCACCTTCCTGCTGATCGCGGTCATCAGCGCCTTTCTGAACAACACGCCGGTGGCGGTGATGTTCATTCCGGTGCTCGCCACGCTCGCGCATCGCTTCGGATCGCGCACGCCGAAGGTGATGATGACGCTGAGCTATGTCTCGATCCTCGGCGGCATGACGACGCTTATCGGCTCTTCCACCAATCTGCTCGTCGCCGGCGTGGTGATGACATCGCATCTGCCGCCGATCGGCATATTCGACTTCGTGATACCCGGCATTTTTCTTGCCTCGATCGGCTTTCTCTATTCGACGCTCGTGGTGCCACGCCTCGTGCCTGATCGCGGCGGCGCGGCCCTCGATCTCTCGGCGGACCCGGGCAGCGGCAAGCAATATATCGCACAGCTCGAAATCACCGCCGATCATCCGCTGCGGGGGCAAAGCTCCAAGGCCGGTCTCTTTCCGCAGCTGCGCGATATGACGGTCCGCATGATCCAGCGCGGCGAACATCCGATCCTGCCGCCTTTCGAGGACATGACGCTGATGACGGGCGACGTCCTGATCGTCGCAGCCACGCGCCAGACCCTCACCGAAGCCTTGAAGTCAGGCGCCCGCATTTTCGAAGGCATGCTGGAAGAGCGTTTTGCCGAAGGGATCGAAACCAATGGCGGCCCGGCGAGGCCGGGCGGCGAACTCATTCTCGCCGAAACGGTGGTGGCGCCCGGCTCGCGCATGATCGGCCAGACCATCGAGCAGATCGCCTTCCGCCACCAGACGGGCTGCATCGTGCTCGGCATCCAGCGCCGCAGCCGCATGATCCGCACCCTCCTGAACGATATCCGCCTCGAGGCGGGCGACGTGCTGCTGGTGCTCGGCAAGGGCGCGCGCATCCAGGACCTGCGCCACAACCGCGATGTGCTTCTCCTCGAATGGTCGGCAACCGAACTGCCGGACCCGAAACTCGGCCACCGGGCGCTTGCCATTTTCGGCGTGATGGTCGCCACGGTGCTGCTCGATATCCTGCCGATCGAGATTGCCGCCGTCGCTGCCGCCGGAGCATCCATCGCCTTCGGCGTGCTCAATGTGCGCCAGGCCGCCCGCGCCGTGGACCGCCGCATCTTTCTCATGGTCGGCGCCATGCTGGGCGTCGCCGCCGCGCTGGACGCGACGGGCGGCGCGCGCGCCATCGCCGAAACGACCGTCTATCTCTTCTCCGGCTACAGCGTGCCGGTCATCCTTTCCGCCTTCTTCCTGGCGGCAGCGATCACGACCAACGTCCTGACGAACAATGCCACCGCCGTTCTCTTCACGCCGATCGCCATCAGCACCGCGGCGCAGCTCGGCGTCGATCCCTTCGTTTTCATCTATGCGGTGATATTCGCCTCCAACTGCTCCTTCGCCACCCCGATGGGCTATCAGACGAACCTGCTGGTCATGGGCCCCGGCCACTACGAATTCCGGGATTTCGTCCGGACCGGCACCCCCCTCGTCATTCTTCTCTGGCTGGCCTATTCTTTCTTCGCCCCCTGGTATTACGGTCTCTGAGGGGCGAGCGGCGCCACACCAGGGCAACGGAGAGCGAGAGCAGGCCAGTGACGGACCAGTCCCGCATCAGGTTTCCGCAATTCTACATAACCTCGCCGCAGCCCTGCCCCTATCTGCCGGGGCGCTACGAGAAGAAGGTCTTCACGCATCTCCTCGGCGACGAACCGGTTTCGCTGAACAACATGCTCTCGCAAGCAGGCTTCCGGCGGAGCCAGAACATCGCCTACCGCCCTGCCTGCGAAGACTGCCAGTCCTGCATCTCCGTCCGCGTCATCGTCGATGAATTCCGCCCCAGCCGGACATTCCGTCGCGTACTGGCGCGCAACGTGGATGTCAGGACGGGCCTTGCGCCCGCCGCCGCAACCGACGAGCAATACGCCCTGCTGCGCAGCTATCTCGACACGCGCCACGCGGAGGGCGGCATGGCGGACATGTCGCGGCTCGATTATGTCGCCATGGTCGAGGACACGACCGTCGCGACCCGCGTGGTCGAATATCGCTTGCCGGACGAATCGGAATCGGCGCCGCTCATCGGCGCGGCGCTCACCGACACGCTCGATGACGGGCTTTCCATGGTCTACAGCTTCTACGACCCGGCGGAGACGACGCGGAGCCTCGGCACCCTGATGGTGCTCGACCATATCGAGCGCGCCCGCCAGCTCGGCCTGCCTTACGTCTATCTGGGCTATTGGGTCGATGGCTCCCGCAAGATGTCCTACAAGACCCGCTTCGGGCCCCTTGAGGCGCTTTTCCCCGAAGGCTGGCGGAAACTGCCCCGTCCCGCCGCCTGAGCGGCCCCGGTCTCCGTTGCGCCCCGCGTGAGCCTGCCTATACTGGCCGCAAATTGTATCCCTTCAATCGGGGACGGGCGGCCAGGCGGCTGCCCAGGGGATGTGAATCGGGGAGTAATCGATGAAACGCCGTTCGTTTCTGGCAGGCGCCGGCCTGACAGGCCTTGCTGCCGCCACCCTGCCCGCGCCCGCCCTGGCGCAGGGCAAGCGCCAGCTCAAGATGGTCACCACCTGGCCGAAGAACTATCCCGGCCTCGGCGTGTCGGCCGAGCGGCTCGCAACCCGCATCCGCGAGATGACGGACGGCCAGATCGACATCAAGGTCTTCGCGGCGAACGAACTGGTGCCGCCGCTTGAATGCTTCGACACGGTTTCCTCCGGCGCGGCCGACATCTATCACGGCGCGGAATATTACTGGCAAGGCAAGTCCAAGGCCTTCAACTTCTTCACCGCCGTTCCCTTCGGCATGACCGCCGCCGAAATCAACGCCTGGATCTATCATGGCGGCGGCCAGGAACTCTGGGACGAACTCTCCGCGCGCTTCAAGATCAAGGCCTTCATGTGCGCCAATACGGGCGTGCAGCTTCCCGGCTGGTATCGCCGCGAGATCAAGTCGCTCGACGACCTGAAGGGCCTGTCGATCCGCATGCCGGGCCTCGGTGGCGAAGTCATGCGCCGTCTCGGCGCCGCCTCGGTCACGCTGGCCGGGCCCGATATTTTCCCCGCGCTGCAGAACCGCACCATCGACGCCGCCGAATGGGTCGGCCCCTGGAACGACATGGCATTCGGCTTCTACCGCCTCGCCAAATATTACTACTGGCCGGGCTTCCACGAACCGGGATCGAGCCTCGCCGCGGGATTCAACCTCGACGTCTGGAACTCGCTCACGAAGCAGCAGCAGGCCGTCGTCCGCGCCGCCTGCGCCGCCGAGAACGACTACACGCTGGCCGAATACAACGCCCATAACGGCGAGGCGCTGAAAACCCTGATCGAGAAGCACGGCGTTCTGGTTCGCCGCTTCCCGGACGACGTGGTAGCCGCGCTCAAGAAGACCTCGCGCGAAGTGCTGGAAGATGCCGCGAAGGAAGACGCCTTCACCGCCAAGGTCTATGAGAGCTTCCGCAACTTCCTCGACACGACGAGCGAATGGACCCGCATCGGCGACGAAGGCTTTGTGGAGGCGCGCCGCGACTGACGCGGCACGGAAGACATGCCCATGAAGGCACTCGTCCGCATTGCCGGCTGGATCGACGCTCTCAACGAAAATGTCGGGCGCGCCGTTTCATGGCTCGCGCTCATCATGGTCGTGGTGCAATTCATCATCGTGCTGCAGCGATATGTTTTCGGCATCGGCTCCATCTTCATGCAGGAGTCGATCGTCTATATGCACGGTACGCTCTTCATGCTGGTGGCGGGATACACGCTGTTGCATAACGGCCATGTCCGCGTGGATGTGTTCTACCGGACGATGGCGCCCCGGGCGAAGGCCTGGGTCGACCTGCTGGGCACGCTCTTCCTGCTCTGGCCGGTCTGCTACCTCATCTTCACCGTCTCCCTTCCCTATGTCGAAGCCTCATGGGCGGTGCGCGAAGGCAGCCGCGAGACGAGCGGCATCCAGGGCGTCTACCTTCTGAAAAGCGTGATCCTCGTCTTCGTCGTGCTGCTCGCCCTTCAGGGATTGTCCCTGATCGTTCACGCGCTGCGCATTCTCGCCGGGAAGGAAAAGCCCGTCGAGGAAGCCTCCCCCATCCTCTGAAAGCAGCCCCAAGATGGATCTTCGCGCCAGCCTCGACATCCTGATGTTCGTCACCGTCTGCGCGGTGCTGCTCACAGGTTTCCCGGTCGCCTTCACGCTCGCGGGCGTTGCCCTCGCCTTCGGCGTCATCGGCATCGTCTTCGGCGTTTTCGATTTCGGCTTCATGGCCGCCTTGCCGCAACGCATCTACGGCAACATGACGAACGACGTGCTGATCGCCGTGCCGCTTTTCGTTTTCATGGGCACGATGCTCGAGCGCTCCAAGGTTGCCGAGGACCTGCTCGAAAACATGGGCCGCCTTTTCGGCCGGCTGCGCGGCGGGCTCGGCTATTCGGTATCGATCGTCGGCGCGCTCCTTGCCGCTTCGACCGGCATTGTCGGCGCAACCGTCGTCACCATGAGCCTGCTCGCGCTGCCGACCATGCTGCGGCGTGGCTACGATCCTTCGCTGGCGACGGGCTCCATCGCCGCGGCCGGCACGCTCGGCCAGATCATCCCGCCCTCGATCGTGCTCGTGCTGCTTGGCGACACGCTGGCCAACTCATACCAGCGCGCGCAGCTCGAACAGGGCATCTTCTCTCCGGAAACGCTCTCCGTCGGCGATCTCTTCGCCGGCGCGCTTCTGCCGGGCCTGATGCTTGTCGGCTTCTATATCCTCTACCAGATCGTTCGCGCCGCGCTCGACCCGAAATCCTCGCCCGCCATGCCCGTGGACGACAGCGTCTCGATCGCCGAACTCTATCGCCGCACGCTCCGCGCGCTGGTCCCGCCTGTTGCCCTCATCGTCGCGGTCATGGGCTCAATCCTGGGCGGCATCGCGACGCCGACCGAAGCCGCCGCCCTCGGCGCCATCGGCGCAACGCTGCTTGCGGGCGAGCGCGCGGGCGGCATGAAGCGCGCCGTGCGCGTTGCCGCTCTTTCGCTGATCGCATTGCTGATCCTGACCGCCTTCATGGACCTCCGCACGGCTCGCAGCGAAATCTCGGCTACCGACCAGATCGGCATATGGGTGGCCTATCTTCTCTGCGCGCTCGTCGCTGTCGGCCTCGCTGCTTCCATCTGGAAGCTCTGGCTGAGCGGCGTCGTCGGCGAAGTCTCCCAGTCGACCGCGCGGATCACATCGATGGTCTTCATCATCCTGATCGGCGCCGCGCTGTTCAGCCTCGTTTTCCGGGGATTGGGCGGCGACGACACGGTGCATGAATTCCTGAACTCCATGCCGGGCGGCACCACTGGCGCCGTCATCACGGTCATGGCCGTCATGTTCCTGCTCGGCTTCTTCCTCGATTTCATCGAGATCATCTTCGTGGTCGTGCCGATCGTCGCGCCGATCCTGCTGATGATGGGCGTGGACCCGGTCTGGCTCGGCGTGATGATGGCGCTGAACCTGCAGACATCCTTCCTGACGCCGCCTTTCGGCTTTGCGCTCTTCTATCTGCGGGGCGTCGCGCCGGAAAGCGTCACCACCATGCAGATTTATCGCGGCGCGGTGCCTTTCGTGGGGCTTCAACTGCTTGCCATTGCCGTGGTAGCCATGTTCCCATCGATCGCGACATGGCTGCCGCGCCTCCTCTTCGCTACGATGTGAGCACAATGCCTTCAAGAGACCCGAACGAAGCCGCGCTGAACGCGCGCAGCAACCTCATCCGCATGTCGCTCGTCTTCATGGCCATGGCGGGCGTCATCGCCTTCTACATCGGCACTGGCCGCGTTCAACTGAACGATCCGGTTGAACTGACGGTGCAGGTCACGCAACCCAGAAGCTGGACCGAAGCAGGCCCGCTCACGCTCGCCGTCAACGTCACGCTCGCCAACAATACCGGCGAGGCCATGCCGCTGGAAATCGACTCCCAATGCAAAATTTTCCGCTGGTTCCTGACGGACCGGGACCAGAACTTCGTCCAGTCGCAGCGCGGCGACGAAGCCTGCGTCGATGTGCCGATGCGGGGTGAGCTCGAAGGCAAGCACTCCATCTCGGGCGAATACGAACTCGCACTCGATCCCGCGCGCGTGAAGCCCGGTGACTACATTCTCTTCATGAACTACTGGGGCAACGAGAGGCGCGAGCCTGTCACCATCAGGTGACCCCGCTCAAGCCGCTCCGAAGCCGCCGCCGAACTTGTGCCCGACGGGGAAGCCCTTGGGCGGGAGCCGCCCGGCCTGCGCCCGTTGTCCGAGCCACTCTTTCAGCGCATCGAAGGTGCGCGCCCTGTCGGAGCGGTCATAGGCGATGAGCCCCTGCTTCAGCGTGAAGGTCTTGATGTCACCGAGGCCGCCATCCTTGTAGCGCTGGAGGCGAACGCCCTTGCCGCGCGTCATCTCGTTCACTTCCTTGAGCGGGAAGATCACGAGCTTCCGGTTCTCGCCGATCACGGCCACATGATCGCCCTGCACAACCGCGCAGGCGACCGCTTCATCCGTGCCCGAGACGTTCAGTATCTGTTTGCCGGCCCTGCGCATTGCGACAACCTCGTCCTCCGGCACAATGAAGCCATTGCCTTCATGCGAGGCAATGATGAGCTTCCGTCCCGGCTGGTGCACGAAGAGCTCCACGATGTCGCGGCTCTCGTCGAGATCGATCATCAGACGCACCGGCTCGCCATGCCCGCGCCCGCCGGGCAGCTTCGCCGCGTCTAGCGTGTAGAAGCGGCCATCCGTCGCGAAGAGCAATATCTTGTCCGTCGTCTCGGCATGAAGCGTGAAGCGCGGCCCGTCGCCTTCCTTGAACTTGATATCGGCGTCGGCAGCGAGATGCCCTTTCATCGAGCGGATCCAGCCCTTCTTCGAGCAGACGACGGTGACCGGCTCCTTCTCGACCATCGCCTCGACCGGCACATATTCGACTTTCGGCGCATCGGAGAACGTCGTTCGCCGCGCGCCGAGCTTCGTCTTCGGGCCGAAGGTGTTGCGCACGTCCTTGATCTCTTCGGAAACGCGCTCCCACTGCTTCGCATCGGACTTCACCAGCGCCTTGAGGTTCTTCTGCTCGGCGGTGAGTTCCTTGTGCTCGCCCCTGATCTCCATTTCCTCGAGCTTGCGCAAGCTCCGGAGACGCATGTTGAGGATGGCTTCCGCCTGATTGTCCGTCAGCTTGAAACGCTTGATGAGCGCGGGCTTCGGCTCGTCCTCCTCGCGGATGATGCGGATCACCTCGTCGAGATTGAGATAGGCCTTGAGATAGCCTTCGAGAACTTCCAGCCGCTTCTCGATCTTGTCGAGGCGGAAATTCGAACGGCGGACGAGCACGTCCTTGCGATGCTCAAGCCAGGCTCGGAGCGCCTCTCTGAGGCTCATCACGCCCGGCACCTGTCCCGCCGAAAGCACGTTCAAATTCAGCGGGAAACGGCTTTCGAGTTCCGTCGCCCGGAAGAGCGACTCCATCAGATGTTCTGGCTCGACCGCCTTCGACTTCGGCACCAGAACGAGGCGGATTTCCTCCGCGCTCTCGTCCCGCACATCCTCAAGCAGGGGCAGCTTCTTCGCCTGCAGCAACTCGGCGATCTTCTCGATCAGCTTCGACTTCTGAACCTGGTAGGGGATTTCCGTGACGACGATCTGCCAGAGTCCGCGCGGCAGCTCCTCCTGCTCCCATCTCGCACGCACGCGGAAACCGCCACGCCCCGTCTCGTAAGCCTCGATGATCGCCTCGCGCGGCTCGATCACGATGCCGCCGGTCGGGAAATCGGGCCCCTGCACGAAGCTGACAAGCTTCTCCGTCCGTGCATTCGGATATTTGATGAGATGGAGCGCCGCGTCGCAAAGCTCCGCCGCATTATGCGGCGGGATGCTCGTCGCCATGCCGACCGCGATGCCGGAGGCGCCATTGGCGAGAAGCTGCGGGAAGGCACCCGGCAGCACCATGGGCTCCTTGTCCTCGCCGTCATAGGTCTCACGGAAATCGACCGTGTCCTCGTCGAGCCCGTCGAGCAGCAGCGCCGCCACAGCCGTCAGCCGCGCTTCCGTGTAGCGCATGGCGGCGGCATTATCGCCGTCCACATTCCCGAAATTGCCCTGCCCGTCGACAAGCGGATAGCGCACCGAAAAATCCTGCGCCAGACGCACCAGGGCGTCATAGACCGACTGGTCGCCATGCGGGTGATAACGGCCGATCACATCGCCGACGACGCGCGCCGACTTCTTGAAACCCTGCCCCGGCTCGAGCCGGAGCTGCCGCATCGCAAAGAGTACACGCCGGTGAACCGGCTTCAGCCCGTCGCGCACATCCGGCAACGCCCGGTGCATGATGGTCGAGAGCGCATAGGCGAGATAGCGCGTCTCCAGCGCCTCGCGCAGATTGATCTCGTGTTCGGGCTCGGGCGGCGGTGCAACTTTGGTCATGATTTTCCGGCGCTAAAAATATTCGTCATGACCCGCTTTATGCGGGTCATCCACGCCTTTCTTCCACGTGAAACAAGAAAGACATGGATGGCCCGGACAAGCCGGGCCATGACGAAATAAGGAACTGACGGCCAATATACCAGCGATTCGCGGCTCACTCCGCCCATGCAGCGATCTTCTCCATCAGGCGGAGCCGGGCATCGGGCAGATGGCGCTGGTGGGCCGCGAAGAGGTGACGCTCCAGAAAATGCCCGGTGAGCCTGAACCCCTCGGCCACATCGGCCGGAGACGCCTCGCCTGCCTGCGAGCCGACGAGAAAGCCCGGCAGCCGGAACAGCCGGTCCTTGTAGAGCTCGCCCGCCGCCCGGCTCACCGCACCGCCGCTCTTCGGCGATACATAGACGAGATCGTCGCGCGCCCCCGTCGCCGCGCAGCGCGTGAGGTCGAGACCGAAGCCCAGCTCCTGCAGCAACCCAAGCTCGAAGCGCACGAAAATCGCCGGCCAGACTTCCCCGTCCTGCAGCGTTTCGAGCAGCACTTCATAGCCGTCATAGAGGGCCGGATGCGCCTCCCGCTCCGGCACGACGCCGCAAACGGCGCTCGCCGCGCTGAGCGCCAGAAGCGCCAAAGGGTCGTCCATCAGTAGGCCCGCCAGCGGACGCACGAGTTCGACCTGATAGGTGCCGAGATGATCGGAAAGCCGCGCCCGCCAATGCGCGTTGAGCTTGTTGCCGGGCTGCAGCACGCTGCGCATCCGCGGCCCCGCGCCGCCATGCACCAGCCCCAGATGCCGCCCCTGCTCCCGCGTGAAGAGTTCGAGGATCGCGCCGGTCTCGCCATGCGCCCGCGCCGACAACACGATCCCTTCGTCACGCCAGTCCATGCACGGCCCTCACCCCTGCGGGAAATCGAGACCCATTTCGCGGTAGCGCTCGCGATCGTCGGACCAGTTCTCGCGCACCTTCACGAAGAGGAAGAGGTGCACTTTCGCCTCCAGCATCTCTTCAAGCTCCTGCCGTGCAAGCTGGCCTACCGTCTTGATCGTCTGCCCGCCCTTACCGAGCGCGATCTTCTTCTGGCTGTCGCGCTCGACGAAGATGACCTGTGCGATGCGGATGGAGCCGTCCTTCTTCTGCTCCCATTCCTCCGTCTCGACGGTCAGCGAATAGGGCAATTCGTCATGGAGGCGGAGAAAGAGCTTCTCGCGCGTGACCTCCGCAGCGAGCGAACGGAGCGGCACATCGGCCGCCTGATCCTCCGGGTAATGCCACGGTCCCGCCGGCATCATCTTCGCGAGATGACGGCGCAGATCGGCAACGCCGCTCCCCTTCATTGCCGAGATCATGAACGTATCGGTGAAAAGTCCAGTCTCGTTCAGCCGTTCGGCGAGCTTCAGCAGCTTCTCGCGCTTCGTCGCATCGATCTTGTTCAGAACGAGGATCGCCTTCCGCCCCTGCGACTTCAGCCCCTCGATGATCCGTTCGAGATCTTCCTCGCGCTCATATTCGGCATCGACCATGAGGATGATGGCGTCCGCATCGCCCGCCCCGCCCCAGGCGGCATCGACCATCGCCTTGTCGAGCCTGCGCTTCGGCTTGAAGATGCCCGGCGTATCCACGAAGACGATCTGCGTATTGCCTTCCATCGCAATGCCGCGGATGCGCGAGCGCGTCGTCTGCACCTTGTGCGTGACGATGGCGACCTTCGACCCGACAAGCTGATTCAACAGCGTCGACTTGCCCGCATTGGGCGCGCCGATGATGGCGACGAAGCCGCATCGGGTTTGCCCGGCCTCGGCCTGCGGCATGTTTTCAGATGTCTCTTCCATGATGCCGCCTCAATAGCATATCGGCGCGGACCGCGCTCAGTCTTCATCCTGCCAGAGGCCCAGTTTTTCGAGCATCGCCCGGGCGGCCGCCTGTTCCGCCTGCCGCTTCGACGCACCTGTGGCCTTGAGGGCCGCCTGCCCCTCAACCTCAACCGAAACGGTGAATTCCGGCGCATGGTCGGGCCCTGTCCGTCCGGCAAGCGCATATTTCGGCACGGGCCGCCCGGCGCCCTGCGCCCATTCCTGCAGCGCCGTCTTCGCATCCTGAGGCACCTTGCCCGACCGCTCGATCAGGGCCGACCATTCGGTGCGGACGAAACGCTCGGCCACCTCATGCCCACCATCGAGATAAAGCGCCGCGATCAGGGCTTCGCAGGCGTCGCCCAGAATGGCGGCCTTGCGCCGTCCGCCTGCCTTTTCCTCGCCGCCGCCCATCACGATATGGCGGCCGAGATCGAGCCGCTCCGCCACTTCCGCGCAGGCCTCCTTGCGGACCAGCGCATTGTAGCGCACCGCAAGCTCACCCTCATCGGCCTGCGGAAAGGTCTCGAGCAGCCATTTCGCGATGGCGAGGCCAAGCACCCGGTCGCCCAGAAATTCGAAGCGTTGATAATTATTGCTGCCCTCGGCGCTCGGATGCGTCAACGCCCGCCGGAGCAGGCTCTCATCGGCGAAGCGATGGCCAAGCCGCGTCTGCAGTTCCGGGCTCACTCCACCCATTTGCCGATGCGGTCCCAGCGGATCGCCGAGGGCCACTTCCAGATTTGCCAGATGGCGGCACTTCCATCCGCGGAGAAGAAGACGATCTCGGCCCTGCCGACAAGGTTCTCGAAGGGAACATAACCGACCGACTCCGCCACACGGCTGTCACTCGAATTGTCGCGGTTGTCGCCCATCATGAAATAATGCCCCTCGGGCACCTGATAGGGCCCGGCATTGTCCCAGACGCTGTCCCTGACGCGGTCGAGCGTGAGATAGGAAATGCCGTTCGGCAGCGTTTCCTTGTAGCGGGGCACGCGGCGGACATTGCCGAAGGCATCGCGCTCGATGAAATCGTCCACCCGCATGCGCGGCACTTCGCGGTCGTTGATATAGAGTACGCCGCTGCGCATCTCGATCTTGTCGCCGGGGAGACCGACGACGCGCTTGATGAAATCGGTCCGGTTGTCGATCGGCTGCTTGAACACAGCGATATCGCCGCGCTCCGGCTGCACTCCGGCGATCCGGCCGCTGAAGACCGGCGGGCTGAAGGGCAGCGAATGCCTGGAATAGCCATAGCTGTATTTCGAG
This sequence comes from Parvibaculum sp., assembly GCA_019635955.1. Lineage (GTDB taxonomy): Bacteria > Pseudomonadota > Alphaproteobacteria > Parvibaculales > Parvibaculaceae > Parvibaculum. The sequence goes on from JAHBYL010000005.1 coordinate 37,061, forward strand.
ACGAAAAGGTAGTCGCCGATCAGCAGGGTCGACTCCATCGAACTCGAGGGAATGAAGAACGGCTGGAACAGCAGGGCCCTGATCACCATGGCGATCAGCAACGCATAGATGATCGTGCGCACATTCTCCGAGAACGAACTGCCGCGCAGCTTCCGCGCATTTTCGCTCATCGAGACTTTCCAGTCATTGGCCATTCCCTGAATGCTCCCCTGCACCCGCCGGACCGCGAACGACGCAGCCCGCCTGCTTCCGTACGGCTCCCGCCGCCTTATATCTTCGGCACCGCCGAAATGATGACGAAAGCCTGCGCCAGCGGGTGATCGTCGGTGATCGTAAGATGAATGACCGGCGCCATGCCGGCCGGCGTGATCTCGTTGAGCCGGTCGAGTGCGCCGCCGGTCAGCGCCATGGTGGGCTGCCCTCCGCGCATATTGACAACGCCCATGTCCCGCCAGAAGACGCCGCGCCGAAGCCCGGTACCGAGCGCCTTCGAACATGCTTCCTTCGCCGCAAAGCGTTTCGCATAGGAAGCGGCGCGCATGCGCCGTGCCTCCGACTTGCGTTGCTCGACATCGGTGAAGATACGCTGGACGAAACGGTCGCCGAAGCGGTCCAGCGTCTGCTGCACACGCCTGATATCGATGATGTCGTTGCCGATGCCGATGATCATCGGGATTCCTTCGCGCCGGCGCCGGCCGACCGGGGCCGGGCGGCATCCATCGCCGCCCGCATCAGACGGATGCTTTCCGCCAGACCGACAAACACGGCTTCACCCACAAGGAAGTGGCCGATATTGAGTTCCGCCAGCTCCGGTATCGCCGCCACCGGCCCGACCGTGTCGAAGGTGAGGCCATGGCCCGCATGAACCTCGAGGCCGAGCGCCGCGCCGTCCGCCGCCGCCCTGCCGAGCCGCGCGAGCTCGGCGTCGCGCTTCGCATGCTGCCGCTCCAGCACGGCGTCGCAATAGGCGCCCGTATGCAGTTCCACGACCGGTGCACCGAGCGAGCGCGCCGCCTCGAGCTGGCGCTTCTCCGCATTGATGAAGAGGGACACGCGAATGCCCGCATCGCGCAACCGGTCGACAATGGGCTTCAGATGGTTGTGGAGACCCGCCGCATCGAGGCCGCCTTCCGTCGTCACTTCCTCGCGCCGTTCCGGCACGATGCAGCAGGCATGCGGCTTATGACGCAGGGCGATCTGCAGCATCTCCGGCGTCGCCGCCATTTCGAGATTGAGCGGCAGGCCGATCTCATCCATCAGCCTCGCGATATCGTCGTCGCGAATATGCCGCCGGTCTTCGCGCAGATGCGCCGTGATCCCATCGGCACCGGCCTCCGCCGCGAGCTTCGCCGCCCGCACGGGATCGGGATGGTCGTTGCCGCGCGCATTCCGGATGGTCGCCACGTGATCGATATTGACGCCGAGGCGCAGATATCCCGGTACGGCCCTATCGTTCATGCGGCGTCTCCCTTGCCCGTCTCCAGAGCGGCGGCTTCGGCGCGCCTGCCGGCAGCGGCATCGGCCCTCGCCTTTGCCCGCTCCTCCAGCAGCTTGCGCCGCTGTGATTGATAGGCTTCGACGCCGCTCCGCGTAATGACATAAAAGACACAACCCAGCACAATTCCGACCGGGACCGCGCCCACGAGGAGCGGCACGATATGCGGCAGCAGCCGGTCGAAGGCACCCGCCTGTTGCACCACTTCCTCGATCTCGGGATGTGCCCGCCCCGCCGGGGTGCCGACCATGAACTTACCGACCTCGAACACGACGAAGAAGATGAGAGGAAAGGTCAGGGGATTGCCGACAAAAGTTCCCAGCGCGCTTGCGACCAGATTGCCACGGATCACCCAGGCAACCAGCATGGCGAGCAGGATGTGGAACCCGAAAAACGGCGTGCAGGAAGCAAACACGCCCGCCGCGACGCCGAGCGCGATCGCATGTGGTGTGCCCGAAAGCCGCCAGACGCGCCGCCACCCGTACTGAAAGGAACGCTTCCAGCCCGAACGGGGCCAGAAGAATTCCTTCAGCTTCTCAATAGGGTGTAGGTCGACGCGACGGCGAAACAAAAATCAATCCTCATGCCAGATGCCGGCTTCCCGGCTTGGTCGCAGGCAGCGCGGCGAGTTCCTTGGGCAGCTTGTCGGCGGGATAGGCCGGGATGGCGATCCGCGCGAGCGAGATCAGCTTCGTGCCGACCTTCGCCTTGCCGCCGGAACGGTCGATCAGGCATGCCGCCGCCACAACCCGGGCGCCGGTCTTCTTGATCGCCTCGATGCACTCGCGCGACGAAAGCCCCGTCGTCACGATGTCTTCCACCATCACTACGCGCATACCCTTTTCGAGATGGAACCCGCGGCGAAGCGCGAATTCCCCGTTCTCCCGTTCGACATACATGGCCGGAACCTTCATGTGCCGCGCCGTTTCATAACCGGGAATGATACCGCCCACTGCGGGCGAAACGATGGCATCAATGGGGCCGTTCACTTCTTCAGTGATTTTCGCGGCCAGCGCCTTGCAGAGCTTCGAGGTCCGCGCGGGATTCATGAACACCAGCGCCTTCTGCAGGAAGACGGGGCTGTGCAGACCGGACGAAAGAATGAAATGCCCCCTCAACAGCGCGCCGGCTTTTTCGAATTCCTTGAGAACCTTGTCTTGATCCATTTCTTCACCGGCTTCTTCTTTGGGGAGTGGAGGTCAGTTCCGTTCAGCGTCTTGGGCGCACCACGGTATTGACGCAGGAAAGTCCGTTGAGCGCGGACATGATCCGCGTCAGATGCTTGAGGTCGCGCACTTCGAGATCGAGCTGGATGTCGTAGAAATCCATATCGCGCTGCGCGAGTGAGAGATTTGCAATGTTGCTTCCGTAATCCGCGATCAGCGTCGCGATATGGCCGAGCGAACCGACTTCGTTCTTCGCGGTCACCCGCAGCCGCGTCGGGAAACTCTGCGGATGTTCGGGATCGATATCCCACGTCGCATCGATCCAGCGCATGGCATCGCCGTCGAACTCCTCAAGCGCCGGCGCGTCGATCGGATAGATCGTCACGCCTTCGCCCGGCATCATGATGCCCACGATGCGCTCGCCCGGCAGCGGGAACATTTCCGGCGCAAAACGGATGGCGAGACCCGACGCACGGCCCGTCACCCGCACGGAACCGCCGCGCTCGTCCTTGCCGTTCATGCGGCCATTGCGCTTCCGCCCGCCCTTCGGCGCACCGTCCTCGGGATAAACCGTCTGCAGAATCTGTTGCGGATTGATCGTGCCGTCGCCGACACCGGCCAGCAGCTCATTGATGTCGTGCTTGCGGAGCGGCCCGAGCGCGCGCTCCAGAATTGTGTCGGTCGCCTCGCGTCCCGCCGCCTCGAAGGCCGTCTTCACGATCTGCCGGCCCAGCTTGCTGAACTCCGCCTGCTTCGTGGCGCGGATCGAGCGGCGAATGGCGGACCGCGCCTTGCCTGTCGCGACAATCGCTTCCCAGGCCGGAGACGGCTTCTGCGCCTGCGAGCGGATGATCTCCACCTCGTCGCCGTTCTCGAGTTTGCTACGAAGCGGCATGTGCCGGCCGTTGATCTTGCAGCCGACGCAGGTGTCGCCGATCTCGGTATGCACCGCATAGGCGAAGTCGATGGGCGTTGCGCCGCGCGGCAGCGTGATGAGCAACCCGTTCGGGGTGAAGCAGAACACCTGGTCCGAATACATCTGGAGCTTCGTGTGCTCCAGAAATTCCTCGGGCGAAGCGCCATGTTCCAGCATTTCGATGAGCTGGCGGAGCCATTTGAAAGTCGCCGCGAATTCGCCCGATGCGTCCGTGCCGCTCGCTTCCTTGTAGAGCCAGTGCGCGGCGATACCGTATTCGGCGACCTCGTGCATCTTGCGCGTCCGCACCTGCACCTCGGCGCGCTTGCGCTGCGGCCCGATCATGGTGGTGTGCAGCGAGCGGTATCCGTTCGCCTTCGGCGTCGAGATGTAATCCTTGAAACGCCCCGGCACCATGGGCCAACTCGTATGCAGCACGCCGATCGCGCGGTAGCAATCCGGCACCTCGTCCACGATCACACGGAAGCCGAAAATATCGGAGAGCTGCTCAAGCGAGATCGCGCGCCGCTCCATCTTGCGCCACATCGAATAGGGCCGCTTCTCGCGCCCGATCACCTCGCAGGGCAAGCCCGATTCTTCGAGCTTCGCCCTGATCTCGTCGGCGATCTTCTTCACCGCATCGCCGGTCGACTCGCGGAATTCGTTGAGCCGCTTGATCAGCGCCTCGCGCGCTTCCGGATTGAGCTCCTTGAACGCGAGATCCTCAAGCTCCTCGCGGATTTCCTGGATGCCCATGCGTCCGGCCAGCGGCGCATAGATTTCCATCGTCTCGAGCGCGATCCGCTGCCGCTTCTCCGCCGACGAGATGAAATGCAGCGTCCGCATGTTGTGCAGCCGGTCGGCGAGCTTCACCAGCAGCACGCGAATGTCGTTCGACATGGCGAGCAGGAACTTGCGGAAATTCTCCGCCTGTTTCGACCGCTCGGAGGTGAGTTCGATCCGGGTGAGCTTCGTCACGCCGTCCACGAGCCCCGCCACCTGCGGCCCGAACAGCTTGGTGAGCTCGTCCATCGTCGAGCCCGTATCCTCGATGGTGTCGTGGAGCAGCGCCGTTACGATCGTCGCCGTGTCGAGCTTGAGGTCCGTCAGGATGCCGGCCACTTCGATCGGATGGGAAAAATAGGGGTCGCCGCTGGCGCGCTTCTGGCTGCCATGCTGCTTCATGGCATAGACATAGGCGCGGTTGATCAGGGCTTCGTCCGCTTTCGGATCGTAGCCGAGCACGCGATCGACGAGCTCATACTGACGCAACATGCCTGCGATTCTCCTGTGTCCTTCCTTGCCACAATCCTAACACTCGGGAGGCCCGCGCCATGCGGCCAAATGCGCTGACCCAAACGAAAAGCGCCGCCCCTCACCTTGCGGCCGGGCGGCGCTCGAACTGAATAACCTCTGGGCCTTGAAAGCCGTCCTCCGGCCCTTGCCGCCCGTCCTCAGTCTTCTCCGTCCATGTCGTCCGCATCGGCGGATTTCTGCTGCGGCGAGTCGATCTGGCTCTGGATGGCGCGCAGCAGTTCTTCTTCGCTCATGCGGTCGCCGCCGCCTTCGGCCGAACCGAAAGTATCCTGCACCTCGACGCTGGTTTCGCCCGCCATGAGAAGCTGCATGTTCTCGACCTCGGGCTCTTCCGTATCGACCCGGCTCTGCATGCTGCCGATCAGGTCCTCGCGGAGATTGTCCGGCGTCACGGTCCGTTCGGCGATCTCGCGCAGCGCCACGACAGGGTTCTTGTCGTTGTCGCGATCGACCGTCAGCTCCGCGCCGGCCGACATGGCACGCGCCCGGTGCGCCGAGAGCAGAACGAGCTCAAAGCGGTTGGGCACCTTGTCGACGCAGTCTTCAACGGTCACGCGGGCCATGAACGAAACTCCAGTATGCGGGATCCAATTTGGCCCTGTATGTAGGGGCTGGACCCGCAGAAAGCAAGCAAGAACAGGCCCTTACGGCCAGTTCTGAGACGATTTCAACCGCCGATCCGGCGGATTTGCGCGAGTTCCGCGGGCGGAAGGGCGGCAATCAGCCGCTCCACGCTCTCCCCCGTCACCGGATGCCGCCAGCCGGGCGCTACATCCCGCAGGGGCACCAGGACGAACCCCCGGGCCGCGATCCCCGGATGCGGCAGGGCCAGCGGTGCCCCGGCAACCCCGCTGAGGCCGCCGCTGCTCGGCAATACCGTCCCCCGGCAATCCAGCAGGTCGAGATCGATCACCCGCGGTGCCCAGCGGTCCCGCCGGACCCGGCCGAACAGCGCCTCGATCCTGTGCAGCGTGGCGAGCACCCCTGCCGGGGGCGCCGCGGCCTCGACCGACGCGACCGAATTAACATAATCAGGCTGTGCGTAGTCGGCCAGCGCCGGGGTCCGGTAAAATGGAGCCGTCCGGACGACCTGCAGGCCGAACGCCGGCATCGCCGCCAGCGCCGCCCGGAGCATTGCCTCGGGCCCGCCCGCCGCACCGGGCAGATTGGCGCCGAGCGCTATCAGAATCTGCGACATCTGCACAACCTGCGATTCTGCGATCAGCGTTTTACTTCACATTGAAGAATAGCGCGCCGAAGACTTGCCGGAAAACTTGCGCGACCCATCATTCCAGTTCTAAGTCTCTGCAGGAAAGCTGCTTGCCTGCCATGACTCGTCTTCAAGACTTTTCGCATAATCGCATTCGAGGGTGGAGTTGTTTGAATGATCTTTTATCCGCATGAACGAATTGCACTCTTTATCGATGGCGCCAATCTCTATTCCGCTGCACGCGGCCTCGGCTTCGACATCGACTACAAGCGCCTGTTGGACTATTTCCGCGGCAAGGGCACGCTTATCCGCGCCTTCTACTACACCGCCCTGCTCGAAGATCAGGAATATTCGCCGCTCCGGCCGCTGATCGACTGGCTCGACTATAACGGTTACTCGGTCGTGACGAAGCCTGCCAAGGAATTCACCGACGCCACCGGCCGGCGCCGCGTGAAGGGCAACATGGACATCGAGCTCGCCATCGACGCGCTCGAAATCGCCGACAAGCTCGACCACATGATCCTCTTCTCCGGTGACGGCGATTTCCGCCGTCTCGTCGACGCGCTCCAGCGCAAAGGCAAGCGCGTCACCGTCGTCTCGACCATGCGCAGCCAGCCGCCCATGATTGCCGATGAGTTACGCCGCCAGGCCGACCAGTATGTCGATCTCGAATCCATGCGCGACACGATCGGCCGCAGCCATACGGATCGGCCGGCGCCGCCGCTGCGCAACGACGACGATTACGACTATGACGACGACGAGGACGAAGCCGACAGCCGCCCGGCCCGGGCCTGACGAATGCCGCCTTCGGTTCCGGCGGAAGCGCCGCTCGATTGCCCGCTCTGCCCCCGCCTCGTCGCCTATCGCCGCGACAATGATGTGGCCCATCCCGACTGGTTCAATGCGCCCGTCCCGTCCTTCGGCGACGAGCGCGCGCGCCTTCTGATCGTGGGCCTCGCGCCGGGCGTTCAAGGGGCGAACCGCACCGGCCGCCCCTTCACCGGCGACTATGCAGGCGACCTTCTCTACGGCACGCTGATGGAGTTCGGCTTCGCCCAGGGCACCTATGATGCCCGCCCCGATGACGGGCTCGAACTCGAGCGCGCGATGATCACCAATGCAGTGCGCTGCGTGCCGCCGCAGAACAAGCCGACGCCCGCCGAGGCGAAGAACTGCCTCGGCTTCCTCAAGGCCCGCATCGCGGCGCTGCCGGACCTGAAAGTCATTCTCGCTCTCGGCCGCATCGCGCATGACGCGGTGCTGTCCGCACATGGCGTGCGCAAGGCGTCAGCCGCTTTCGGCCATGGCGCGGCGCATGAACTTCCCGGCGGCGTAACGCTTTTCGACAGCTATCACTGTTCGCGCTACAACACGAATACGCGCCGGCTCACGCCGGAAATGTTCCACGGCGTCTTCCGCGACATCAAATCTTGTCTTGAAAGCTGAAGGGCCTCAGCCCTTCTCGCGCATGAGACGCGCCTTGTCGCGCTCCCAGCTCCGCTCTTTCAGCGTCTCGCGCTTGTCGGCGAGCTTCTTGCCCTGGGCGAGACCGATCTCGACCTTCACGAAACCCTTGTCGTTGAAATACATGCGGAGCGGCACGATGGTCATGCCCTGCCGCTGCACGGCGGCCACCAGCTTGTCGATCTCGCGCCGGTGAAGCAGCAGCTTCCGCGGCCGCCGCGTTTCATGGTTGAAGCGGTTGGCCTGCAGATAGACCGGGATATAGGCGTTGACCAGCATGATCTCGCCCTCCCGCGTCGCATGGGCATAGGCCTCGTTGAGACTGCCCTGGCCGGTGCGCAGCGACTTCACCTCGCTGCCCTTGAGCTCGATGCCCGCCTCGAAGGTCTCCGTAATGCTGTAGTTGAAACGCGCCTTGCGGTTGTCGGCAATGATCTTGCTGCCGTCACCGGGCTTCTTCTTGGCGCCGCCGCTTTTGGAGGACATGACTCCCGCGTTTCCTTCCCGCTCCTCAGTTGAGGAGCCCGGCGCTCCGCATCGCGTCCCGGACCTTGTCCTGCACGGGCGCGCTCGCCGTCACCAGCGGAAGCCTGATTTCGTTCTCGCACAGACCGAGCAGGCTCGCACCATACTTCACCGGCGCCGGATTGGGGTCGATGAAGAGCGAATTGTGGAGCGGCATCAGCCGGTCCTGAATCTGCAGCGCCTTGGCATAGTCGCCCGCCAGCGTTGCCTCCTGGAACTCCGCGCAAAGCTTCGGCGCAATATTCGCCGTGACCGAAATGCAGCCAACGCCGCCATGCGCGTTGAAGGCCAGCGCGGTCCCGTCCTCGCCCGAGAGCTGGCAGAACTCGGGGCCCATCGCCTGACGTTGCAGGCTGACGCGCGCGATATTCGCCGTTGCATCCTTCACGCCCACAACGTTCTTGAGCTCGAAAAGCCGCGTCATGGTCTCGAGCGAGATGTCGACGATGGTCCGGCCGGGAATATTGTAGAGGATGATCGGGATATCGACGGCATCGTTCACCGCCTTGAAATGCTGGTAGATGCCTTCCTGCGACGGCTTGTTGTAATAGCCGGTCACACTGAGCACGGCGTCGGCGCCCACATCCTTCGCGAAAGCGGTCAGCTCGATGGCCTCGACCGTATTGTTGGAACCCGCCCCGGCGATCACCGGCACCCGGCCGCGCGCCGCCTCGATGCAGAGCTTCACCACGCGCTTGTGCTCGTCATGCGACAGCGTGGGCGACTCGCCCGTCGTGCCGCAGGGAACCAGCCCATGCGTACCCTGCTCGATCTGCCATTCCACGAGTTTCACGAACGCAGCCTCATCCACCTTGCCATTCCTGAATGGCGTTATGAGTGCAACGAACGATCCCTTGAACATGGCTTTGGCTCCGTTACCCCGGATTAACTCTGCCGGGGAAATTTTCGGGCGTCTCCCGAAGGCGCGCAACATAACCGCAAGTCCCCGGCCCGGCAAGAAATCTGCCGGTTTTCCCCGGTTCCTGTTGCGGCGCAGTGGGCAGCGCGATTAGTCTCGAATTAAAGGACAGAGTGGCAGGCTGAGGCTCAGGGCCGCCATGTCGTCGGCGGCGCCTCGCCCGGCCCTTTCCCGGCCAGCGCAGGCAAGTTCAATTTTTTGGTACGGGTAGGCAGCTTGAAGGCCATGTCCACGGCGGTGCGTTTGCGGGTTGCGGCTCTTTCCCTTGCGGCGCTTGTGGTCATGCCCACACAGGGCTGGACATCGGCCGTCCCTCTTGCGCGCCCCGAACCCGGCAAGCCCGCCGCTGCGCCCGCAAGCGCCTCGGCGCCCATCCGCCCGGCCGCCAGCGCCGCCGGAGGTTTTTCCGGCCTTGGCGCCGCAGAGATGGCTGCGCTGCGCGCCGCCTATGCCGAGACGGACCGCGGCAACTGGCCGACGGCGACGCGGCATCTCTCGCAAGTCTCCGATCCCGTCGCGATCAAGCTCGTCACCTGGTCCCGGCTCATCTCGGACAACAGCACCGCGACCTTCTCGGAAATCGTCGCCTTCACGGATGCAAATCCCGGCTGGCCGCGCCGCGCAACGCTCGACCTCCGCGCCGAGCGCGCGCTGCTCACCTATCCCCTGTCGAACGAGGACGTGACGGAGTGGTTTTCAGCCACCGCGCCCGCCTCCGGCGAGGGCCGCATCCGCTATGGCAAGGCGCTCCTCGAAATGGGGCGGACGCAGGAAGGCGCGGAATGGATTCGCCGGGCTTGGGTCGAGAACGATTTCTCCCCGGCGCGCCAGAAGGAAATTCTCGCGGCCTATGGCCAGCACATAAATACCGAGGCGCAGCAGAACCGCCTTGCCCGCCTTCTCTGGGAACGCCGCACCACCGACGCGCGCACGACAGCGGCGCTTCTCGGGCAGGAAGCCCGCGCGCTGGCGGATGCCCGCATCGAATTCATTTCCGGCTCGAGCCGCGCCCAGGCCGCGCTTTCGCAGGTGCCGCCGGCGCTGCGCGCCGACCCCGGCCTCCTTTACGAGCAGGTCCGCTATGAGCGCCAGCGCGGCAACGATCACAATGCCCTGCCGCTGCTGCTGACGGCGCCGACGGAAGCGCATCAGCTTGTCCGTCCCGAGACATGGTGGATCGAGCGCCGCATTCTCGCGCGCAAGGCGCTAGCCGAAGGCCTCTATATGCAGGCCTACCAGATATCGTCGGGCCACGGCCTGAGCGAGGGCGTGGATTTCGCCGATGCCGAGTTCATGGCGGGCTGGATCGCACTGCAGTTCCTCAACAAGGCCGACATCGCCTATGGCCATTTCCGCAAGCTGGAGGCGGGCGTCTCGACTCCGATCAGCAAGTCCCGCGCGGAATACTGGTCTGCCCGCGCGGCCGCCGCCGCCGGCAAACAGGAGGAGGCCGACCGCTATTTCAAGGCTGCGGCCGCCTACCCGACCACCTTCTATGGCCAGCTCGCCACCGCAGCGCTCGCCAGCCGGGGCGGCGACGGTAAGCTCGTTCTGCCCGCCCTGCCTGCCCGCGACGCCGAGACGACCAAACAGTTCTCCGGCCGCGAACTCGTTCGCGCTGCCCGCATTCTCAAGGATGTGGACCGCGAGCGCGAACTCTGGGCCGTCATGCTGCATCTTTCGACGACGCTGGAAACCAAGGCGGAGCTCAGCGCCCTTTCCGACCTCGCGCTCAGTTTTGGCGACCGCAAGCTCTCCCTTCGCATCGCGAAGAACGCGCTTGCCCGCAATATCATCGTCGCCGACCACGCCTATCCGACCGATGCCATGCCCTCATGGACGCATCGCGGGCCGCCGGTCGAAAAGGCGCTTGTCTATGGCCTGTCGCGCCAGGAAAGCGAATTCGATCCCAATGCGCTGAGCCCCGCCGGTGCGCGCGGCATCATGCAGCTCATGCCCGGAACGGCGCGCATCGTCGCCAAGCAGGTCGGCCTGCCCTACAACCAGAGCCGCCTCAGCGACCCCGTCTATAACGCCACACTCGGCGCCGCCCATCTCGGCGATCTCGTCGAGAACGATTTCGGCGGCTCCTACATCATGAGCATCGCCGCTTACAACGCCGGCGCCTCGCGCGTGCGCCAGTGGGTCGGCCGGTTCGGCGATCCGCGCTCGACCGCGGTCGATCCGATCGACTGGATCGAGAACATTCCTTTTTCCGAGACGCGCAACTATGTCCAGCGCGTGATGGAAAACATGGAAGTCTATCGCGGGCGGCTGAGCGGTACGCCGCAGCCTGTCCGTCTCGATCAGGATATTCGCCGCCACACGGGCGCGGTGCCGATCACGGCGCCGGCGCCGACTCCCCGTCCGAGCAATATTCCGCTCGCGCCACCCGGCGCAACACCGGCAGCGGCCGCGCCGGCTTCGGCATCGCCCACGCCGGTCGCATCGCCCGGCAACGCCATGGCGCCCGTGGTCGAAGCGGAAGACCGCTGACACAATCTTGCCGCTTGCCGTCCGGCGCGCGCCTGCACATGATCCCCTTCCTCGAATGCCGGGAGACATGACCATGGCCGCTGCCTACCGAGACATCTTCTATACGAGCCAGGATGGGCTGAAGCTCTACGCGCGCGATTATGGCGATCGCGCCGCGCCCGGTTCGCCGGTCATCTGCCTGCCGGGCCTGACCCGCAACTCGAAGGACTTTGCCACCCTCGCCGAGCAGCTCGCGCCACAGCATCGCGTCATCTGCGCGGACTTTCGGGGCCGCGGCCGCTCCGCCTGGTGCGACAACTGGGCGGACTACACCCCCGCTCACGAGATGATGGACACGCTCGACCTGATGGGCGCGGCGGGCATCGGTCAGGCGGTCTTCATTGGCACCTCGCGCGGCGGCATCGTCACCATGGCGCTTGCCGCCTTCCGCCCGAACGTCATCAAGGCAGCCGTGCTGAACGACATCGGGCCGGAACTCGAGCAAAAGGGCATCGAACGGATCGCAGGCTATGTCGGCATCATGGAAACGCCCGCCACATGGGACGAGGCGGCCGTGAAACTCCGGGTGATGAACGAGCGCGAATTTCCATCGCTGACCGCCGAAGAATGGCGCGCCTTTGCCCGCCGCACCTTTGCCGAGGAGCATGGCGCTCCGAAGCTCGACTACGATCCGAAAATCGGCACCGCCATGCGCAAGGGGCTCGAGGCGACGAAGGGCGAAGCACCGACCATGTGGCCGCAATTCGGCGCGCTGGCTCAGAAGCCCGTCCTCGTCATTCGCGGTGAAAACTCCGACCTCCTGAGCGTGGATATCGTCTCGCGCATGGAAGCGGCAGGACCGGATATCTCTTCCGCCACCGTCAAGGACCGAGGCCACGCCCCGTTCCTCGACGAGCCGGAAGCCATCAAGGCGATAGACGCTTTCCTCGCCCGCACGGCGCGCTGACGCCTATTCGTTGCGCGCCACCGCTTCGGCGACTGGCGGGCGCTCCGCCTCGGGCCTCGACGGACCGATAATGGCCTCGGCCGCCTCGATGCGCATGGCGGCCCGCACCGCGTGATGCGCGATGCGGCGAATGAGATCCGCCTCGCGCACGGCGCCGTCCAGCAGATGCAGCCGGGTGAACCCGCCGCGCGACGCCGCTTTCAGCACCTCATCCTTGATACGTTGATATTCCGCCTCGAAGGCCTGCCCCCGTGCGGACAATGCCTCTCCGTCGGTCAGCATCTGCGTATCGAGAAGCTCCGCCAGAGAATTGCGGTAGGCACGCAGTTGCGCCGCGAGTTCCTCCGGCAATTGATGGATGTCCGCTGAGTGGTCCATCAACTCCTCAAGCTCGTGCACCATTCCGTTATAGTGCTGCAGCGCCCTGAGCGCATGGGCGAGCGCATCGGGCAATTTGTCCGGCATTCGGGCGGCAGACATGGAGGCTGCATAGTCGCCGATCGCCTCCGACAGCTGGCCGAGCGGCAGTACCCGCCGCTTTACCTGCGCGGCCTGGAGTAGAGGTGTCTTGAGATATCCGGCAACCATCCCGCTCGTGATGCCACCGAAGCGCCTGAGCTCAAGCAACAGACTGGCCGCCGCGAGCGGGGGCATGTCCTGCAGCGTCTTGTCGAGATGCTGCGGCCGCGCCTCGCTCTCCTCCTGCGAGACAAAGCGCGTCTTCAGCCACTCCACCATGCGGTCGGCCCAAAACCAGACGGAGAGTAAGCCAAGCAGGTTGAAGCTCGTGTGGAAGATCGCGAGGATCATCGCGGGCTCCGGCAGGCCCCAACCCCTCCCGCCGAGCCATATGACTCCCCAGAAGAAAAACGGCAGCAAGACGCAGGCAATAGCAGCCGAGGAAAGATTGAAGATGAAGTGCGCTGCCGCTACGCGCTTCGCATTCGAGGTCGCATCGAGGACGGCGAGTATACCGGTCACTGTGGTGCCGATATTCGCGCCGATGACCATGGCCGCGCCGGTAGGAAGGTCGATCAATCCGCCGGAGACCGCCGAGAGCGCAATGGCGATCGAGGCGCTCGAGGACTGCGCCATGGCCGTTACCAGTAGCCCCGCAAATACGAACAGCACGTAGTGCAGGAAGCCGCCGCCGCTGAGCGTGTCGAGCTGCATCACCCCGGCAACGCTTTCAAATGAGTCTTTCAGAATCGAAACGCCGAGAAAGAATATTCCGAATCCGGCGATGGCTTCGCCAATAGCGCCACGTGCGCCGCTCGGCGCCGTCAGCCTCAGGATCATGCCGGCACCGATGGCCGGCAGCGCAAGCACCTTGATATCGACATTGAACCCGACAGCGGAAACGATCCAGCCCGTCATGGTCGTGCCGACCGCGCTGCCGAAGACCACCCAGACCGCATTGCCGAGCGTCAGGATGCCCGCATTGACGAAGCCGATGGCCGCCACGGTGACGGCGCTCGACGACTGCACCAGCGCCGTCAGCGAAAAGCCTGCCGCCAGCCCCTTCGCCCGCGTGTTCGTCCAGCGCTCGAGTATCTGCTTGAGCGACGGGCCGGCGGCGACCTTCAGCCCGTCCGTCATCAACCACATGCCGACAAGGAAGAGTCCCAGCCCGCCGATCAGTCCCGTGAAACTCTCAAAGCCCATCCATGCCTCCGCGCCGCCAAGTATCGCGTCATCCCCGCCTCAGCCGCAACATGCGCGTGGCGCCGCGCTGGAACTCGAACGGCACCTCGACAAGCTCGGCCCCATGGCCTTCGGCTCTCAGCGCCGTCATGACGCCGGGCAGGTGGCTCGACGGGAGCCCGTCGAGATTGAGCAAGGGAAAGACGCGCACCTCCTCCGCCACCCGCAGCAGCTCCCTCAGCGACGTCAGATGGAAGCGGAAGTCGAGCCGGTCGCCATAGAGAAACAGGAGATGCGAAACCAGCGCGAGCCGGTATGTGCCATCGGCAAAAGGCAGCACCGGCAGCGCCGCTTCCACATAGCGGCCTTCGCGCCTTCCCGCCTCATAGTCGGCTGTGAACAGCGCCAGCGCCTCGCGCCGAAGCCGCAGCACATTTTCCTCCGAGCCGTAATGCGCCCAGTTGAAGCGATAGGCCGCGCGGCGCATAGCAGCCCGCATCGCATCCACCGTCTCATCGAAACGATGTGCGATCTCGCCGGCCGAAAGCCTGTAGAGCGGATCGGCCGCGACAACCGGCGCGCCAAGCGCATGGGCCTCGGCGGCGAAGGAGGACGGACCAGCCCCGATATCGAGTACCGGCCCGAAGTCCATCGGGTCCCCGAGGGCAAAAAAGGCTGAATATTCGCCGAGCCTGCGCCCCCAGGGCACAATGCCTGGAAGCTCGAAGGCAGGCTTGTCTCTGGTATCGGGCGTCATCGCATCTCTCCCTTGGTAGTGACGCCACCATCCGGGGAAGCCTTTGACGCATGAAAGAAAACGAAAAGGCCGCCTCCAGATGGGGCGGCCTTTTTCCGGTTTCGATCGTCAGACGACGGAACGGGCCACCCTTCAGGTGGTCCACCAGTTCCGCATTGCGAAAGCGATCGCGTTCATCGTCAGATCCTCTTGCCGGACCGTTCCGGCGAAGGAAATCTAGTCCCGGCGCCCTACTTTGCCAAGCGGTAATGCATCACACCCCAGGCAAGCCAGCCCCTATCGGCCCCGTCCACCCAGCGCTCAAGGCCTTTCAGCATATTGTCGAGATATTCGGTGCTGGCGCCCTTGGTCAGCCGCTCGTAATTCGCCTCGAGCTCCTGCCCCACCCGCCAGTAATGGCGGCGGAGCTGGTGCGTCATTTCGATCACGTCGCATTTCTCGAAACCGCGCTTTGCGAGCTCCCGGTCGTAGAAGCCGAAACTGCCGAGCGTCTCGAGGTGAATGCGATCGAGGATCGGCTGCAATACGCCGTCCGGGCAATCATCCGCCTGCATCGGGTCGGTGAAGATGAACTCGCCCCCCGGCCTCAGGACGCGCTTCACCTCATCGAGGACGCGCGGCCGGTTGCCGCTATGCAGAATCGCATCCTGAGACCAGACGACATCGATGCAGCGGTCCTCGACCGGAATATTCTCGAAATCGCCATGCAGCACCTCGATGCGGCCGTCGAGTCCGGCCTTCGCGTTCAGTTCGCGATTGAGCCGGTTTTGCGTCTCGCTGATATTGACGCAGATGACCTCGCAGCCCCGGGTCTTCGCAAGATGCCGCGCCGCACCGCCATAGCCCGCGCCGATATCGAGCACGACGGAATCCCGCGTCAGGCCCTTGAGCATGGAAGCGAGCGTTTCGTCGTTCCGGTGGCTCGCCGGCACGATTGGCTCATCATCGCTCTCATACATGCCGATATGGATGTCCTCCCCACCCCAAATGGTGAAGTAGAAGGCATCCGCATCCGGACTGTCATAATAGGCTTCGGCCTGCGCCACTGCGGCGGATCTAGTCTTGCTCATGATAGGTCTTCTCCGCGACGTGAATGAAGAAATCGGTTTCCTCGTCCTTGTAGTCCGCCGCGAAATCGCCATAGGTCGTGACCTTCTGGAAGCCGATCTCATGCATCAGCTTGCGCGTGTAGCTCTTGCGCAAGGGAAACATGTTGAGGTGATAGACCGCGCCATCGGCGAAGGTGTAGCGGAAGCGCGCAAGACTATCGTCGACATGTTCCGGCTCTGCGCTCACCCGGTCTCCGCAATAGTAATATTTCTTCTTCGACTTGAATCCGAGGTCGAGAATGGCGTCGTAATTGCGCTGGTCGAGAATGAGAATGCCGTCATGGCGAAGTGCGGCATAAAACTCCGCCAGCGCCCGGCGACGGTCGCGCTCGTCAAACAGATGCGTGAAGGAGTTACCAAGACAGATGATCGCGTCGAACTTCCCGTGCACATCCTTGTTGAGCCAGCGCCAGTCGGCATGAACGGCTTGCATGACGAAGCCGTGATCGCGCCCGTTGGCAAAGGCCTTGGCGAGCATTTCAGCGCTGCCATCGACGCTCGTCACATCGAAACCGGCCTTGAGGAGCTGCACGGAATTGAAACCCGTACCGGTCGCCACATCGAGAATCTTCTGCTTCCCCCTGCTCCGAAGGATGTCGATGAAGAACTGTCCCTCGCTTTCTGCACGGCTGTCCCAGTCGATGAGATCGTCCCACTTCTCGACGAAGGGCTCGACATACTCATGCTGATAATTGTCGGTCTCACGCATCGCCAGCGGATCGTCGCCGAACTCCTGTTCGTTTTTTCTGAGTTGTTTCATGGTGGCGCTCCTCGCGAAATGACGGCGCGTGCAAGCGCTTGACGCGCCGCCGGGAATAACAAACGGTCCGGCCGCTGGAGGGCCGAAAACCTATGAATCCGATGTCTGAAGCCCGCGAAAGTTAAGCCGCGCAATTCGCACGAAGCGGGCCGCATCCCATGGCGCCAGTGAAAACGGCAAGGCAGCGAGGCTGCGGGATGCGGCTGAAGGACAAATCCGCGTCGGAGACACGGATTATGGATAAGCCCACTCAGCATCGGCACGCTAACAAAGCACTTCCGATGCCGCAACCTTGTGAGGCGAAAAATCCATGCGAATAGCGCTGATACGCAATTTTCAGCGATATGAGCGGAGCTTTGAGCGAAATGTGTGAAGCGGCGTGTTACTGCGCTTCGCTCAACAATCCACCATCTGCCTCGCGATTCTCATTGAGCGAGACGCTGCGCACGAGCGGCAATGACTGCGGATGATGATCGCGAATCCACGCGACGAGCTTCTCGCGCACCTCGCAGCGCAGATCCCAGGCTTCAGGCGATGTGCGCGCGCTCACCAACGCGCGAATCTCGATTGTCCGCGCCGTGGCCTCCGTCACCTGAATGACGGACACTTTTCCGTCCCACAGCGGAATATCCTTCACGATTTCCGAAAGATAGGCGCGCATCTCATCGACCGGCAGCGAATAATCGGCATGAAGAAAGACTGTGCCGATGATGGAAGCGCTCTCCCGTGTCCAGTTCGTGAACGGATTCTGGATGAAATATGAAAGCGGCACGATGAGCCGCCGCCAGTCCCATATGCGGATCACGACATAAGTGGCGCCGATTTCCTCGATCCACCCCCATTCGCCTTCGATGACCACCGCATCGTCGATACGGATCGGCTGCGTCACGGCAATCTGAATACCTGCGATCAGGTTTTCGAGAACCGGACGCGCCGCAAAGCCGAGCACGAGGCCCGCTGCTCCTGCCGATGCAAAAATGCTGACGCCATACTGGCGCACGGATTCGAATGTCATCAATGCAGCGCCGAGCGCGAGAAGCACGATCATCGTGTCCATGACGCGGCGCAGAATGCGAACCTGCGTTACCTGCTTGCGGGCGAGAAGATTATCCGCAACGTCGATGCGGAAACGCCGCAGATAGGTGTCGCTGACGATATGAACGATCGTCACGCCGAGCCAGGCCAGAATCGCGATCAGCCCGACGCCCATGACGGAACTGATCCGGGCGCGCGCATCGTCTTCAAGCGGCGCCGCCTGCAGGATGAGCGCGCAGGCAACAAAGATGGCAATGGCGCCGGTGAGTTTCCGTGTGCGTCGGAGCACCGTCTGTATATAGACCGCGCGATGCGAGAACGCCGCCGTGAGAAGCCTGATTGCAATGGCATGTATCAGCAGCGCCACGACCACCGCGATCGCGAGCAGGATCAACGTCGCTGCCCATGAAGGCATCCAGCCGAAAATCAAGACGAAAGGCGGAAATTGCTGATCGTTCACACACCCGTTCCGCGACTGGTTCCACTTCAGACCCAGTCACGATAGGTCGCGTATCCGTCTCGGCAAGTGCAAGCCGGCGCCCGCCTTGCCCGACTATTGCGGAGGCACGTGCGTTCTCAGAAACGATATCTGATCGCCAATGACCGCTTCGCGAATGTCGGGCCGGTAGACGTCGAAATGCCGGATCGGATACCGCCTGATCTCACCGCGCGGTGCGAACTTGGCGATTTCCAAGACCAGTTCGACGGGCGTTTCCTTGTCGTGCTCGGCGACGCTCAGGAGAAGTGGCGCATCGAGTTTCTTCGCATGATCGCTCGGCTTGTATCTGGCCATTTCCAGAATGCCCGCCGGCGCTATCCGGTTTTCCCAGGTCGTCTTGCCGGTTCCGATCATCGCCTCGACGATTTCCGCCGCCTCGTCCGACGCCATCACCGCCAGTTCTCCCGGGCGGCCGACCGCCTTGATATAGCGCCTCGGCAATCCGAGCTTTCCACGAAGCCAGTCGGAGAGGATCGCCCGGAATAGTTTCTGCGTGTCTTTCCTGCTGCGTCCCTCGACGGTTTTCGGAAAGCCGTTGAACGGCACCTGCGAAATCACGGCCGAAATTTTCCCGTCTCGCGCCGCTGCAACCACCACATGCCCGCCGCCGAGCGATGAGCCCCAGAGGGCGATCCGCGCCGGATCGACGGAAGGTTCCGCGCGAGCAAAGGCGATGGCCGCCGTGATATCCGCGAGCTGTCCCTCGACGGAGATTAGCTGGCGCGGCCTGCCCTCGCTCTCACCGAACCCGCGATAGTCGAATGTGAGGACGGCATAACCGGCTTCGCAGAACATTCGCGCCGCATCTTCAAGCCGGTCCATCGTCCCGCCAAAACCGTGACACATGACGAGACAGGCATGAGGCGGCGCCCCGTCCGGCGTGCGGAGATAGCCCTTGATCAGGGTCTTTCCCGATTTGAACGATAGCGCGCGCCGGTCCATGAATGCCTCCCGCTCCATATTTCGATACATATATGTATCGAAATAAAGGGTTCAAGCACAGACGCATTATTTTGCCGCAAGCAGCCCCAATGCCCTGAAGCTGCGGCGAAGATAGGCTCTTGCCTCGGCCTCGCCCGGTGCCTCCGTTCGCATGAGCAGCAGGTTCAGGAATACACCGGCGATCAGCGCTTCGAGCGCAGCCAGGTCCGTGTCGGATGGCAATTCCCCCTCGCGCTTCGCACGCGCGAGAAGCTTGCGGAATTCGGCCTGGCGGGGCCCGAGCTGCGTCTTCAGATAAATCTCGAACAGGGCCGGCGCTGCCAGAAGCTGCGTCACCAGCGGTCGCGCAAAAGGCTGCGAGACGAGGCGCGGCACGATGTCGACAGCCTGCTGCAACACGCCGGCAAGCGGCAGATCGCGCCACTCGCCCGCTTGTTCCTCGGCGCCGATCCTGATCTGGGCGATGGCATCGGCAAGCAGCGCCTCGCGCGAAGCCCAGCGCCGGTAGAGCGTCGTGCGCGCCACACCTGCACGCCGCGCCACCTCCTCAAGGCTCGTTCCCGCCGCCCCCCTCTCGATGAAGAGGCCGAGCGCAGCATCCAAAATCGCCTTGTCCGCCTCGTTGTCCCGCGGCCTTCCCCGCCGGCGCCCGCCCTCAGCCGCCATTTACGGCACCCCCCGCATTGAGCGGACGCAGCTGCTTCATAAGGTCTTCGGCGCGCTGCACGCCCCGCGCCTGCACCGAAACGCCCGCCGTTTCGAGCCCGCGCGCCGTCCAGGTGTTGCAGGTATTGGTGAGGCTGAAGCGGCCAGTCGCCGGATAGAAGGCGCTGAAGGCATAGAGCCCCTTGGCCGAAACCTCCGCGCGCGCCCCCTCCCGCGCGAAACTCTCATGAAGATAGCCGATCAGCACGGCGAAATTCTCCGGTGCGAATTCGAGCGCGACTTCTTCCACATCGCTGAAATATTCGGATGGCCGGGCCGTCAGCGCTGCAAGATGGACGACGGCGGGCCCCGGAAAGGCCGCGCCGATGGCCGCCAGCACGCCCGCCTCCGGCTCCGGATAGAAATCCGCATCGCCCCAGCCGAATTCGAGATAGAGGGCGCCGGGAAAATCCGCCGCCTCGGGGATTTTGCCGTGCGGGATATCCTCCACGGCGACGACAATGCCCGTGTGCCAGCCATTGCTGCTGACATAAACGGTGCGCGCCTCACCCGCCGCGAACGCCCAGGCCGCCGCCGGATACAGGGCGAGGAGGAGAATGAGCGCCAGCCTCGTGCCTTTCATTCGCTGCATCTCAGTCCTCGCCCGGATCGACCTTCAGCGTCGGGATCGACCAGTTGTAATGGATCGCAGGGAGCCGGATCGCGAGCACCGCGCCGCTCGACAACCAGAAGGTCAGAAGCGGCGGCCAGCCCATCCAGTCCCCCAGCACGAAGAGCGAAGCGCCGCAAAGCGCGGCCAGCGCATAGACTTCCTTGCGCAGGATGGTCGGCGTCCGGTTCGCCAGCACGTCGCGGATGATGCCGCCGACAATGCCGGTGATGACGCCCATCACCACCGCGATGAAGCCCGATGTACCCGTTTCCAGCGCCTTGCGCGTGCCGAGCGAGACGAACACGGCAAGCCCCACGGCATCGGCGATGGCGACCGGCCGCCGGACCCGGTGGGCAAAGCGCGCGAAGGGAATCGTCGCGAGCGCGGCCGCGCCAGCCAGCACCACATACCAGGGCGCCGCAATCCAGAAGATCGGCGCGCCGAGCAGGAGGTCGCGCACCGTGCCGCCGCCGACGGCGACGATGATGCCGAGCACCATGACGCCGAACCAGTCCATCTGCCGTTCGCCGGCAACAAGCGCACCCGAAACCGCGAAAGCGGCGATCCCGACAAGCTGGAGTGAGAGAAGTAGATCGATCATGTCCATCGTCAAACGCTAGCGCCACTGGCGGCCGGGTGCCAGCCCGCGCGGCAATATGCTTGCCCCGCCCGGCCCCGGCTGCCAGTCTTGCGAAAAGCCGTAGCGCTTCCGCCCCGCTTTCCCAAGCCGGAAAACAAGCCAGAAACCAAAGGGAGTACCGCCGTGCAGGAGGAGCCGCAGCATATCTCGCCCGCCCGGCGCGACGCCCCGGCACCGCAGGCGCCTCGCCCGATCTACTGGCTTCTCGGCCTCGTCGCCACCGCTCTCGCACTGGTTGCCATCGTGATCGGGCGGGAATTCCTCGCGCCGCTCGCCGTCGCGATTCTCCTTTTCAGCCTCATCTCGGCGCTGATCGACCTTGCCCGCCATTTCCGGATCGGATCGCTCGCCATACCGAACTGGGTCGCGACCCTCACGGTCTCCCTGCTCACGGCGGCGGCGCTGATGGTCCTGTTCGGCCTCCTGTCGGCGCAGATCAATGCCGCGGTCGCCACTGCCTCCGACTATACCGACCGTGCCGAACAGGCGATTTCCGCGCTCTTTGCCTGGCTCGGCGAAGATGCCGCCGCGGCCGCACAGGCCGCCTTCCGCGACATCGATCTCGGCGACAATCTCCGGCTGCTGGCGGGCTCGGCCGGCGGCCTGCTCATCTCGACCATTCTCGTCATTCTCTATATCGGCTTTTTGTTCGCCGAACGGCCGCATTTCGCCGCCAAGTTCGAGAAGCTCTTTCCCGATCCCGACCGCGCAAACCGGCTGCGCCATATTCTCGGCGCGATCGGTCGCAGCGTCCGGCACTATGTTCTGGTCAAGACGGCGGTCAGCCTCACCACGGCGGGCGTCGTCTATGTCATCCTGCTGCTGCTCGGCATCGACTTCGCGGAGCCCATCGCGACGCTCACCTTCTTCTTCAACTTCATTCCGAATATCGGTTCGATCGCCGCGTCGCTTCTGCCCGCCATGGTGGCGCTGGTGCAGTTCGGCGACTGGCCCATGGCGCTCATCGTGCTGTTCGGTGTCGGCGCGATCCAGTTCTCCATCGGCAACATCATCGAGCCCATGCTGATGGGCCGTGCGCTGCACCTGTCGTCGCTCGCGATCATCCTGTCGCTGACATTCTGGGGCGCGGTCTGGGGCGTGGTCGGGCTCTTTCTCGCGGTGCCGATCATGGTGGTGGTCATGATCGTCTGCGCCCATGTGCCGGGCCTCAAACCCGTGGCGATCCTGCTCTCGCGCGATGGCGACCTGAACGAGAGCGGCGAAAGCTAGAACTCGATCACCCGTGATCGTGAAAAGGGAACATGGCAGAGCTAGCGCCGGTGAAAGAAAAGGGCGTAGGCAGCGCCCATGGCGGATCCGACGCCCACCCCGAGCGGAATGTTGTCTATTGCGACCCCGAAGACCGATCCAATCGCGACGCCCCAGATCATGGCAATTCCGAAATTCATGTGTTTCCTCCCTTCTCATGGAGCGATCCATGCCGGCGATCTGAACGAAGGCGAGGAAGCCTAGAACTCGATGACGACCGATGGCGCGCTGCGCTTCGCCTCGCCGTGATGGACGACTTCAATATTGTTGCCGTCGGGATCGAGCACGAAGGCGGCGTAGTAGCCGGGGTGATACTGATCCCTGAGGCCGGGCGCGCCGAAATCGCGGCCGCCATGGGCGAGCGCCGTGCGGTAGACTTCATCCACCGTTGCCCGGTCCTTCGCCTGGAAGGCCAGATGGTTCCGTCCGGTCAATTCGCCGAATGCCGCCTCGCTGCCGGCGGAGGACACGACAAACTCGTCGGCCCAGAAATAGCCGTCCGGCGTGTCGGTGACGGGAACCTCGAGCACGGCAAGAATGGCCTTGTAGAAATCCCTGCTGGCATCGAGATCCCTCACCACGAGTTGCACGTGATCGATAAGCCGGCCCCGGTGCAGTCGATTGAGTTCCATGGCTCTTCTCCTTCGGAAAATGGGTCCGTGAGGCTTCTTCAAACAACAACGAACGGAGGCGCCCAAACGATGCGGCGGCATGTTGACTGATTGCGTGGAGAGGATGGGATTGGCGAAAACAGGCTTTGGCCTGTTTTCGTCCTCGGCCTTACGGCCTTCGGATCGAGCGGCGGTGCCGCTCGCCTGTGGGGAGGTGATCGCTTTGGCACGGGCTATCGAGGGACCGAAACCACCGGGCGCGGCGGAAAGTGTTGTGGGTATCGGCACTTAACCGCCTCTCGACATCCCGAAAACCCGGCGCGCGCTTTGGCACCGAACGAGCGGGATTGAGCGAAAGCGAGCACTTCGCGCACTTGTTTTGGCACGGAAGCGAGCGGGAACAATCACCTTGCGCGCGGATCGTGAGCAGCCGGAAACCCAGAAAGTACCGCGACTTTCGCGCCGAGAAACGCCGCGCGTCCGGCCGCCTGGCGGGTGACGGTGCGGCCCGGCAATCCGTCACGGTCTGCGCAAATCGCCGTCCGCGCCGTGACGGTTCTCCAAGTCATTGAAATTAAGAGGATATCCAGCCGCGCCGGAGAGAGGTGTCCGCGACGACGTGACGGCTAACAGTCACGTCTATTCAGGCCTTCCGCAGCTCTCGTTTCAGACTGTTAACGGCCACCCGCAACCCGCCGCGAAATTCGGCGTCATCCTCGATATCCCAGGTCTGGCCGTAAATGCGGGCGGTCGCTTCGCCGATCTCCGCACCGTCGGCCTCGCCGTCCGCCGCTTCGTATGCGGCCTTCACCTCATCCATGACCTCGATGAAACGGGCGACTTCGACCGGAGCATGCCCGCCACGCCGCCCAATCGGCCGCTCGTCCCACAGGAGCCAGTCGAGCGAAACGCCGCCTGCCTTTGCTATCGCGGCGATGCTGTAGAGGTTCGGTTTCGCCTTTCCATTCAGGTATCGCGAGATCATCTCGTCCGTCACCCCGGCGATCTCCCCCGCCGCGCCGTTCCCGCCGAGTTGGGAGACCACGGCCCCAAGGCGCGACGCGAATCCGGCGTCCCATCCTTCTACCCGCGCGCCGTCTTTCTTCCCTGCCCTTCGGCTAACCGAAGCCATTGATTTCCCAAACATAATTGGAAAGTCGCGAATTAACCGACTTTTCTCGTTGACGAATGACGACTTTTGTTGGAATCATCCACGCATTAACCAACTTTCATCGTCGTTTCGGCCTAACAGGATATCGCTACCTTGGCAGACCCAAAAAAAGCCGCCGAAGCCGAGGCGGAGATTTTCAGGAACCCGGTCCAGCGCCGGGCGTGGGTGAACTTTCAACTCAAGATTCGGGGCCTCTCTTTCGCCGCGCTCGCAAGGCAGGAAGGTGTTGTTCCGCAGGCGGTGTCCGCCGCCCTCGCCTCCCCATCCCGCGAACTTGAAGAGGCGATTGCAGCCGCCGTTGAGCGCCCGGTTGAAATCCTCTTTCCCGAGCGCTTCATCGACGGCCGGCGGATCGCCCCGACACGCGACCGCAAGCGTAGCAGCGGCGGCGACCTTCGCAATGTTCAAATTGCCGGGGCGCGCTGACATGGCCCGCCGCCCCTCGCCGCACGTCACCTCGCCAAACCAGCCTGGCTTCTTCGACCGGCCGGGCGCGATCCTCGAAGGCGCCGCCCTTTCTACCGCGATTCGCGAGGCCGTGGCCGACGCCCTGGCCTTCGCCAAAGCACAAGGCCGTGACCGTTTCGCGGTCGCTTCCGATATGTCCCGCCTCCTCGGCCGCGACATGACGAAGAACATGCTCGACCGCTATGCCGCGCCCATCGCCGACGAATGGCGGCTGCCGCTGGAAGCGCTCCCCGCGCTTATCCGTGCGACGGGGGACACGCGGCTTGTGACGCTCATCGCCGACGCCTGCGGCTTCAAGGCATTGCCAGGGGAAGCAACCGCCGTCGCCGAACTCGTGACCCTTGAACTCCAGCAACGTGCGCTCGCCTCGCGGATCGCCGCCGCGAAAAAGAACCTCCCGCAACAGGCGCTCGATTGGGCCGAACGCGAAGCCGAAGCGAGGGGCCAGCAATGAAACTCGTGAACGGCATGCCGGTCGATACAGAACAGCGCCGCGTCTACATCATTTGCGAAATATTTTTCGGTGCCATCGCCCAACCGAAAGATGTCGCCGATGCCAAGCTTGCCGCGCGGGTGGTTGCCGCGAGCGACGCCGCCGCCGGCTACGCGCTGACGCTTGGCGCGAATATCGGCGCCGATGCCTTCGGCCTCGACATATTAGCCGAGTCTGGAACCACAACGGATTTCCGCCGCGCTGACGCGCTGGCGCAACATCTCTATGGGCTCGGCTACAAGGCTTTGGGCGACGACCGTTGCGGTTTTGTGTACGAGCTCGCGAAGGCAATTCGAAAATACGATGCGGTGGCGGGGTTCTCGCTCGTAAAAGCGGGAGGTCAGCAATGAAGAGCTGGCTTACCGCATCCCAATTGGCCGACCTCAAGATACCCGGCCTTCCAGCCTCGAAGTTCCGCGTCATCGAGCGCGCGCGCCGCGAAAAATGGGCCTGCCGCAAGCGCGCGGATCGCGGCGGCGGCAGCGAATATTGCGTCCAATCGCTTTTGAAATCGCTGCCGGAAGGTGCGCGGCGCTCGCTCTTGAAGGCGGTGATCGACACATCGGACGATCTTCCGGTGCCCGCGAAGCCTTGCCGCTCTATCGAGCTGGCCGCCACCGCCTCGCCGCTCGCCGACTGGCAGCTCCGTTGCGCGGAAGCCCGCGCCGCGCTCCTTCTCGAAGTCGAGCGGCTAGCCTGTTTCGCCGGCATCGAAGCCGCGATTGAGGAAGTCGTCCATCTCGCGGCAGCGGGCGAGCTGCGGCCCGATCTGCAAGAGCTGGTGGCCGCCGCCAACGCGCGTCCCGGCAAAGAGGGAAAGCGCGCGCTCTCGATACGGACAATCAAGCGCTGGCGCAGCCTTCACGGCGCGGGCGGTATCGAAGCCCTGACGCCCTCTGCGCCGCCACCTGCCGCTCCACCGGTATGGGGTGCCGCCCTGCTCAAGCTCTACAACACGCCGACGAAGCGCAGCCTAGCCGCGATCATCGAAGAAGACCTTCCCGCCGCACTGCCGGAAGGCGTTCCCTGCCCCGATTATCACGCCGCCCGCCGCTTCCTCGCGCGCGTCTCCGTCGTGGATCGCGAGCGCGGCCGTCACGGGCCGAACGGGCTCCTGAAATTCAAGGGCTTCAAGCGGCGCTCGACGGAAGGGCTGCAACCGCTCGATGTCGTTACGGCCGACGGCCACAGCTTCAAGGCCGATGTCGCCCATCCCGTTCACGGCAAGCCGTTCCGGCCGGAAGTCTGCGCACTGCAAGATGTGACGACGCGCTATGTCTTCGGCTGGAGCACGGGCATCGCGGAAAGCTCCCATGTCGTCATGGACTCGATCCGTCATGGCGTTTCGTCCCTCGGCCTCTTCGCGCTCTTCTATACCGACAACGGCTCCGGCTTTGTCGCCAAGGCGATGACGGCCGAGGTAACAGGCTTCTTGTCGCGGCTGGGTGCGACGCCGGACAACTCGCTCCCCGGCCGCGCTCAGTCGCGCGGCAAGATCGAGCGCCTGCAATCCACGCTCTGGAAGCGAGCGGCGCGGAAGCTGCCGAGCTATTCCGGCCGGGACATGGACGGCGAGGCTCGCCGCAAAGTCGTGAAGCTCATCACGAAAGACCTCAGGGAACGCGGTGCAAGCCGCTTCCTGATCGGCTGGCAAGACTTCCTCGACTTCTGCACGGCGGCGGTCGAAGCCTACAACAACCGGCCTCATCGAATGCTCAAGCGCATCCGCGACGAAGCGACCGGAAAGCTCCGCCACCAATCGCCCGCCGAAGCGCTCAAAGAGCATCGCGCGAACGGATGGGCGCCAGCCACGCTGGCGCCGGAAGCGATGATTGATCTCTGGCGGCCCTACGAAATCCGCTCGACACAGCGCGGCGAGGTTCGCCTGCCCTGGGGAACCTATTTCGCACAAGAGCTTGTGCCCTTCGGCGGCGAGAAGGTGCGCGTCGGATACGACGTTCACGACGGCTCGAAAGTCTGGGTCCGCACTCTGGATGACGGCCGCCTCATCTGTGTGGCCGAACGCGATGGCAATGTGATTGCCGAACAGCCCGCTTCCAAGGTCGAGCATGCGCGTCAGCGCCGTGCGGAAGGTCGCCTCCGCCTTCTCAATCAGCATGCCGAAGACGTGCGCGCGGAACTTGGTCAGCCGCTTATCGAGCTTGTGGCGGAAGAAGATTTCAGCCCTGCGCTCCAGCAGCGACAGCGGGAAATCGAGGCGGAACTTCTTCACCCCATCCCGACCGCGCCGGATGCGGCTGTTCACCAACTCGAAACCCGCCGCACACGCTTCCTTCGTGCGCTCGATATCGAAGCGCGGACGGACGCAGGCGAGCCGGTCAGCGCAGAGGACGAGCGCTGGCACAGCGTCTACAGCACCCAGCCCGAGTACCGGGCCACCCGACACATCTATGAGGATTTCGGCGCGGATGCGCTGGAAGCGTGAGGAAGAGAAAAGGCGCTGCCCGCCGGAAACGGACAACGCCCTTAGTCAACAACCCTTGAGGCCAGAAGAATGACAAAATCGACTACTGCCGTCAACACCGCACCGACAATCGCACCGCTCCGCAACGTGACCTTGCTCGCCGAGCTTGTCGAGCGCGTGCAGAATCGCGCGCCGAACCTGCCGGGCATGGCGACTTTCAGCGGGCCGTCAGGCTACGGAAAAAGCAACGCGGCCATGTATGCCGCCAATCGCTTTCGCGCCTATCACGTCGAGGTGCGCAGCGTCTGGACGCGGAAAAATCTCTGCCTCGCGATCCTGCACGAGATGGGACTGACGCAGCCCGCCAATACGGTCGCCGGCATGGTCGATCAAATAGGCGATCAGCTTGCCCGCTCCCAGCGTCCACTTCTCGTGGACGAAGCCGACTACCTTGTGAAGAAAAGCCTGATCGAGGTCATTCGCGACATCTACGAGGCGTCCCAGGCTACGGTCATCCTCATCGGAGAGGAGAACCTTCCGAGCGCGCTGAAACGCTGGGAGCGTGTCCACGGCCGCATGCTCGACTGGATACAGGCACAACCGGCGTCCCTTTCCGACACCCGCCACCTCTCCAAGGTCTACTGCCCTGGCATCGAACTCGCCGACGATCTCACGGCGGAAGCGCATGCGAAGGCGCGGGGCAGCGTTCGTCGCGTCTGCGTCAATCTCGACCGCATCCGCGAGAAAGCTTCGACACTCGGCAAGCAACGGATGACGCTCGCCGACTTCCCCGCCGACGCCTTCTTCACCGGCGAGCCGCCGGCCGGGAGGCTGTAATGGCGAGAAAAGCCGCTCACCTCACGATGAAGCGCGGCACGGCGACCGGACGGCAGGCCGTCTGGGAGGTCATCCGGCAGCTTCGCGAATTCTCGCTCAACGATCTTTGGCATCATACGAAACAGGAGCGGGACACGATCCGCACCTATCTCACCGCGCTTCGTCGCGGCGGCTATGTCGAGGAGGCGGGCGTCAAACCCGCATCCAATGGGATTGTCGGCAGCAAGCACGCCAACGCCAACCCGATGAAAGTCTTTCGCCTCGCGCGGGACATCGGCGTGGAAGCGCCGCGCCTCAAGCGCGACGGAACGCCCTGCGAGCAGGGCCTCGCGCAAGAGGCCATGTGGCGGACGATGAAGCGACTGAGCGATTTCACATTCCGCGATCTCGCCGTCATGTCGCGCACCGAAGACGTGCCGGTCACCGAAGCGGCGGCAAAGGATTACGTGAGGCACCTCGCCGCAGCCGGCTACCTCCTGACGGTGGAAGAGGGCAACGCGCATCGGCTTTCCTCCTATCGCTTCGTGAAGTCCCGCAACACCGGCCCGCGCGCCCCGATGATCCAGCGATTGAAAACCGTCTTCGACGCGAACCTCTGCGAAATCGTCTGGCAGGAGGATGTTTCGGAATGACTTCCTCCATCGAAAAGGCGCGCGAGGCTTGGGGCGGCGAATTGCCGGAATGGGTTGAAGCCCTCGCGCGCGAATGCGATGCGCACGGTCAGCGCGCTACGGCCTCTCGCATCGGATACTCGCAGACAGTCGTCAATCATGTGTTGTCGAACAAGTATGGCCAGAGCGGCGAGGCGACGGCGCGAGGAAAGTTGTCGGCCGTCGAAATGGCCGTGCGCGGCACGCTCCTTCAGCAGTCCGTCACCTGCCCGCTTCTCGGCGAAATCCCGGCCGACCGCTGCAACGAAAACCAGAAGGCGCCGTGGGCCTCTCACAATCCAACCCGAGTCTTGCTGTACCGCGCATGCCGAAACGGCTGCGTCAACTCAAGGATCAAGCCGAAATGACAATCGCATCGGAAATCAGGAATGCGACCGGCGCAATGGTATCCCGCATGCGCGCAGGAACCGTGTCGGACAAATACCTCGACGCATGGGGCGAAGTCATGTCTGCCCTCGCCGAACAGGTCGCCCAGCTCGAAGGCATGCAAGTGCCTCATCCCGCGCGGATCGTGAACAGCGACTTGCCGCCCGGCATCGTCTCGCTTCTCAAGGAAAGGAAAAGAGCATGAGCGATATTCCCAGCGCGAAAGCCCTCGTGAAGAAGGCTCATAGCCTTCTTCAGGCCATCCAGATAGCCGAAGCCGAACAGGATCGCCGTCTTCCATTTGCGGCCGATGTGAGCAGCTTTCTCGAAGAAGCTCGAACCTTCCTCAACAGCACCGACGACGAAGATGGAGGAGCGGCATGAGCGATATCGTCGATGTCGTCAGCGTTTCTGAACGCATCCTGGGCGAGGGCACGCGCGGCGAAACCAGCGTCTCGAACTTGGAGCTGCGGGCGATGGCGCGCGCCATTCTCGACCTGCGCACGCGCCTCGGCTATGGCGCGCGCGCCCTCCACTACATCGACCGCCTCGCCGAAGACCGCTCACCCGAGCGGCAACGCGACGCAACGGAAGCGCTTCTCACCTTCGAGAGCGTGCTCATCGAGGCGGGATGCCTGGAGGCCGCACATGCCGGCAATGCTCTCTAGCGCGTTCGAAGCGCTCGATCACTACGCGGCGGTGACGTTCGTCACGCTTCGCGATCTCTGCCGTCACATCCGTGCCGCCCGCGCGGAACGCATCGAAGCCCAGCGGCGGGCCAAGGAGGCCCGGCGCCGCAAGACCGAATACGAGCGCATCCACTACACCGCGCTCGCGGTCCATCTTCAAAACACCTCTCGCACAAGGAACATCCGATGAAGCCCGCATTTCCTCCGTCAGTCGTCACCATCGGTGGCAACGATTGCATGATCGACCGCACCGGCAAGTACACACCTATCGAACTTGTGAAGCCGGAGGAGCGTCTCGAAGACGATCTCGTCCGTCTCCTTTTCGCCCGCGCGATCGGCGTCTTCAACACGCTCTGCGCCTTCAAGACGCAGGCTTTCGAGAACATGGACGCCTTTCAGGATTTGCTCGCCGAGAAATACGGGCTCAAGCGGCGCGGCGGACCGAAAGGCAATGTGACCTTTTCAAGCTATGACGGCCGCCTGCAAGTCATGATCCGCGTTTCGGATATTCTGAGCTTCGGCCCGGAACTCCAGACCGCCAAGGAAATCTGCGACGAATGCCTGATCGAGTGGGGCGCGAGCGCGCCGCCCGTCATCCGCGATCTTATCCAGGACGCATTCAAGACGGGCAAAGCCGGGCAGGTTTCCCGCGACCAGATTTTCCGGCTCCTCCGCACCGAGCACGACGACGCTCGCTGGAAACGGATGCAGGACGCGCTCCGCGCCGCGATTCGCGTCGATAGCAGCAAGTCCTATATCCATTTCCGCTTCCGGCCGCATGCGAATGCGAATTGGGTCACGCTGTCTCTCGACATCGCGGCCGTGCCGCTGGCCGGAGACGAGCGCACTGATTGGAAGGCGATTGCCGATGCCCTCAGCCTTGGGAGGGCGGCATGAGCGGGAAAGCTTCGTCTTTCGCCAACTTCACGCCAGCGCGCGACGTGGCTCCACTATTCGCCGACGCACACCACGCCCGTATTATCTGCCTGCCTTCTGGCCGGCAGCTCTACATGGCTTGTTCCGGCATGGACGCGGACGGCGAACTCGAAGACATCGTTTCGGTGCTTGCGGCACTCGATCTCGATGAGAAAATCCTTCAACCGTTCCGCGAAGCGGCAGAGGCGGGCGAGCGCGTACGCAACTCTGTCCGCGCCATCCGCGACCTGTTGCCGGACACGCTCCAGCCTGGCGATCTCGACGACACGCTTGTCGAGCTGGGCCTCCTCGCCGCAAGCCGCCGCCTCAACTGGGCGGCCTTCGCCGCGCTTCTCGAAGACTAGGACTACCGGAAATGACGGAGCGGCAGATTAGCGCATTGCTGGAGGCCGAGAACGCCGCCACGAAGGAGGCGGCGAAGTTCGCCTCCTTCGACGAGGCGGCGCGGGAAATCCGCGAGACGTTCATCGCGACTTGCCGCGATCTCGCCGCCTCGAAGCAGGAAGCGAAAATGCTCCAGGCGAAAGGACCGAACGAGCTGGAGCCTTATGCGGCCTTCGTCCTTCGGGAGCATACCAATCGCCTCTTCGCTGCCGTGGGCGCCCTGCTCGTGGACATGCGCCTCCACGAAGCCCAAGCCGTTCTATCCACCATCGACATGATCGTCGAGCTGTCGCGCGACGAGGGCTTCCGCGATGAGCTTGCCGAACGCCTCAATCTCTATGAGAGCGCGCTTGCCGACATGCGGCGGCAAACATCGCCGCTGACCGGCGAGGAAATTCGGATGGCGCGTTCCGTCGCGCGCACTTTGCGCCAGCGCGAAGAACGCCTTCAGCAGGGAGAACGAAAATGAGCCGCCGCCAGCGCCGCAGGGGCCGCAAGGGCCGCTATCTGGACGCGCTCTCCGCGCACGACATGGCTCGCGTCGTCGCTGCGAATGCCGATCTTGCTGTCCTTCACAACCTCTTGCTCGACGACGGCTACAGCCTCGTTCCGTCGTCGCGGCCCTATCTCCGTGCGGATCGCACAGTGACGCTCCGCTTCGTCTGGCGCAAGCGTGAGCCCGGCGTGTCGCTCACCGTTGCCCGTTCCATCGTGGTGAGGATCTGATGCAACCCGCCGCCGATCTCCGCAAGAAGCTCTATGCGAAGCTTCATATCGCCAAGAAGCAGCTCGGTCTCGACGATGATGCCTGGCGCGATCTCGCCGAACGCGTGACGGGCGAGCGTTCGCTGAAAGCGCTGGCCGATGACGAGCTGACCCGCCTTGTCGAGGAATGCCGGCGGCTCGGCTTCAAGCCCTCGCAGAAACGGAACAACGCGTCGAAGCCGCTCGCCGGCGGCAGGGAAATCCGCAAGGCTCGCGCGCTCTGGCTGTCGCTATGGCACCTGGGCGTCATACCGGACCCGTCCGAAGAAGCGCTTGCGGGCTTTGCGCGGCGCGTAACAGGTGGAAAGGAACTCGGCCTCGCCGCCCTTCAATGGGTAAAAGGCGAGGACGCATACGCCCTCATCGAGGCGCTGAAGGAGCGCGCGATGCGGGACGGCGGCGTCAGTTGGTCGCCTTATCGCATGGGCGGGCGTGTCATCGGCCACAATCCGCGCGGCCGGGTCATTGAGGCGCAATGCCGCATCCTCAAACAGGCAGGTGATTCGTGGCCGCGTGTTGATGTACATAGCCTCTCCGCCGTCAAGGCCGATGAGTTGATAGCGGTACTGGGGGAGAGGATCAGGCACATCCGGGGGGTTGGGGCATGACGGATATCGACATTACGCAGGGCTGGCCGGAAAGCCTCCTGACCGTGAAGGAAAGCATCGGACTTGCGGCTACGCTGAGGCTTGTGGAAGCCTTCGGCGGCACCTCGTGCTACATCCCGGCAAAGGCCGACGTGAGCAATCGCCTCGTTCAGGTCATCGGCGTGGACGCGACGGAGGCACTGATCCGCGACCTGGGCGCCGGCGCGTTCGATGTACCCGTCCTTGCGACGGCACGGCACAAGCGGCGGCTCATCATGCGCGCAAAGGGCACCGCGCGCGAAGTCGCCCGCAAGTTCGCGGTGACGGAACGCTGGGTCCGCTATGTCAGGGCCGACGAGCGGGGTAGCGTAGACGAACGCCAGATGGATATGTTCGGTTCGTCTCGCAACGCTGACCGCACCGGAAGCGCTTCCGACTAGGTAAGAAGGCGCGCGGCGGCTTTCATGCCGCCATGAACATTCGGCACCTTCGCGATCACGTCATCCGGCCTACATTGTTGCATCTCGCCGCAGAGCTGCCCGGCTTCGCGCGCGCCGGCGCAGTGGAATTGTTGCTTGGCACCATCGCCCAGGAAAGCAACTTTCGTCATCTCGTACAGCTCGGCGGCCCCGCGCGAGGTCTTTATCAGGTCGAGCCCGCAACCTATCGCGACATTCAGGAAAATTACCTGCGCTACAAGCCCGCGACGCAGAAGGCGATCCTGTCGCTCCGCGCGGGGTGGCCCGATTCAGAAAGCCAACTCGTAACAAACCTCGCTTTCGCCACTGCGATTGCGCGATTGGTCTATTACCGCTCGCCTGCCGCCATTCCTGCTCCCGGCGACATTGCCGGTCACGCGAAGGTGTGGAAGCGCGTCTACAACACGCCGCTCGGCAAGGGCACCGAGGCGGAATTCATCGTCAACTTCAATCGTTTCGTCGCGCCCAACCTTTAGGAGGCACCATGCCCCGTTTCAGATACGTCCTGTTTCTTTCCGCCTTGCTCGTCTTCGCCAGCGCCGTTGCATTCGCTTTCCCCGCGCTCGCGGCCGACGAGGCGGTCTACACAATCGACCTCGCCCCCGTCGCCCTCATCGTCATTGCCGCAATCGTGGCGGCAATCGGTCTCGCAATCCGCACGGGCGTTCACGCGCTGATTGACTATCTCGCGGAGCGCGCGGGCCTTGAACTCGACGAGAAGACGAGAACCTATCTCGATGCCGCCCTCGACAACGCGCTAGCCTGGGGAACCCGGAACCTCTCCAGTTACGCAACCGGCAAAATCCCGGATGTGGCGACGAAGAACAAGATTCTGGCAGAGGCGGTGAACTATCTCACCGAGCGCGTTCCCGATGCCCTCGACCATTTCGACCTGATGCCCGAAGACATCGAAAAGATGCTCGAAGCGCGGCTCCTGAAAAAGTCCGCTTGATGTGGACGAAGCTCCTTTCCTCGCTCATCGCCTTCTTGGCCCGGCTTTTTGCCGGGCCAATTGCCGCGCGAGCGGCGGGCAGAAGCGAGGAAGCGGAGCGCCAGTCAGCGGCCCAAAGGAAAATTCTCGATGAACAAGCGGACATTGCGGCTCGGCCTCACGCTTCTCGCGATGAGCTTCTTGAGCGCATGCGCAACAGCGACCTCTGATGCACCGCTCCCTTCACAAGCCTGCCCGGCATGGCCGGTGGCCGGTCCGCAGGTAGCGGCGGAGCTTCAACACCTCGGCGAAGACGAGTTCCCGGCATTCTGGGAATGGCTGGCGCGCCTGGACAAACTTCGCGCACAACTGGAGACGACGCGGTGAGCGACGATTTCGACCGGGCATCCGCGAGAGAAACGGAAGAGCGTCACGCAATCATCGCCTCGCGGAAGCGCTTCCCGCTGCCGGCAATGCCGGCTCCCAGCGAAACTGTTCTTTGCACCGACTGCGATGACGAAATTCCGGCCGCTCGTCTCGTCGCCGTGCCCGCCGCTCGGCGATGCACATTCTGCGAAGAGGTGGCGGAACGGCACATGAAGATGCGGGGTATGGGGTGAGCTGGATTCTCGAACATTGGCCCGTTCTGGGCTTTGGCATCAACCTTCTGTTGGGGTGGCTCATGTGGTCGATGGGAAAGCGCTTTGCATCCAAGGATGAACTTGCATTTCTCGACAAGCGGCTGGCAAAGGCCGAAACGAGCCTCACTCAATTGCCATCGCGAACCGAGATCGCTGATCTTCAGGTTGCGATTGCTCAACTGACCGGCGCTGTCAAGGAGACGAACGCCGATCTGCGGGGCGTATCGAAACTTGTTGAGCGCGTCGAAAACGCAGTCACCCGCCACGAGACGATCTTCGCCGACGCCGCCCGAGGAATTAAATGATGGAAGACGCCGCCCATGCATGGACCCAGCATCTCCGCATTGCGGTCTTGCGCTCGCTTCTCGACCTGCCGGAACAGACCGGCCACGAGAGCCTTCTCGTCGATCTCGTGAACGGCGTGGCGATCATGGCGGATCGCGACCAGGTGCGCGGCGCGATCTCCTGGCTGCACGAGCAGAGCCTCGTCGTCGCGGAAGTGAAGCGAGGCGCCCTCTGTGCATCGCTGACAGAACGAGGCGTGCTCGTCGCCGAAGGCCGCAGGAGCTATCCCGGCGTCAAGAAGCCCTCGCGCGCACTCACCGCCGCCGCCACGCTGGCCATCGACAAGCTGAAGGGTTGAGGCATGGCGCATCCGCCCGAACTCCGCGCGAAAGTCAGAGCGTCCTACGTGCATGATCGGCTGCCGCTCGAAACGGCAGCCGAAAAACATGGCATCGGATATGCCACCGCGCGCCGCTGGAAGGCGGATGCTGAGAACGATGGCGACGATTGGGAACGCGCCCGCTCGGCCGCGCGTCTCGCCGGTGACGGCATTCGCAACGTTGCGCAGCTCATGCTCGAAGACTACCTGACCCTTCACCAGGCGACGGTGGACGCAGTGAAGACCGCCGACAATATCGGTCCCCTCGCCAAGGCTGAAGTCCTTTCGCGCCTGGCCGACGCCTTCACAAAGACAATGGCGGCCGTCGGCAAGGCCTCGCCCGAGCTTTCTCGCCTCGCCGTCGCGACGGACGTTCTCCAGCGGTTTGCGGGTTATGTCGGCGACGAACGCCCCGATCTCGTCGGCGCTTTGCTTGAGGTCATCGAGCCCTTCGCGGCCGAACTTGCGAAGGAATACGGTTGATGGCGCGCGGCGCGCTTCGCTGGCAAAGCCAGAAGGTCACAAAGAAGGAGTTCCGCGACCTCATCGCGGGGGTCGCCACCGAGCTTCGCCAGAAGATCGAGGCGGAAGTCACCGGCCTCGACGACAGTCCGGCCGCGATTGCCGAGCGCCGCGCGAAGGCGCTCGCGCCGGATGGCTACGAGTTCTTCGCGCGCACCTACTTTCCGCACTACATCAAATCCGAAAGCGCCTCGTCGCTTCACCAATACCTCTTCAAGCGGCTTCCCGAGATCGTGGCGGACCCACGCGGGCAGAACGATGCGATTGCCGCCCCTCGCGGCGAGGCGAAATCAACACATTGCTCCCAGCTCTTCCCGCTGTGGTGCATCGCGCGCGGCCTCAAGCACTACATCCTCCTACTCATGGATGCCTTCGACCAGGCAGCGTCGATGCTGGAAGCGGTGAAGGTAGAGCTGGAGGCCAACCCGCGCCTCAAACTCGACTTTCCCGAAATCTGCGGGCAAGGCCGCGTTTGGAAGGAAGGCGTTGCGATCACGGCAAGTGGTGTGAAGCTCCAGGCATTCGGCAACGGCAAGCGGCTTCGCGGCATGCGGCACGGACCGCATCGTCCCGACCTCGTTGTCCTGGACGACATTGAGAACGACGAGAACGTGAGGCGACCGGAGCAACGCGACAAGACTGAAGACTGGGTTGACAAGGCGGTCGCGAACGTCGGCGCGGCGGATGGCTCACTCGATCAGCTCTATATCGGCACCATCCTGCACTATGACAGCGTGCTCGCGCGCAAACTCCGCAATCCCATGTGGAAGTCGATCAAGCTTTCGAGCGTCCGCCGCTGGCCTGATCGCATGGACCTCTGGGAACGCTGGGAAGAAATTCTCCGCAATGACGGCCGTGACGTGGCAGCCGCATTCTACAAAGCGCGCCGCGAGGAAATGGAAGCTGGCGCTGAAGTGAGCTGGCCGGAAGTCCGTCCGCTCTATTCGCTGATGGAGCTTCGCGTTCGTATCGGGGTTGGCGCCTTCGATGCGGAACAGCAGAACGATCCGATTTCCAGCGAAGATGCGCTTTTCGGCAATGTGACTTTCTGGGTCGAGCGCCTTTCCAATTGGATCTTCTTCGGGGCCTGCGATCCATCGCTCGGCAAGCAGAACAAGGGGCGCGATCCTTCCGCCGTCTTGATCGGTGGCATGAACCGGGAGACCGGCATTCTCGATGTTGTCGAGGCAAGCATCCGCCGCCGCCTTCCTTCCCGGATCATTGCAGACATCATCGGGCTTCAGGAAGAGTACCGCTGCGTCCGGTGGGCGATTGAGGCCGTGCAGTTTCAGGAATTCTTCCGGACCCAGCTCGTCGCCGATTCGGCAAAGCTTGGCGTGCCTGTCCCGGCGGTGCCTGTCATTCCGCTGACCGACAAGGCGCTGCGGATTGAGTGCATTCAGCCGCATGTCAGCAACGGGCTCATCCGCCTACACCCGCGCCAGCAAGTCCTTATCGACCAGATGCGGCATTACCCGATGGTCGATCATGATGACGGCCTCGATGCGTTGGAAATGCTCTGGTCCATCGCAATTGGCGGAAAGCCATCGGCGGGCGCGACTGTGCCAGACAACAGCACCCGATCAAGTGAACGACGCGGCATGTTCGGTCGCAATGGCGGACGCCGCATGTTTGAGAGGCGATCATGGCGATAAGCGATTTCATCAAAGGGCTCTTTACCACGACAAGAGTGAAAGAAGCGGCGGGCGCTTCGGCCGAGGAAGATGGATGGCGCCGCGTTGGCGGCGACAAGGGCCGCGATCTCTCGCCGATGACGCAAGCGAGAATGCAGAAGCTCGCCGCCCATCTTTGGGAGAGCAACAACATCGCCAACCGCCTGATCGAGCTGAAGACCGCCTTTCTGCTCGGCGAGGGCGTCACGCTTCAGGTTGACGATCCAGAAGCGCAAGCATGGCTCGACAAGTTCTGGATGGACCCCATCAACAGGATGGACCTGAACCTTGAAAAGCACGTCCGCGAACTCGGCCTGTTCGGCGAACAGCTCTGGCCCGTCTTCGTCAATGAGCTGACCGGGCATGTTCGCCTGGGAAAGATCGATCCTTCGCAAATCGAGAGCGTGATTTGCGACCCCGACAATTCGGCCGTGCCAATCGGCGTGCGCGTCACGCGGCCGAACGGCAGAAAGAAGCTCTTCAGGGTCATCTACAATGGCGACGACGAAGACCTTTTCGGCCCCGGAGCCTGCAGGATGCGGGACGCAATGAAGGACGGCGACTGCTTCTTCTGGCGCATCAACGACCTCTCGAACGGCCGCCGCGGCCGGAGCGATATTCTTTCGTCACTCGACATGGCGGATGCGTACGAGGAACTGGTCTTCGGCGAGATCGACGGCGCGGCCCAGAAACGCGCGGTTGTTTGGGACGTGACGCTGAAGAATGCAACTCCGGAAGAGGTCGAGGAGAAGGCGAAGACAATCCAACCTCCCGGCCCAAATTCCGTTCGCGTTCACAATGACGCCGAAGAGTGGGAGGTGCACACCCCGGACCTGAAAGCGGCCGACGCGGATGGCATTGCGCGCATCGCGCGGAACCACATTCTCTCAGGCTCGACAGTGCCGGAACACTGGTTCGGCGGCGGCGGCGATGTGAACCTCGCGACGGCTTCGAGCATGGGCGAGCCGACTTACAAGGTTTTTGCGCAGCGCCAGCGCTTCCTGAAGGCGATCCTTGAGGAGGTCGCGAAGTACGTCATCCGCCAGCGTCTCGCCGCGATTGGGCTCATTGGCATGGAGAACGACGACGGCTTGCAGCCGACGGCCGTCTTCCCCGAGCTGACGGCGAAGGACATCGCAAAGTATGCAGCGGCCTTCCAGCAGGTTGTTGTGGCGGTCACACAGGCGGTTGCCGCCGGCGTCATGTCGGAAGATACGGCCGTCCGGCTCGTTGCGCTTACTGCCGCGCTTCTTGGCCTTGAGATCGATCCGGTGGAGGAATTGAAGGCCGCCCAGGCGGAAGCCGACAAGCGCCGCGAGCGTGAGGCATTCTCGCTGCCGCCGCTGCCACCGATGGAACCCCTTCCCGCCCAGCCTCTTCCCGTCCAGGACGAGCCACAGGTAAAGGGCGATGAATGATCGCGAGCGCGCAAAGCGCTTTGCCGCCGAACGCGAGAGGCGGCTGCGTGAGGGCATCCGCCTCACGGCAGACACGGGCAAGGAAGTCCGCACGCAGCTCGTGAAGGCCCAGAAGTCGATTGCCGAAATCCTGTCCGGCGCTCCTTCCGACTATCGGCGGTGGCAGCTCGTTCAGCTTCAGATGTCGGTCGCCCGTGCGCTCGCCGAGTTGGAGGCTGGCGCCAATGCCGTGCTGCAATCGGGTCTCTCATCGAGCTGGACGGCGGGCGTGGCCCTCATCGACAAGCCTCTCGCATCGGCCGCCATCGACATATCGGCAGACCTTTTTGCCATCGACAACCGCCGCCTCCTCGCCATGCGGCGATTCACGACGGACCGCATTGTGGATGTGACGGTGAAGCTCGCGAACACCATCAACAGCGAATTGGCACAAGCGGCCATCGGCACGCAGACGCCGTTTCAAGCAGCGCAGAAGATTGCCGGCCAGCTCCAGACGGGCGGGCTCGACCGTGCGGCGACGATCACACGGCATCAGCTCGGCACGGCCTTCTCCACCGCCGCCCAGGAGCGGCAGGAACAGGCCGCTGCGATCCTGCCCGGCCTGAAAAAGCAATGGCGACGATCCGGCAAGACACATAGCCGCATCGAGCACGATCTCGTCGACGGCCAGGTAAGAGATGTGGACAAACCCTTCGACTTGCCCGACGGAACCCAGCTCATGCACCCTCGCGACCCGGCCGGTCCGGCAAAGCACACGATCAACTGTGGATGCAGCTCGATACCCTTCATGGAGAGCTGGGAAGTCATGCGGCCGGACCGTCAAGACTTCACACCGGAGGAGATCGCCGCAAACCGGCAAAAGCGGGATATCGCGAACGCCCTCTGATTTGCGTCAGGATCGCCGGGACGCCTTCCCCCTCCCCGACCACCCGAAAACCTCAAACGCCTCTCCAGCGCGATTAACAACCCGATTAACAACCGGGCTGTTTGCGGGGGCTCGGCTCCGGCTCGGCGCGGGCCGTGGTGCGAGGGATTTTGGGCTGGAATTTCCGCTTGCTCGGGCCGGCGGCGACCCGGCCGGTCGCGCCTTGCCGGAAGCGCTTCCGGCTAGAGAGACACGGCCTGCGTCGCGAGGGTAGCCACACCAATCACGACGGAGCAAGAGCGTGTCTCAGAAAACTGCGAACGGCGGTGACGCCGCCGAAGATACCGCCGCCCTCAAGGCCCGCATCGCGGAGCTGGAAGCGGCAAACAAGACCGCCGCCGAAAAGCTCGCCGAAGCCGACGCGGCGGCAAAGACCCTTATCGGCCGTATTGGCGAGCTGGAGACAGCCACCAATGAGAAGGCCATGACGGAGCTTCCCGAGCGCAAGCCTTCCCGCGAGTTCACGAAGGACGAACTCGCCCTGGCGAAGAAGCTCGGCGTGCCCGCCGGCTACATCCATGCGGTCAGTCTCAAAACCGGCACCATCGTGACCGTCGATGGTCGCAAGCTCCGCACCGGCGGTGACGCATGAAGCGCGAGCAACTGAAAAAGCTGCTCGGCAAACGCGGCGTCTCCGGCGTCCGCCTTCGCGAGGCCACCGAGCCCGACATGCTGACCGTCCGCGATTTGCTCCAGGGCAAGATTCGCGAGGTGCTGAAGCTTTCGGGCGATGACGACCCATGGCCTTACGTCGTCGCTCTCTACGCCGAAAACGTCGTCGTCGAGATCGACGGCAAGCTCATGTCCTACGGCTACACGATCTCGGGTCAGGATGTGGCGCTCGGCAATCCGGTCGAAGTGACGCGCGAGTTCCATCCGATTGGCGACACGCCTCCGCCCGCCGCTCCCGACACGGCCGCCACTCTGGCGGCGACCGTCGTTGAAGCGGTGGATGGCAGCGAGGGGAGCTACCTCGTTCGCGTCATACGCGCCGGCATGAGCGGCAACCGGAATTTCTATTCCGATGCGGTTCTTCGTGAGGCCGTGCCGCTCTTCGATGGCGTGCGCGTCTTCGTGAAGTCCGATCTCGAACATCTCCGCGAAGGCGGCAAGGATGTGCGGAACCTGCTTGGCGCGCTTTCCGAACCTGTCTTCGTTGAAGGCCAGCTTCCCGACAGCGGCGAAATCCGCGCCAAGCTCACATTGATCGTGGGCGAGGATGATCCCTCCGCCGTCCGTCTTCGCGAGGCCACCAAGAAGGGCCTCTCGAAACTCTTCGGGCTTTCCATCGACGCGAATGGCTCGGCCCGCAAGGGCGCGAACGGCGTTCGCGTCCTGGAAGCCTTCACCAAAGTCAATTCCGTTGACCTCATCGTGGAGCCCGGCGCGGGCGGCGAGGTCATTTCGTTCCTTGAAGCGCTGGGAGAGGAAGGAAAGAAGGTAATGGATCGCGACGAAATCATCGCGCTTATCCAGGCAAACGCGCCTCACTTGCTGGAAGGCAAGGACATCGCCGCCCTGACCGACGACGAACTGAAGGC
The DNA here is from genome assembly GCA_019635955.1 of Parvibaculum sp. GTDB lineage: Bacteria > Pseudomonadota > Alphaproteobacteria > Parvibaculales > Parvibaculaceae > Parvibaculum. The sequence continues at coordinate 78,685 of JAHBYL010000005.1, forward strand.
CCTTCTCGCGGAAGCGGTGAAGGATGAGGATGAAGACAACGCGGCTTCGCTGGTTGAAGCGGTCGAGCGTCGCGCGCGGATGCGTGAGGCTGTCAATGCCTCGAAGCTCCCTGCGCTTGCAAAGCAGCGCCTCATTGCGCGTTTCGCGGAAGCCAAGAGCTTCTCCGATGCGCAGGTGACACAGGCGATCAAGGAAGAGGCCGACTATCTTTCGTCGACCGGCAATCGTCGCGGGCATGTGCTCGATCTCGGCGACGGCGGGCATTTCATCGAGAGTGAGTCCCGGCCGGACAAGATCGCGGACATGCTCGACGCATTCTTCGACCCGTCGCATGAGCATCATCGGCACGCGCGCTCGTTCAAGGAGTGCTATGTCGAGATCACGGGCGACCGCCATGTGACGGGCCGCGCGCGCGATGCCGTGCGTATCGCGGAAGCTCTCAACAGCTCATCCTTCTCCGAAGTCCTCGGCGACGGCATTCATCGCCGCATGGTCGCCGAGTACCGCAGCGCCGTGGAATACGATTTCTGGAAGCGTCTTACCGGCACACCGGTCCCCGTCACCGATTTCCGCAAGCAGGAGCGGACACGTATCGGCGGTTATGGCGACATGCCGGCCGTGGCGGAAGGGGCGGACTACGTTGCGCTCACCTCGCCGACCGATGAGAAGGCCGAGTATGCGGTCACGAAGCGCGGCGGCCTGGAGACGATCACGCTGGAAATGATCAAGAACGATGACGTCGGCGCCATCCAGCGTATCCCCGGCAAGCTCGCCCGCGCGGCGAAGCGGACGCTGGCGAAGTTCGTGCTCGACTTCATCCGCACGAACCCGACGATCTACGACACCAAGGCGCTCTTCCACGCGGATCACGGCAACCTCGGCTCGGCGGCTCTTGCCGCCCAGTCCTATGCGGCCGCGCGGCTCGCCATGGTTCAGCAGACCGAGTATGGCGCTACCGATCCTATCGGCGTCGGCCCGAAATATCTCTGGCTTCCGCCCGGACTCGAAGAGACGGCCTACAATCTCTTTCAGCGCTCCACCAACAACGACAAGACTTTCGTGCAGTCGCTCGTGCCGGAGATCATTCCGGTCTGGTACTGGACGGACCCGACCGACTGGGCAGTTTCGGCGGATGTGGCCGACATTCCTCTCATCGAGCTTGGTTTCCTCGATGGCAATGAGGAACCCGAACTCTTCGTCCAGGACAGCCCGACCGTCGGCTCTCTCTTCACCGCCGACAAGGTGACGTACAAGCTTCGCCATATCTATGGCGGCAACGTTCTCGACTATCGCGGCGTCTACAAGTCCGTCGTTGCCGACGGCTAAGTGCGCCGTCTCACGAGACAGCGCCGGGCGGTATGCGCCCGGCGCTTTTTTCCTCCAGCGGTCCAGGCAAATGAGAGACGACTTCCTCACAATCACGAGCGATCTCTTGCGCGACGAACGCGACCGCGTGAACGATGCGCAGCTCGGCCGCGCGCTCGATCTTGCTCTGGCGCAGTACGGAAAGGACCGCCCGTACAAGACCGTGCGTGACGAAACTCTCGCCATCGCATCGCGGCTCGGCTGGCCGGCCGAAGGCAGCGTCTCGGCAATCGAGTATCCGATTGGCAGCATTCCCCCGCAATATCTCCCCCGCCAGAGCTGGCAGCGCTATGACGCGCCGGATGCGGCGGAACTGATTTTCCCCGGTGGACTTCCCGCCGGCGCGACTATCCGCCTCACCATCCTCGGGCCGCACCGCGTTACCGATGAGATCGACACGGTGCCGGAGCCGGATCGTGAGGCGGTGGCGAGCTATGCCGCCGCTCTTCTCTTCGACCAGCTCGCCGCAGATACATCCGGCGACGGCAACCCGCTCATCGCGGCCGACGCGGTTCAGCACGGAACGAAGCCCGACAATTACGCCCGCCGCGCCGAGCGGCTTCGGGCACGCTATTTCGAAATCCTCGGCCTCGACCCGAAGCGCACCCGGCCCGCCAGCGTTACGGTCCCGCAACCGACGGCCGCGTCGGATGGTGGCCGTCGCGTAACACAGCGGAGACCCCGGCTGTGACGGATGACCTTCACGTTTCCCTTCGCGGCGCGACGATTGCAGAGGCGCTTGAGAAGTGCCCCGCTTTCTTCCTCGAAGAAGCAGTTGCGGCGACGGTCGAGAGTACCATGCTCATCGAGCGCGAGGTGAAGGAGCGCACGCCCACGAGCGGTGCGGCAACGTTGCGTGAGAGCATAGGCGCGATGCCTGTTGTCGTCTCCGCGCAAGCGGTACGCGGGCAGGTCGCGACGAGCCTCGCCTATGCCGCGCCGGTCGAGCACGGCTCGAAGCCGCACTGGGCGCCAATCGAGCCGTTGATCGACTGGGTGACACGGAAGCTCGGGAAGCGAGGCGAGGAAGCCGAGGAGGTCGCCCGCGCCGTCCGCTTCAAGATCGCCGCTCGTGGAACTTCCGGTGCGTATATGTTCCGCGATGGCGTGAAGGCAGCCGAAGGTCAGGTTGTCGCCTTTTATGAGGCCGCCGCGCGGCGCGCCCTGGCACGGCTGGAAGAGGCCGCGCGATGACGGGCTCGACGCTAATCAGAGAAGCAATCGCGGCGCGCCTCGAAACCGTGCCCGCCATCGGCCGCGTTCATCGTTTCGAGCGATACGCGGCAAAGGAGATGCCCTTCCGCACCTTCTATGCCTGGGAAAGCGGCGGCACCACGCATATTCGCGGCTGGCACATCCGCCGCATCGGCTTCCGCCGCCGCCCATATCTCAACTCGACGATGCTCGTCACGACGGAATGGCGCATCGCCGGTTTTCTCGCCATCGTGGACGAGGCATCGAGCGAGATCGTTATGGACGCGCTAGTGGATGCGGCAACGGCAGCCTTCGCGCTCGATCTCACTCTAGGTGGCTTGCTGAACCCGGAGCCCGCCCAGGCGGGCGCGGAACAGGGCCTCCAGTTGCTCGAAAGCCGCCCCTACATGATGGCAGGCGTGCTGTGTCACGGTGTGCAGCTCGGCCTCACCACTGAGCATGTCGAGCGGAACGACGACGAAAGCGCTCTCGATGATCTCGTGACCATTCATACGAATTGGGAGTTGCCGCCGCGCGATAAAACCGGACCGGAGCTGCCGGACGATGACGCCGCCGCCGCTTCCGATCATCTCACCAACCTCCACCAGGAAGAGGAAAGCTGATGAGCGAGACCGTCAAGGTCTGGGTCAAGCCGAAGCCCGGCCGTGTCGTCAACATGCCCGGCACAAAGGAAGAGCTTCCGCCTACCGGCAAGCTCGTGATTTTCACATCGTACTGGGAACGCCGCAAGCGCGACGACGATATCGAGATCGTGCCAGCGCCTAAAGCTCCCAGCCGCCAGCGCAAGGAAGGAACCGCGTAGATGGGCGATATCCTGTTTGAGAACATTCCGGTCGATCTCCTGACGCCGGGCACCTTCATCGAGTTCGACAATTCGCATGCGATACAGGGTCTTGCCCTGATGCCTCACCGAATTCTCGTGATCGGCCAGAAGCTCGCGGCCGGAACGGCAGAAACCGACCGGCCCATTCTCGTCTTCGATCACAGGCAGGCCGCCGCTCTTGGCGGACAGGGCAGCATGGCGCATCGCATGATCCGCGCGCTGAAACGGGTCAACAGCACGACGGAAATGTGGGCTGTCTTCCTGGACGACGCCGGCGCAAGTGTCGCGGCGGCCGGATCGCTCAAATTCTCCGGTCCGGCAACGGCGGCTGGCGTCATTTCGCTCTATGTCGCGGGCGAGCGTATTCAGGTTGGTGTCGCGGCGACCGACACGGCCACCGAAATTGCGACGGGCGCCGCCGCTGCTATCAACGCGAATGCCGATCTTCCGGTGACGGCTGCCGTCGATGGCGAAGACGCTACGCTTGTCGTCGTCACGGCGCGGAACAAGGGCGAATGCGGCAACGATATCGACCTTCGCGCCAGCTACTACGCCGATGAGAAGCTGCCGGCAGGCGTCGGGATCGTCGTCACGGCGATGGCGGCCGGCGCGGGCAACCCGAACGTGACCGATGTTTTCGCCGCGATTGGCGACGAATGGTACACGACCTACGTCATGCCCTGGACGGACGCTGCGAATCTCGGGGCTCTCGAAACCGAGCTGCGCCTTCGCTCCGGGCCGATGAAGATGATCGACAGCATCGCATATGCCTGCAAGCGGGGCTCGCAGGGCGCGCTTGCTGCGCATGGGCTCACCCGGAATTCGCCCTGGGTCACCACGATGGGCGCACACAAGGCGCTCGATACGCCGTGCGAGTGGGCGGCGGCCTATGCCGGCGCGGCGGCGTTCGCGGCGGGCATCGATCCGGCGCAGCCCGTTAGCGACATCATCCTGACCGGGATCAAGCCGCCCGCAAAGCCCGACATCTTCACCCGCGAAGAGCGCGACATCCTGCTTCACAACGGTATCGCGACTTTCACCGTCGATGCTGCGGGCAATGTCGTCATCGAGCGCGCGGTCACAGGCTATCGCGTGGACGGGAACGGCCTCTCCGATCGCTCCTATCTCGACAGCGAAACCCTGCGGACGCTCTCCTACCTGCGCTACACGATGCGTGCCCGCTGGAGTTCGCGCTTCCGTCGCAAAAAGGTCGGAAGGGATGGATCGCGCGGACCGAACGTCGTCACGCCGAAAATGGCACGTGGCGAGCTGATTGCACTGGCGGGTGACTGGCTCGAACTCGGGCTTATCGAAGATATCGAGCAGTTCAAGCGCGATGCGAGGGTGGAGATTTCCTCGACCGACCCGACGCGCTTCAACGTTCTCGTCCCCGCGAACCTCATCAACCAGCTCCGCGTCACGGCGGCGGCCATCCAGTTCATCCTCTAGGAGGCAACATGACGCAGTTTCTCGGCCGGGCCAAAATCTCGGCCAACGGCAAGACTATCGAGACGGCGCCCGGCGCTTCTCTCGATCTCGGCGGGATCAAGAACAATACCGTCGTCACCGGCTCGAAGATCGGCAGGGCGGAGGAACTTGTTCCATCCGTTATCAACTGCACGACTTCGCTTGAGGCTGGCATGTCGCTCGCTGACTTACGCGACCTGAAAAACGCGACGGTCATCTTCGAGTGCGACACCGGCCAATCCTACGTCATCCGCAATGCCTTCCGTACCGATACCACGACGCTGAAGGATGGCGCGGGCGGCGAAGTCACCATCGTCATCAACGGCGATCCGGCGGAGGAACTTCTCTAATGGACAACACGCTTACACTGACAAAGCCGCTCACCCGAAAGACGAAAGAAACCGGTGAGATCGTCGAGAACATCGACACGCTGACCTTCCGCCCGCTCGTCGCGGGTGATCTCTTCGCCGCCCTCGATGCGGGCGGCGAGGCCGGGCAAGGCTCACTCGTCCGGGCCCTACTCGCCCGCTCGATCAACATGGCCCACAAGGACATCGACCGCCTCGACCTCGAAGACCTCATTGCTGCCCTGGGGAAGCTCGAAAGTTTTTTGCCCGCTTCCCTCCGGACTGGAGGGAAAGCATCGGCTTTGTTGCAGGGACTTTCGGGTTCCCAGCCGGTTGGGAACGATGGGGCCCAGCCGAGCTGAGGTTCTGGGTTAGCCAGGCGCGCGCCTGGCAGAAGCGGATCGGAGCCGGAAATTGATTAATCTCGGCGTCATTCTGGAGCTTGTTGACCGCGTGTCCGCCCCTGCAAGGCGGATCGCGGCTTCAGCGCGCCGCCTCAATGCCGATCTCGGCTTCTCGCGGATAGCCTCGTCCGCCGCCAATGTCGGCAAGTCCTTTCAGGCCGTCGGCCGCGACGTATCGACCATGGCAAAGAGGATCGTTGCCGGCGTCGGCCTTGTCGGCGGCGCTCTCTTCGCGCTGACGAAGCGCGCGGCAAATGCCGGCGATGCGGCGGGCAAGAGCGCCCAGCGTGTCGGTATGACGTCGCGAGAGTGGCAGCGCGCCGCTTATGCCGCCGAGCTTTCCGGTGGCAGTGCGGAAATCATGGAGGCGGCACTCGTCGATCTGAACAAGCGGACTGTCATGGCTGTTAGGGGCAACAAGGAGGCCCAGGAGTCCTTCCGCGCGCTCGGCATTTCGCTTCTCGACAACGAGGGCAAGGTCAAATCCACGAGCACTTTGCTGGCCGAGATTTCGGAACGCTATGCCAACATGGCAGACGATCAAAGGAAGGCCGCATATGCCGAGAAGCTGTTCGGCGGCGCGGGCAGAACGCTCATCCCTCTCCTGAATAGTGGGGCAGCCGGTCTCCGTGAAATGGGAGATGAAGCCGAGCGGCTGGGCCGCGTCATCGGTGACGAGGCAATAGAGCAAAGCACCGAGTTCAACGACAACCTCTCTCGACTGTTTGCCGTGCTCGCGGGCATCGGCAATATCATTGCGGGCTATCTCCTGCCGATCATCAATCCTCTTCTCGTCTCCTTTCGGGAATGGGTCATCGCCAATCGCGAACTCATCGACACCGGCATCGCCGATTTCATTCGCAGTCTTCCGGGCTACATCGAAACGGTGCTTGAGGTGCTGCGTGGCATCCGCAGCGCCTTTGCGCCCTTCCTCGCTGCCCTGCGTTGGGTCTCCGATCTTGTCGGGCCCGCCAACGCCGCCCTCCTCATCATGGGCGTGCTCATCGGCGGCAAGCTCGTCTTCTCCATCGCCAAGCTCATCTTCGCCTTTGGCGGGCTTGGCAAGGCCATCGCGCTTACCACCTTCGCGCTCGGCCGCATGGCGATTGGCGGCCTGATTTCGATGCTCGGGCATCTCTTTCTAGCGCTGAAGATGGGCGCGGGCATCATGGGCGTTTTCAACGCCGTGTTGATCGCCAACCCTATCGGCCTCGTTGTCGTTGCAGCCACCGCGCTCGCTGGCGCCGCCTATCTCATCTATCGGAACTGGGGCGATATCGTCCCCTTCTTTGCCGATGCGCTTTCCTCGCTCGGCAAAATCTTCTCCGGTTTCGTGGAGATCGTCGTCGGCCTCTTCACGCTTGACTTCACACGCGCCTTTGAGGGGCTGAAGTCCTTCCTCACGGGCTGGGTCGATTGGTTCTCCGTTCTCTTCCGGCCGGTGCTGGCGATTGTGGAGGGCATTGGCAGCTTCGCGGCCAAAGCCGGAAAGTTCATCGGCCTGGGAGGCGACGACACGCCGCCCGGCGCGCCGACAGGCGCGGCGGCCGTGCCCGTGGCCGCACGAAGCGAAGTCGGCGGCGAACTGCGGATCGGCGTCGATGATGAGCGTATCCGCGTCAAGAAGGTGAAGGCCGACAATCCCCGCGTGCCGATTTCGGTCGATACCGGAAAGGCGATGGCGTCATGAGCTTCTTCGACCGTCTTCGCCCGGCCAGCTTTCGCGGCGTCCCCTTCTTCGTGGACCTCGCCGCCAAGGAATTCGGCCCGCGCACCGTCTCGCACGGCATGACGCTTCGAACCGAGCCGGTGCATGAATTCCTTGGCGCCCTGCCGGAGAGCTTCACTATCGAAGCCCTTCTCTATGGCGACGATCTCGATGTGCAGTCGCGCGCCTTCGATGCCGCCCTCACCGAACAGGCTACCGGCCGCCTCGTCCATCCTCTCTATGGCGAGCTTGACGCGGTGGTCATCGGACCTGTCCGCTCCGCTCTCTCGACCCGTGAAGGCCGCATTCTCCGGTACTCCATCCCGTTCCAGCGAGCGGGCGGTGAAGCCTCGCCCACATCTCGCGTCGATACTGAGGCGCGGGTCAATTCCGCCGCTGCGATTACCAGAACGGCCGTGATCGATGAGTTCGCCGGCGCCTTTGCGGTGGCGGGTCAGCATGCGCTGGTCCTGGAATCGGCGCGGGCTTCGCTCTCAACCCTCTCCGCCACGATCATTGGGCGTTTCCGGGGCTGGGCGGCGACCTCGATTGTCGCCGGTGCCGCCGCATCCGCCGCGCGACTGGCAAACCCGTCCGACGCGCTCCTCGCCGCGCCATCTGCCCTCGCTGGCGAGCTTTATGGTTTCGTCTCGGCCGCCACCGCCGCCCCGAACGGTTCGGCCCTATTGCTTTCTCTCGCCCGGCCCGCCGGCCTTGTCCTTCCCGCCACGCCAGTAACCACGCCGGCGCGTGCGGTTGCGGCTCGCAATGATGGTGCCCTTCTCCAGCTCGTGCGCGCGGCGGCAGCGATTGAGGCGGTGGCGGCGGGTACGGCAGCGGGTTGGCAAAGCCGCGAAGAGGCGGAGGCGTGGCGGGACGACATGTCCGCCGTGCTGGCGGGCCTTTCCGAAAGCACGGCCGACGAAACGAGCTGGAAGCGTATGGCCGATCTTCGCGCGGCCGTGACTCGTGATGTGGCCGTCCGCGCCCTGCCGCTGCCTCGCCTCCAGACGACGACGCCCGCTCAAACGGAAAGCTCGCTTCTCGTTGCCTATCGCCTGGACGGCGATGAACTGACGAGCCTTTTCGACCGTGCTGGCGAGATCGTCGCCCGGAACCGCGTCCGCCATCCGGGTTTCGTGCCCGGCGGCCGTCCGCTGGAGGTTCTTGTCGATGAGTGACGCTGTGGATCTGACAGTCGATGGCACGATCTATGGCGGGTGGCAGACATTCGCCTTCACGCGCCGCATCGACGACTGTGCGGCGATCCTGTCCCTCAAGGTGACGGAGAAATGGGCCGGGCTCGCCGCGCGGAGGCCGATCCGGCAGGGAGCTCCCTATTCGCTTTCCCTGGGCGGCACTGAAAAGGCGGCAGGCTATATCGACGGGTTGACGACGAACTACGACCCGGACAATCACGAGGTCAATATCGAAACCCGTTGCGCGATGGCCGACATCATCGATTGTGCGGCGGCGGTGGACGGCCCGCACGAGTTTCGCAATCTCACGCTCTCCGCCCTGGCACAAAAGCTCTGCGAACCCTACGGCTTGACCGTCCGCGCGGAGTGCGACACGGGCGCCGCCTTCGCCCGCTTCGCGATCCAACCGGGGGAGACCGCCTGGGCGGCCATTGAGCGCGCGGCGAGGCAACGGGCGGTGCTCGCCTTCGGCGACGGCCGCCGCGAACTGGTTATCACGCGGGCGGGGCTCTCCGGCGCGGCGAGCGGTTCGCTTCGCCTGGGCGACAACATCAAATCGGCCTCCGGCAGCTTCAACCATGCCGGGCGCTTCAGCCTCGTCGTCGTGCGCGGCCAGCAGGAGAGCGGCGACGAACTCGACAGCGAGAGCGAACTTCAGCCCGAAGGCCGCGCGACTGACGAGGCGATTGCCCGCTATCGCCCCACGGTGATTGTTGGAGAGGAGCCGGGCCCCGGCCAGACGCTCGGCGACCGGGCGGCGTGGCACAAGGCAGTCGCGCGCGGCCGTGGTGCAAGCGTCTCCTACGGCGTGGCGGGCTGGCGCGACGAGGGCGGCGACTTCTGGATGCCAAACACGACGGTTCACGTCCGCGACGAATACATGAACATCGACGAGGAACTTCTCATCGTGGCCGTTACGCACCGGCTCACCGAAGAGGGTGGCCGCGAAACGGAGCTGGAGGTCACGCCGAGCGAAGCATTCGATCTCCTTGCCGAAGCCGAGGAGAAGAGCGGCGACAGCGGTGAAGGCAGCGCGGATGCCTATCCGGATTCGGTGTGGAGGTGAGCATGACTGACCGAACGCTGCGTGATCGCGTAATGCTTATGCTCGCAAAGGCCCGCGCCCTTCTCTTCGATGACACAGGCGGCTTCCAGCGGGTGCAGATTGAAGTGCTGAAAGGTGAGGTCCGCGACGACGCGGTGCGCTTGCAGGAATATGGGTTCAGCTCGCATCCCTTCGCCGGTGCGACGGCACTCGTCGCCTTCCTCTCCGGCAACCGCTCGCATCCGGTCATCGTCGCCCTGGACGATGCCGCACGCCGCAAGAAGGGCCTGCGCCAAGGTGAGGTCATCATCTATGACGATCTCGGCCAGGAAGTGCATTTGACCCGCGACGGCATTGTCATTCGCGGCGCGGGAAAGCCCGTGACGATCATGAATGCCGAGAAGGTGCGCATGGAGACGCCGCTTCTCGAAGTGACCGGCGAAATCCGCGATCTCTGCGACAGCGGCGTCGGCCAGACCATGAGCGGAATGCGTTCCGTCTTCAACGGTCACACGCATCCTGAGAACAATGTCGGCAGCACCAACCCGCCCAACCAGACGATGGCCGGATCATGATTGCGCTCGAATGGAACGAGAGATTTCAGACGGCCGATCTTGTGGGAACCGCCACTGGCCTTGCCGCCGACAATACGCTCCGCACGGCCATTCTCATTTCGCTGTTCACCGACGCTCGCGCACGGGCGGACGACAAGCTTCCCTCAGGCGAGAGCGAACGGCGCGGCTGGGTGGGCGACACACTCTCCGAAGATGGAGACCGCATCGGTTCGCGGCTCTGGCTTCTTCGCCGGGCGAAGCAGACGGAAGAGACGCGCCGCCGTGCCATTGACTACACTCGCGAAGCGCTGGAATGGATCGTCACGCGCGGCGTGGCGCGGGCGGTGGAAGTCTCCGCAGAATGGGTCGCGGTCGGCCGTCTGGGTATTGCTATCGCCGTCGTCATGCCCGACGCGCGGACGGAAACCTACTCTCACATCGTCGTGACAGGTGCCTGATGCCACAGCCGCGTTCCACGCCCCAGCAAATCCGAGCCCGGCTCGCAACCGAAATGGAAACCGTTATCAGCGGCAGCGACCCCCGGAGCCTGCGCAGTGTCGAGGGTGCAATCGTCCGGGCAATCGCCATGACCTCGCACGAGTTGCAAGGCCGGATCGAGTATGTCTTCCTCCAGCGCTTTCCGGACACCGCCGAAGCGGAGTATCTGGAGAGGCACGGCGCTCTCTGCCGCCCGATAGTGACGCGCCGTCCGGCACTCGCCGCCGCCGGCTCGATCTCGTTCACCGGCGCGCCTGGTGCCGCAATCCCGGCCGGAAGCGAACTCCGCCGCGCTGACGACGCCCGCTTCGTAACGCTTGAAGATACAACAATCGCGGGCGATGGCACCGCGATTGGAAATGTCACTGCGAGCACCGCCGGCGCGGCGGGCAACACGCCGACGGCGACGAAACTGACGCTCGTATCGCCAGTGGGCGGCGTTCACTCGCAAGCGACGATCACCGCGCCCGGTCTTGCTGGTGGCGACGACGTGGAACTCGACGAATCCCTCCGCGCCCGCATCATCGAGCGCATGCAGGAAGACGCGGACGGCGGCAACGATGCCGATTGGCGGGCGTGGGTTCAGGAAGTCACGGGGAAGACCCGCGTCTGGGTCTATCCGCGGCATATGGGGCCGGGCACGGTCGGTGTGGCCTTCGTCATGCCGGATGGCTCTATCCCCGACGAACCGACAATCGATGCGGTGGAGGTCCACCTCCTGGTTCAACGTCCGGTGACGGCTCACCTCTATCTCTTCGTGCCGGCCGTCACGGAGATCGACCTCACCATTGAGGTGTCACCGGACACGACGGCCGTGCGCGCGGCCGTGGAGGCGGAGGCCCGCGACTTCTTCATCCGCGAAGCCGAGCCGGGCGGCACTTTGCCGCGCTCGCGGCTTTCGGATGCGATCTCGTCGGCGACCGGCCAGTACTCGCACAAGTTCGGCGGCGTGCCCGAAGAAATTTCCACCGACGCGGGCCATATCGCGCGGCTGGGTACGATCACATGGGCCGCGCCATGATGAACACGGCCGCCTATCGCGATCTCCTTCTTTCGCTCCTGCCTTCCGGCCCCGCCTGGCCGCGAGAAGAGGGAAGCATGCTGCGAGCCTTGCTCGATCCAGCGGCCCGCGAGATGGCACGCATCGACGAGCTTCTGACCTCCCTCGAAGACGAACTCGATCCGAATACGACGGATATCGCGCTTCCCGAATGGGAACGCGCCTACGGCCTTCCGGATGCCTGCGCCGGCATCGATCAAACTTTCGAGGGTCGCCGCGAGCGTGTCATCCAGAAGGTAACGACGCGAGGCGGACAGTCGATCCCTTTCCTGACCGGCCTTGCGGCGGCACTGGGATACGACGTGACGATAACGGAATTCGTTCCGTTTAGCTGCGAGAGCGGCTGCGAGGATATTCTCTACACCGAAGAGTGGGCTTACGCCTATCGCGTAAATGCCCCCGAAGTCACCATCAGGGAAGCGACGGTCGATATGTCATGCGAAGACCCGCTCCGTTCATGGGGCAACGAAGTTCTCGAATGCGCGCTTCGCCGCCGCACGCATTCTCATCTTATCGTTCAGTTCGGCTACGGAGACGCGGAATGAAGCGCATCGATACAGCAACGAAGGCGGTCGATCTTTTCGGGCCGGGGAAACATGGCTTCAAGGCAGGCAACGTTTTGGCCGGTGAGGCACCGACGAAGCTGTCCGCCGAGTGGTTCAACGCGACGCAGGAAGAAGTAGCGCGGGCCATTGAAGCTTTCGGCTTGGAGCTCGACCCCGAAGATAATGGCCAGCTCGCGGGTGCGCTTACCGCGTTCTTTGCGCAGGTGGCGTTGCTCGCGCCACTCGACTCGCCGGAACTGACAGGTGTGCCGACTGCCCCGACAGCGGAACCGGGCACCAACACCGATCAAGTCGCCACAATGGCGGCTCTCAAGCAGGCGATTGAAGACCTCGTCGGCTCCGCGCCTGGCGCGCTCGACACGCTGGTCGAGCTGGCCGCCGCTCTCGGCAACGACGCCGACTTCGCAACGACCGTGACAAATGCTCTCGCGGGTAAACTCGCGAAAGCCGGTGACGAAATGTCCGGCGCGCTTGTCATCGCCCTCGCCGCTCTTCAGCTCACGCTGAGAAACAGCAACAACACCGCCGCCGCCGTCGTCGATCATCAGCGCTTTCTGCGCGGCAGCGGTTCGGGAGTGCGGGCCGCCTGGCAAAGCATCCGAGGCGCCTCGAACGCGCTCGGCGATCTCTATCTCACCTTCCTTTCGGCCGCCGACGCAGTTCTCCATCGCTACACTTTCGGCGCCGATGGGAAGCTGCTCCTGCCAGATCACCCGACGGACGATCTTGGCGCCGCCACCAAGCTCTATGTCGATCAAGCTGCGAAGCGAAGCATCACATTCGGGCCCTATCCCACGACGTCCGGCGGCACGTTTAACGGGCCTCACGATCTTCCTTGGATTCCCAAGGAAGCTGTGACGAACCTAATCTGCAAGGTGAACAACAACGGCTTCACCGCTGGTCTGCGGCTTCCGCTTCACAAGTATTTTACGGTCACGTCGGTGGAGTATGGCCCTGAGGTGTGGTGGGACTCCGTTAACTTCGGCTACCTCTTCGGCTGGGGCGGCTTTGTGATCTGGGATCGCTCTGGCAGCGGAAACTTTGTGACCGGCAATCCTGCGCAGTGGGATTTTGAAATCATCCTGAAGGAGTAGTCGATGACAACCCGAAAACTGAAGATGCCACTCGACAATCTCTCGCATCCCGTGCCCGCGCTGCGGGTGCGGCCGGGTGGCGCGAAACAGGGCGTTGCGGCCGCCGCGACCTCGACAATCGGGCCCTTCACGCCGGGCACGCAGGTCATTGAAATTTATGCGGGCGAAGCGATGCGCTACGAGACGGGCGACGAAAATGTCGAGGCTTCGGCGACCTCGCATTTCCTCGACGCCGGCGAGCGCCTGGTAAGATCGCTCGGCGATGGCCCCGACACGCATCTCGCGATCATCCGGGTAGGAACGGAAGACGTTCCTGTGGAAGTGTCGGAGCTGGAATGACCTTGGGCCTGCCCCTTGCCTCACTTCAGCGGAGACGGCATAGGCGCCACCATGCCGTGCCGGCGATCCCTACGCCGCAGCAGGTGTTCGGGGGCGATCTTCTAGGACTTATTGATTTCGCGGCTGTTTCAACTCTGACGCTTTCGCTCGGCCGCGTATCAGCAATTTTCGACCCCATTGCAGGGCTCACCTTCTCACAAGCCTTTTCCTCACAGCGGCCTGCCTATGACGCTCGGGGGATTGCAATATTCGACGGCATCGACGATTGTCTAGAAGCTTTGTCCAACCCATATGCCACCGGTTCCGCGCCCTGCGAAATTATCGCCGTGGTGAGACAAGACCTGACCGGAAGCGATGGCGCAACGCGCTCAATCTGGGGCATGGGCAACAGCAACAACTCCGGTCGCCGCCTTTTACGCAATGCACCCGATGGAACAAATCGGTTCGGTGTCAGTCAGGGGCTCGGCAGCGGTACAGTTGGGAGTACCGAAGGAACCGTCGATTTCTCGGGAGCACATATCGTTCGCGGGCTGTTTACGGAAACGACGGTTCGGGCGCAAATCGGAAGTATGCTTTCAGCTATCGAGAATGTTAGCCCAAACACGGGCGGCTCGCGCGCGCGCATCGGCGCGAACCCGAACGCGACGGCCTCGCAATTCGCTCAGATTGGGCTCGCGGCCGTCGGAATCACGCGCGCGCTTTCGACCGAAAAATGGAACGCGTCTCAGCCGTGGTTTGAAGCGGCCCGCCAACGATTTTATCTCTAGAAAGGACCAAAAGTGACGCAAAGCCCAGGTGGAAATCTCATTCTTATCTGGCCGGTCGAAAAGCTCGCGGCGGCACAGACATACGCTTCTCAAGGCAACGCACATTGGGCGGCGAACTACGAGCCAGGCGGCGCGCTGATCGCAATCCACAAGGACAAGTATGGACAGTGGGTCACCATGTATTACGGCCCGCCCTTCACCGCCGACTTAGGCGATGGCCATGTCGTCATTCCCGAGCCGGAAGAAATGATCCCGCTTCGCGCGGATGGGGTTCTCCACAATGCCTGGGAGCCATGGGAGGACGACGAGGAGGAAGGTTGATGGCTGAGGTCTTGCCATTCGAGGGCAAGCAACATGTACCGCTCCGCTGCCCTGGTATCGGCAGAGACGGCGAGAACCCCAAGGCCCTCGTCGTCTACCTGAATCGGAAGGCGACCGACGACGAGATGCGCTTCATTCACGATGTTCTTCAGCGCGCCGCAGCGAGCGCGCCGAAGGGCGAATAGGAACAGTCTCGGCTCTTTGATATCGTAAATGGGTGCAGGCGGCGCGGGCGACTGGCGCGGGCGACCGAATATTGCCATCATGCGGCCGGTTTCAGCGATGTGGGGCGATGATGCGTATTCTAGTTCTTCTGACGGCCGTCGTGCTAATGGCCGGCTGTAGCGAGGCAGATTCGGAGCGCGAGGCGATCCTCCAGATGCCCGAGGGGCAGGTCGCGCTCCTGCAAGCCGTGGTTGACGGGCAAGACGCCTACAAGATTTGCCCCAATGAACTCAAGTGCACCGCCGTCAGGATGGCCCGAGACAGGGCGCTTGCCGAGGCCAAAGGGGACGGCGTGATAGATGGCTGGATCGGCCAGCTCAAGAGCATGTCAACCACAGGCAGCGGATCGGCCTATATCTCGGTAACGGTTCCCGGCTACGACGTGACCTTGGCGACCTGGAACAACGCCCTCAGCGACCTCGCGGACAATACGCTGATCCCTTTCGGGTCGCCGCTCTATGAGACGGTGGCGGAACTGGAGGAAGGCACTTTGGTGATCTTCTCAGGCCGGCTTCTGGCGGAAAAGTCCCTCACTGAGGCGGGGTCGATGGAAAGGCCGGAGTTCGCGGCGCGCTTTACCTCGATCCGGGCCGTAACGGCGGCCGACGCGATTCCGGTCGAGGGCGAGACTTGAGCGAACCTGACGACGATCTCATCCATATGCTCGGCTTCGCTATCAGGCAGCGGAAGCGCGACCTGGCAGATCTGGGAAAGAAACATCCGCTGGACGATGGCGCCGGAGCGAGGGTCGCAAAAGCGGTCTTGGAGCACATCCGGCTCTGCGGTTTCGACATAGTTCGGGTCAAGCCGCCGCGCCAGAACTTGCCGCCATCGGCGGCGCGGCGGGCGGGCAAATCAACCGATTAACGAGGCTCGAACTAGCCGATTTCCGGTGCCAAATCGGCCGCAAAAAAGTGCCAAATCGCGCGGCGCGCTACACGCCCCAAAACGCCTTTGGCGTTTTGTCGAACATGGGTTCTCGCCCCCCAATCTTCCGCCAATAAAAAAGGCCCCCATTCAGGGGCCTTTTTATTGGCGGAGAGGATGGGATTCGAACCCACGGTACAGCTTTACACTGTACAACGGTTTAGCAAACCGCCGCCTTCAGCCACTCGGCCACCTCTCCGGCGTTTCCGTGTATGCCCAAGATTGCGGGGCGCTTCAAGGCCAATATCCGTCCCGGCCCGGCTTGCCGCCGCAATTTTCAGGCATCAGCCCTTCGGCTTGGGCTTGCCGTGATAGCGGATGAGCCCTTCCTGGGCCACCGAGGCGACAAGCCGGCCGTCGCGCGTATAGATCGAACCCCGGTTGAGGCCGCGCGCGCCCGAGGCGCTGGGGCTGTCCTGCGTATAGAGCAGCCAGTCGTCGGTGCTGAACGGCCCGTGAAACCACATCGCATGATCGAGGCTTGCCGACTGGAGCTTGCCGGACACCCAGCTCACGCCATGCGGACGGATGCAGGTGTCGAGCAGCGTCATGTCCGAGGCATAAGCGAGAATGCACTGATGCAGCGGGATATTGTCGCCGACGCTTTTGCGCGCCCGGAACCAGACATGCTGCAGCGGCTCCATGGGCTCGGGGTCGATGTAATCCTGCGGATTGACCGGTCGGATCTCGATGGGCCGGGGCCGCTGGAAATGCTTTGCGATCTCCGGCGGCAGCTTGCCGGCAATCGCCTTGCGCAATTCGCGCTCGCTGGCGAGGTCTTCCGGCATCGGCACATCGGGCATGTCCGCCTGATGCTCGAAGCCCGTCTCCGGCACCTGGAAGGAAGCCGCGAGATTGAAAATCTGCTTGCCGTGCTGGATCGCCACGACGCGACGCGTGGTGAAGCTCTTGCCGTCGCGCGAGCGGTCCACCTCATAGACGATGGGCACCTTGGGGTCGCCCGGCCGAATGAAATAAGCATGGAGCGAATGGCAGACGCGCTCCTCGACCGTCCGGTAGGCCGCAACCAGCGCCTGCCCGATCACCTGCCCGCCGAAGACGCGTTGCCAGCTCACATCCGGGCTGTGCCCGCGGAACAGGTTCTCCTCGATCCGCTCGAGATCGAGCAGATCGACCAGATCCTCTACCGACTTTTCATCCTCTTGGGGGGATGCCTCGTTCATGGCCACTCCAGACAGAAAAAGGAAAGGCGAAGCGATTTTCCGTCGCGGCAGCGGCGGAAAACAGGCTTCGCAATTGCGCGGAACATAGAACATTTTGCGGCGGAGTCGATGCCGCGAATTCGCAGGTGCGAACGGGAACGCCGGTGAAGGCGATGGCGGGGCTACCGCCGGACCGAGAGGCACGTCGCAGGCGGAATTCCGCCTGCGGAAAGCCTGATTTAGCTAATCGACGTAAGGGCTTACTGGTTCGCGAGCCATTCGCGGGCCTGGCGCTGCGCCTCGGCGATCTCGGCCGCCGACATCTCGGCCGCGAGCTCCGCCCGGCAGCCGCGCGCCGCGATGCTGCCCTTCATGGCCGCCAGGTTGAACCATTTATGCGCCGTCACAAGGTCCGCCTCGACCCCGTGGCCCGTGGAATACATCAGGCCGAGATTGTAAAGCGCGTCGCCCCCGCCGCCTTCCGCGGCAAGTCCGCTCTTGTCGAGCATTTCAATTTGCATGCGAGCCATGTGGCCACTCCTCAGATCGCGGCAGGTCCGCCCTGCCGTTATCGACGGAGTTTCCGGCTCCGTCCCCACATGCAAATTTCTATGCCCCCGCTGAAAAAATGGTTAACGCGCCGATCATCATGAACGCGGATGTGAGGCAGTGTTCGAAAATTGCAACGCAGGGACGCCGCGCGCGCCTCAGACCTTGGGCACTTCCATGCCGCGCTGTACGGCCGGGCGCGCGCCGACCGCGTCGAGCCAGCGCTTCACGTTAGCGGCCTCGCCCACGACATCTGCCTTTGCCGGCGCGATCAGCGGGAAGGCGGCCTTCACCCACGGATAGGTCGCCATGTCGGCGATGGAATAGTCGCCGCCCATGTAGGCTGCCTCGCCCAGCCGCTTGTCGAGCACCTTCAGCAGCCGCGCTGCCTCGTCCAGATAGCGGTTGATCGCATAGGGAAGCTTCTCGGGCGCGGCGTTGAGGAAATGATTGGCCTGACCGAACATCGGCCCGACACCGCCCATCTGCCACATCAGCCATTCGAGCGTCTTCGCCCGCTGCTCGCCTTTCGGCGCGAGGAACTTGCCGGTTTTCTCGGCGAGATAGATGAGGATCGCGCCGGATTCGAAAATGGAAACGGGACCGCTATCGGCATCGCGATCGACGATGGCCGGTATGCGGTTATTGGGACTGATCTTCAGGAAATCCGGGGCGAACTGCTCGTTCTTGCCGATATTGATGGGGTGCACTTCATACGGCAGGCCCGTCTCCTCCAGCATGATGGAGACCTTGCGGCCGTTCGGCGTGGTCCATGTGTAGAGATCGATCATTGCGCCCTCCCTTGTTCAGATCGGGAAGCGCAGAGGCCAATTCCGAGCACACCTCCCCAGATGGAAGCCAGATGGGGGTGGAGCGTGACGCTGTAAAGAGGGGATATCTTTGCAGGGCGAGAAAAGTTCAGTACTCGACCGTCACCTCGACATGGTGGTGCCGGTGCTTTTCGCAGACATAGGGCACGATGCTGTATTCGCCCGCCGGGATCTCGGCCCCCATCGCCATCTCCGGCAGAAGGAAGTCGCCGACGGTGTTGCCGTTCCTGTCGACGATGGAAAAGCCGTAGGTGCCATACATCACCCGCACGACCTTGCCATCGGCGGGCAGCACGAGCTGGCGACCCCAATGAGACTGGGAGTTGTAGCTGTCCTTCATCACGAGACTGCCGGTGCCCGTTACCGTGGCCGCCGAAGCGGGAAGCACCGCGGCAAACATGCCGATGGCGGCAATCGAGGTAAGGATGGCGCGCATGAGGCTTCTCCCACGGGTCGAAAGGCAAACAGCGCCCCCGTTTCCGGGGACGCTGCAAGCTTAGCATAGGCAGAGGGACGTTTAAGCCCTGCTCCGCCCTATTGTGCGCGTTGACCGAAAAGGATCTTGCGAGCCTTCTCGGCCTCCTTGGTCTTGTCACCGATGGTGCCCCGGCGCCATTCGCGCCCAAGGGCAAATCCCCTCCGGACGGCCGGGCGGGCACCAACCCGCTCAAACCAGTCCTTCAGGAAAGGG
>JAHBYL010000050.1 GCA_019635955.1 Parvibaculum sp.
CCAATGAACAGGACAGGCTGGGGGGCCCTCGCGGCCCTGACATTCGCGGCATTCGCCGCCGCACCCGCACAAGCGGACGAGACTGAAATCGAGACACAGGAGCTTCTGATCTCGGGCGGCATCGAGCCCATCCCGACCAAGGAAGCGGCGTCGAGCTACACGATCATCACGTCGGAAGAGATCGAGAAATTCCAGTATCGCGACGTCACGGATGCGCTGCGTTCCGTGCCCGGGCTTCACATTGCCGAATCCGGCTCGCGCGGCACCCTCACCTCCGTCTTCACCCGCGGCGCCAGCTCCAATCAGACGCTGGTCATGATCAACGGGCTCCCGGTCAACGATCCCTCCTCGCCGGGCGGTGCAGCCAATCTCGCCAGCATCCCGCTCGACAACGTCGCACGGATCGAGGTCGTGCGCGGACCGCAATCGTCGCTTTACGGCAGTCAGGCCATCGGCGGCGTCATCAACATCATCACGAAGCGCGGCGGCGGCGAACCCCGCTCCACGCTGCGCGTCGAAGGCGGCACGCTCGGCACTCTCAACACCTATGCGAGCACCGGCGGCAGCTTCGGCGAAACCGACTATTTCTTCTCGCTCGGACGCGAAGCCACCAATGGCAACGACATCACGCCTTCGCGGCTTCATGGCAGCATGGGCGGAGAGAAGGACGGCAGCGAACTCGTTTCAGCTTCCGGAAGCGTCGGCACCAAGCTGACCGAGAATCTCTCCGCATCCCTCTTCCTCCAATATTCGGATTCGGAAACGGACACGGATGAAGACGGCTCCACCGCCGCCTTCGTCGACACCTACCAGAACTATGACAGCATCTTCGAGATGAAGCGGCTGTTCGTTTCAGGCGATCTCACCGGCAGCTTCTACGGCAACAAGTGGCGGCCGAAGCTCTCGCTCAGCTATACGCGGCAAGACACCGATTCCTCCGACTATCCCGATGCGGGCGGGTCGGTCAATCTGATCCTGACGCAAAACCGCGGCGAGACGCTGATGGCGAGTTTCGACAATGCCGTCGACATTCATCCGCAGCATCTGCTCACCTTCGGCGTCTCTCACCGCAGGGACGAGTTCAAGTCGAGCGGCTTCCGCGATTTCAACGGCTTCGTCATCTCGCTCAACTCGGATGCCGATACGAAGCAGACGGCCATTTACCTCGCCGACCACATGACATTCGGCGAGCGTTTCTTCGCCACGGTCAGCACTCGCTACGACATGCCGGAAGATCACGACAATCGCTTCACCTTCACGCTCGCGCCCGGCTACTACCATCCAGAGACGGACACGCGGCTGACGGCGTCCTACGGCACGGGTTTCAAGATCCCCTCGCTCTACCAGCGCTTCGGCTTCGACCCGAACAATTTTGGCAATTTCTATATCGGCAATCCCGATCTCAAGCCCGAAAAGAGCAAGGGCTGGGAAGCCGGCATCGAACAAGGTCTCTTCGATGGCAAGGCGCTCGCTGGCGTCACCTGGTTCGAAACGAGGGTGGAAGATGCGGTCGCCATCGTTTTCATCGGCTTCGACTCGACGGCGGTCAACATAGAAGAATTCAAGGCGAAGGGAATCGAAGCCTTTTTCGAAGTCAATCTGTTGGACCGGCTGACAGCACGTATCGACTACACCTGGACGGTGGTCGATGCCGATGTCTTCACCAACACCATGTCTCGGCGTCCGCGCCACAAGGTGGGCTTCACCACAAGCTACGAGCCTTGGTCCGGCACGGTCTTCTCGGCCAATGCGCAATGGATCGATCCCTATCGCGATGTTCCGCGCGACGGCTTCGGCTTCTACGTCTACCCCGCGCCCTATACGGTCGTGAACATCGCCGCCTCTCACAAGCTCAACGACAATGTGAAGCTCACCGCGGCGGTGAGCAACCTTCTCGACAAGCAATATGAACCGATCCATGGCTTCGAGGCGCCGGGCATCGAGGCGCTGGCGGGGGTGACCTTCTCCTTCTGAGGCGTCTTGCCGGCAAAAAAGAAAGGCGCGGGCAAATCCCGCGCCTTTTTCATTTTCGCGGACCGGCGATCAACGCCCGGTGAAGTTCGCCGTCCGCTTCTCGACGAAATGCGCGACGCCTTCCTTGAAGTCCTCGCTCGCAAAGCTCTTCTGCATTTCGCTGTCGCCGACGGCCAGCGCCTCGTCGAAGTTCTGGAATGCCGCTTTCCAGACCTGTGCCTTCATCACCGCCATGGAGCGCGGCGAGACGGTTTCGGCGAGCATCGCCGCATAATCCATGACATTCGCCATGAAGTTTTCCTGCGGGAAGGTCTTGTTGACGAGACCCATGCGCTCCGCCTCATCCGCCATCACCTTGCGGGCCGACATGAGGAGGTCGAGTGCATGAGCGGGGCCGACAAGCTGCGGCAACAGCCAGGAAATGCCATGTTCGGCAATGAGACCACGGCTTGCAAAGGCGGTAGTGAATTTCGCCTCCGAGCCTGCGAATCGAACATCGGCATAAAGCGCGAAGACGAGGCCGAGCCCCGCCGCCGGGCCGTTGATCGCGGCGATGATCGGCTTCTTCACCTGCATCAGATAGCCGAAGCGGCCGCCATAATGCGGGCTCACATCAGGGCCGAGGCCACTCTGGAAGTCGAACTTTTCCTCGCGCGCGGCGGCGGCGAGCTCGCGGTCTTCCCAGGTCTCTGGCTTGATCTGTTGCAACAGGCCCATATCGGCCCCGGCGCAGAAGCCCCGCCCCGCGCCCGTCACCACGATCGCGCGGACATTGTCATCCGCCACCGCGGCGGCCATCGCCTGTTTGACGCTGCGTTCCATTGCCGCCGTCCAGGCATTGAGTCTGTCGGGACGGTTCAGCGTCAGCACCGCTACGCGGCCCTTCAGCTCGTAAAGCAGATCCTCATATCCGGCCATTTTCTCCTCCCTTCATGTATTCGTTAAGGCCAGTATAGGCGGAAATTCAGGCCCTCTGCGACAATGCGCGCCGTCCACAGGCGCGGAAGTTCGTGGCGCAAAGGCCCTTCCGGGAGTAAAGTTATTGGTATGGGGACGTTCATGGCATATGGCAGCAGATTTTTGCGGCGCATCGGCGTGGCGCAGATGCTTGCCCTGCTCGCGATCCTCCTCAACGTCGCTGCGCCGCTTTCGGCCCAGTTCGCCGCCTCCTCGGCCGACAATCTCTTCGAGACGGTCATCTGCGCCGGCGGCGAATGGAAGACGGTCTATCTGGATGCGGAGGGTAACCCCGTCGATGAGGCGCCGGCCAAGGCGCATCACGATTGCACCTCCTGTCTTCATCATTGCGGCGGCGCCATCCTTTCCGCGCTTGCCGCGCTGCCTCTCCTTCACTGGACGCTGCCCCTGCCTGCCATTGCCGGCCAGGCAGCACTGACAGAGGCCCATTCCGGCCACAAGAACTCCCGCGCCCCGCCAGTCTGATCCGGAACTCCGATTTCCGTCGATCCATAATGACGCCTGCCGCGGACGCCGCGAGCGGGCGCGACCCAATCTCCGGCGAGGCAATATGAAATTCCGTGCATCCCCGATGCGCAGCACAGCAGCCGTGCTTTGCGCATTCCTGCCCCTTTCGGCACCCGTATTTGCAGAGGATGGCAAGACCGAGGGCAATATTCTCGAGATCACCATCTATCCCAAAAAATTCGAATGGGAGACAAACCCGCTATCGGGCCTTCCCGCTCTGCCGGAACGGCCGGGCACGCTGACCGTGCCCAGCACCGCGCAGACGCAGCGCGACATGTCCCGCACGCCCGGTGCCGTCAGCGTCGTTCCGACCGCGAAGTACCAGGACACTTACGCGCACAATATCGAAGACGTGATGGACTTCACGCCGGGCGTCTTCGCGCGCAAGCGGTATGGCGCGGAAGTGCGCCTTTCGGTGCGCGGCTCGGGGCTCTCGCGCGGCTTCCATATGCGTGGCCTCGAACTGCTGCAGGATGGCATTCCCTTCAACCTCGCCGACGGTTCGGCGGATTTTCAGGAAGTCGATCCGCTGATCGCGCAGCACATCGAGGTTTACAAGGGCGGCAACGGATTGCGCTTCGGCTCTTCGTCGCTCGGCGGGGCGATCAACTTCGTCATGCCGACGGCCTATTCCGCGGATGCGCCGAACCTCGTCCGGCTCGAAGGCGGCAGCTTCGGCAGCTATCGCGTCCACATGCAGGCAGCCCGCGTCATCGAGAATACGGATGTCTTCGCCGCGATGAGCGGCAATCATGTCGATGGCTACCGCGATCACGAAAAGGAAGAAAGCATCCGCTTCTCCGGCAATATCGGCCATCGCTTCAACGACCGGGCGGAGACGCGATTCTATCTTCTCTCCAACATCGTGGATCAGGAACTGCCGGGCACAATCACCCTGCAGCAGGCTCTGGACACGCCCGAGATGGCCGCTCCAAACGCCCTCACCGGCCATCACCAGCGCAATGTCCGTTCGGTTCGCCTCGCCAACAAGACGGCGATCAAGCTCGACGATGGAGCGGTATTCGAGTTCGGCGGATATGCGGGCTACAAGCGGCTCTTCCATCCGATTGCCATCCTGATCGACCAGCGCGGGCCCGTTGCCGGGCTGTTCACGCGTTACCGCGACGAGGGATCGCTTGCCGGCCATCGCAACATCCTCACGATCGGCAGCGATCTATCCTGGGGCGAGGTCGAGGCAAAGGTGTTCGTGAACAATGGCGGCTCACGCGGTGCGCTGACGTCGAACGCCCTGCAGAGTTCCACCAATCTCCGTGCCTATGTGGAGAACCAGTTCTACGCCCTGCAGGATGTGGCGCTGGTGACCGGGTTGCAGGCAACGCACTCCCATCGCAAGTTCACGAGCTATTCCCACCCCGCGCGAAGCGATGCGACGGACTTCTCGTCGCTGAGCCCCAAGGCAGGCATCCTCTGGGACGTGCGGGAAAACGCTCAGCTCTTCGCGAATGTGACGCGGAGCTACGAGCCACCCACCTTTTCCGAGCTGACACAGGGCACGGGCCAGTATGTGCCGCTCGATCCGCAACGCGCCGTCACCTATGAGGTGGGCACGCGCGGCGCGACCGGCAGCATCGCCTGGGACATTGCGCTATATCGCGCCGTATTGCGCGGGGAACTTGTCAACTTCACGACCGGCGGCGGCATTCCTGCCGCGACCTTCAACGCGGACAAGACGATCCATCAGGGGATCGAGGCATCTCTCACGCTCGATCTCGGCGCGCAGGGCCTCGATGCCGCTCTGCCCGAAGGAAGCCGGCTGCTGCTCGAACAGGCCTATACCTATAGCGACTTCCATTTCGAGGGTGATGCCATCTATGGCGACAACAAAATTGCCGGCATGCCGCCCCATGTCTATGTCGCGGCGCTGCGCTACAAGGCGCCTGCGCCGAACGGCCTCGGCTGGGACATCGCACCGAAGATCGAATGGGTGAAGGATGGTGGCTATGCCGACTATGCCAACACGCTCAAGGTGCCGGGCTATGCCACGCTCGGCATAGATGGCGGCGTCGATCTTTCCAAGGGCGTGCGTCTCTTCGTCGATGCGCGCAATCTGACCGACAAGCGCTACATCTCCACCTATTCCGCCATCACCGACGCCACGGCCGTCGCCACCAATGTGTTCTATCCGGGCGAAGGCCGCAGTGTCTTTGCCGGGATCCGGGTCGCATTCTGAGGACATGAAATCGATGAAAAACCTTATTACCGCTCTCAGCGCCGCCGCGATCTTCGCGGTGGCAGCCCTTCCCGCCTCCGCCCATGTCGTGCTCGATCAGGCCGAGGCGGCCGCAGGCAGCTATTTCAAGGCGACGTTCCGCGTGCCGCATGGCTGCGATGGCTCGCCCACTACCGCCATCTCGATCGCCATTCCCGAGGGCGTGATCTCGGTGAAGCCCCAGCCGAAGCATGGCTGGACGGTGACGACGGAGAAGGCGCCCTACAAGCAGAGCTACAAGCTGCACGGCAAGACCGTCACCGAGGGCGTTATCCGCGTCACATGGGAGGGCGGACCGCTTGCCGACGACATGTTCGACGAATTCGCCTTCATGACGAAGCTGCCGGACGACCCCGAGATCATGATGATCTTCTTTCCCGTGCTGCAGACCTGCGAGAAAGGCGCCACGGCCTGGGACGAGATCGCCATGCCCGGGACGGATCCTCATTCGCTCGCGCGGCCCGCGCCCATGCTCCATCTCGACCATGGCGAAGGCGGCGGCCATCATCACCATTGATGCCTTGCCCCGCCCTGCTAGTCTTGCCTCACCGAAGGACAGGAGGACCGGCATGGGCACGACGCTGCCGAAAAAAGGCACCGAATGGAGCAAACTGAAAGGCGACATGGAGGCGCGCGGCGCCCATGACGTCAAATGGCGCGAAGGCAAGACCGCCGTCTATGTCTTCAATGCCGGGCCGGATGTCGCGGAGGTCCAGAAAGAGGCCTACACGATGTTCATGTCGGAAAACGGCCTCGGGCCGATGGCCTTTCCGAGCCTGAAGCAGATGGAGGACGAGGTCGTGTCGATGGGCCTCGGCCTCCTTCACGGGCCCGAGGGTGCCGCCGGCAACATCACCTCCGGCGGCACGGATTCGATCACCATGGCCGTCAAGACCGCGCGCGACTATGCGCGCAAGGTGAAGGGCGTCAAAGGCACCTGCAACATCGTCGCGCCCTGGTCGGCGCATCCCGCCTTCGACAAGGCGGCGAAGATGATGGAAATCGAAATGCGCCGCGTGCCCTGCGCCGGTCTCCTTGCCGATGTCGCGGCGATGGAAAAGGCTGCGGACGCGAATACCATCATGATCGTCGGCTCCGCGCCCTGCTTTCCCTATGGGCTCATCGATCCGATCGGGGAACTCGGCGCGATGGCCGGAAGGCGCGGGCTCTGGCTTCATGTCGATGCCTGTGTCGGCGGCTATATCGCGCCTTTCGTGCGGATGAATGGCGGCGACGTGCCGCCCTTCGATTTCGAGGTGCCGGGCGTCATGTCGATGTCCGCCGACCTCCACAAATACGGATACTGCGCCAAGGGCGCTTCCACCGTTCTCTTCCGCTCGGAAGAACTCCGCGCCCACATGATCTTCGATTGCGCGGACTGGCCGGGCGGCCGCATGGTCACGCCGACGCTTGCCGGCACACGGCCGGGCGGCGCCATTGCGGCGGCCTGGGCGGTGATGAATTTTCTCGGCGAGGAAGGCTACCGCGCAAAGCATAAACAAGTAACCGATGCCCGCGAGACGATAGAAGCGGGAGTTACGAAGCTCGGCTTCCGCGTGCTCGGGCGTCCGCAGCTCGGCATCGTCGCCTTCACCCATGACGAGGTGGACCCCTTCGCCGTCTGGGGCAAGCTTTTCGAGCGCGGCTGGTTCACGAGCCTCACCACGGAGCCGAAGGGCCTCCACCTCATGCTCTCGCCTTTCCACAACTCCGTCACCGGCACCTATCTCGCCGATCTCGAATGGACGCTCGGCGAGGTGAAGGCCGGAAACGAAGGCAAGAAGCGCGAGGCGCGCTACAGCTAGACTGAACGACGAAACGCCTGCCCCGGAGAACCGGAGCAGGCGTTCCGTCGCGACGTCGAGACGGGCTTAGTTGCCGAGAGCGTCGTCGATATCCTCGCCCGTGCGCTCGGCAGGGCCATCGCTTTCGAAGGCATCGGCCACCGAATCCGCGGCTTCGTCGATTTCCTCGCCCGCCTGCTCCATGGGGCCCTGATCGTCGCAAGCCGCGAGGCCGCCCGCCAGCGGCAGGATGAGAGCGATACCGAAGAGTGTCTTGCGCAACATCGTGTGTCTCCGTCTGTGGTGACTGATACCGGGGGGTCTTCCGCCCGGCCGGTTGCCTGAATGAACGCCCGTCCTCGCCACAGGTTCCATGAAGTTCCTTTGCCCATGGGTTGCCGCAGCGGAAGGTGCCGAATGCGGAGGATGCTTACGCGAATCCGGTTTTCAGGGCGGCGCTGCCTGCTACTATCCGGAAAAAGCCGGATAATCACTTTGGGAGGGGCGGATGCCGGGAGCGAAATTGATGTCGGGGGCGCGCGCCGAGGATCACGCCGCCGTTGCGCTGCGGGCCGCACGGGCAGCGGGCGGTTTCCAGTCGCTTGGCATCGGTGCCGGGGATGTCGTGGCGGTCTATCTCCGGAACGACTTTCCCTTCTTCGAGGCTTCAGTCGCGGCAGGCCTCGTCGGCGCCTATTCGACGCCGGTCAACTGGCACAATTCGCCCGAGGAAGCGCGCTATATCTTCCAGAATTCCGGCGCCAAGGCGATCGTCATCCATGCCGACCTCTATCGCGGCATCGAACAGGCGATCCCGAAGGACATTCCGGTTTTCGTCGTGCCGACGCCACCCGAAATCATGTCAGCTTACGGAATATCTGCCGAAGCGGCGCGTGCCCCTGCCGGCACTACGGACTGGAGCGACTGGCTCTCGCAGTTCCCGCCCATCGAGGCAGGGCCGGCGGAACCGCCTGGCTCCATGATCTATACCTCGGGCACGACCGGCCACCCGAAGGGCGTGCGCCGCGCCGCGCCGACGGCGGAACAGGCGGTCGCCTGGTCCAGCATCATCGGCAAGGTGATGGGTTTCAACGCGGAATATGGCGAGCCGAACAAGATGGTCACGGTCGTCACCGGCCCGATGTACCATTCGGCGCCCAACGCTTACGGCCTCTACGCCTTCCGCGTCGGCGCGAACGCCATCCTCCAGCCGCGCTTCGATGCGGAAGAGCTGCTGCAGATGATCGAGAAATTCAAGGTCACGCATCTCCACATGGTGCCGACCATGTTCGTGCGCCTGCTGAAGCTGCCGGACGACGTGAAGAAGAAATACGATCTCTCCTCGCTCCGCTTCGTCGTGCATGCGGCGGCGCCCTGCCCGGTTCACGTCAAGCAGGCCATGATCGAATGGTGGGGGCCCGTCATCAACGAGTATTACGGCGGCACGGAGACGGGCGCCGTGGTCTTCTGCAATTCGCAGGAATATCTCGCGCATCCCGGCACCGTCGGCAAGGCGATCGACGGCGCGAAAGTCATGGTGATCGACGAGAATGGCAAGGAGCTGTCGCGCGGCGCGACAGGCGAAGTCGTCTGCCGCACCTCGACTATTCCCGACTTCACCTATCACGGCGACGACGAGAAGCGGCGGAAATCCGAAAAGGCGGGGCTCATTGCGCTCGGCGATATCGGCTATCTCGACGAGGACGGTTTTCTCTATCTCTGCGACCGCGCCAAGGACATGGTGATCTCGGGCGGCGTGAACATCTATCCGGCCGAGATCGAGGCCGAGCTGCACAAGATGCCGGGCGTCGGCGACTGCGCGGTCTTCGGCATACCGGATGACGAGTTCGGCGAATCTCTCTGCGCGGTGGTCCAGACGCAGCCGGGAGCGAGCCTCACCGAGGCGGACGTCAAAGCTTTCCTGCGCGGCCGGGTCGCGGGCTACAAGGTGCCGAAGACGGTCGAGTTCCGGACCGATCTGCCCCGCGAGGATTCGGGCAAGATCTTCAAGCGCAAGCTGCGGGAGCCCTATTGGGAGCGGGCGGGCCGGCAGATCTGAGGCCCACGAGCCCCCAAGCCACCTATGCTGCGTCGCAAAATATTTATGAACTGACATCTTGTCAGTTTGTGCGGCGCAGCATATATTTTCTCTATCGATTGCAAGAACCGCCCCCTAGGGCGGCACTCCCCGAAAGGGGGCGGAAACGACCGGGCCGGACTTTTAGTCACTCGAATTCTTGAGGTAGCCCAATGACTTCCGCTCAGCATCTCGCTCCCCATGCCACGGCGCATCCGTCTTCCGGCACCGAGTTTGGCGCTGGCGCCAGCCGGATCCTTGCGGCCCTCCTCCGTCCTGCCGCCCGGGCTCGCCGCTCCTTTCACGCCGGAGATGCGCTGGCCGCCGCCGGCTATACGGTAATGTCGGCCTATGCGGCCGGTCTCGTCGCCTATATCGCCACGGTTTACTGAGTTCCGGCCTTTCGGCTGGCAAGGCGCAGCGGCACCCGCCGCTGCGCCTGTTTTTTCCAGCAACCCGGCTCTTGCGCAACGTAAGTACCAATTCATATAATGAGCATGCCTTATTAAATGTCTCACACTTGATTTTCTAAACGGTTTCCCATGGCAACAAATCAGAATCCGGAACGCAGCACTGGCTTCCTGTTGCGCGACAATTCCCGCTTCATGAAAGTCGCCTTCAACGAACGCGTCAGCGGCCTCACACAGGCCCAATGGGGCGCGCTCGCGCATCTGTCTCGCCATCAGGGACTCAACCAGGTCGGCCTTGCCGATCTGCTCGAGGTCCAGCCGATCACCGTGGCCCGCCTTATCGACAAGCTTGTCAGCCTGGGTCTCGTGGAGCGCCGGCCGGATCCGAACGACCGCCGCGCCCAGCAGCTCTTCCTCACCGGCAATGCGCAGCCCCTGCTCGACCAGATGTGGGAAGCGGGCGACGAGATTCTCGATCAGGCCTATGCGGGCTTCACCGAGGAGGAGCGCATGCAGTGCGTCGAGATGCTGGTGCGGATGCGCAATAACCTCGCCCGCATGGCGCAGGGAAGCACCCGCGACCGGGGGCCCCTCGCCTTCCGTCAGGCAAGCTGAAGCCGGACGGTTGCGCCCGCCGCCCGAAGGGGCCAATCTGCGCCCAAACGGGAGGCCCCATGGCGGTTCAGATTCCATATGTGCGCGAGATCGAGTTCGAGTATGGCGATTGCGACGAGGTTTCGCCGCTGATCCGCCGCGTGGTCGCAAAGAATCCTTCCGCCTTCACCTACAAGGGCACCGGCAGCTACATCATCGGCCATGGCGATGTGGCGGTGATCGATCCGGGGCCGATGCTTGGCGAGCATGTCGAGGCGCTGCTGCGCGCGCTTGAGGGCGAGACGGTCAGCCATATCCTCATCACGCATACGCATAGCGACCACTCGCCCGCCGCGGAGCCGCTGAAGGCGCTTACGGGCGCCGAGACCTATGCTTTCGGCCCGCATGGCTCCGGCCAGCATGGGCTCGACGATGTACAGGTCGAGGAAGATGGCGACATGGAGTTCAAACCGGATGTCGAGGTGCGCCACGGCGACATCATCGAGGGCGATGGCTGGACCGTCGAATGCGTCTATACGCCGGGCCACACCTCCAACCATATGTGCTTCGCGCTCAAGGAAGAGAAGGCGCTCTTCACCGGCGACCATGTGATGGGCTGGTCCACCAGCATCGTCAGCCCGCCCGATGGAAACATGGAGCAGTACATGGCCTCGCTGCGCCTGCTCCTCAAGCGCGACGACGAGATTTACTGGCCGACGCATGGGCCGGCGATCACGGACCCGAAGCCCTTCGTGCGCTCCTTCATCGCGCATCGCGAAGACCGCGAGCGGCAGATCATGGAGCAGCTTGCCGCCGGCCGCACCCGCATCCAGGACATGGTGCCCATCATGTATGCGGCGGTGGACAAGAAGCTCTATCCGGCGGCAGCGCGCTCCGTGCTCGCCCATATGGAGCATCTCGTCGCGCGCGGCGTTGTGCGCACCGAAGGGCGCGCAACGCTCTCGGGCGAATACCGGCTGGCCTAGGAGATAGCTCCCTAACCCGCTTCGGCGAGATTCCCCTTCAGCGCATCGCGGAAGGTGCGGATGCGGTTCGCGTTGGCACCGAGATCGCTCTCGCCGACGCGCGAGACGGAGCGGATATCGACAGCGGCGCCTGTTTCCGTTTCGGTGACGCGGATCGCCACGTCGTCCTTGAAGTTCATCACGCGGGTCGTTGCCGTGGCTTCGATCATGCCGCGCGCGGGATCGGCGGCGAGAATCTCCCAGCCCTGTTCCTTCGCCGTTTCGAGTGCCGCCTCGAAGACCTTGCCGGGATGCTCGCTCACATTCAGCGTCGCAAGATCGGGATAGGCCTGCCGCTGAAGGTCGGCGAGGTCCGGTGCAGCGCGGTCGAGCGGGTTCGAGTTCTCGCCACGGGCCGCAATCGCCGCTTCGAAGGAAGGCGGGTTCTCCAGATCGGTCGTGATGTCATGAATCCGCGGCACTTTCGCGCCGACAAGGATTGTCTGCACCACGGGCGCGGCAACGAGCACGCCGAGCACAAGGCCCGCGATCGCGCGGCGCAGTCCGCTCCGCTTGGTCGCGAATGCGAGGATCAGCCCGACGGCCGAAACGATCACCGCGACGATGCCGACGAGCGCCGCAAGCGCCATGCCGCGCACCGCGATGCCGAAATGCACGAGATCGAAGCGGTTGCCGAGGATGGAAAGAGCGAGCAGCACGAGCGCCGCAATGCCAAGCCATAATCCCACGCTCGCGAAACGCGACTTTCCTTCACTCATTGATATGCCCCCGGGTGATCGTGAAATCGTCTCCGCCGCCTTGGCGGCGGCGGAGACATTGTCTGCCTACTCGGCCGCGTTCGCTGTCGGCAGCTTGTAGTCCTTGAACTGCTCGCGCAGCGTGAGCTTCTGAATCTTGCCCGTCGCCGTGTGCGGAATTTCCTTCACGAAGGCGACATCGTCCGGCATCCACCACTTGGCGATCTTGCCTTCCATGTAGCGGAGGATTTCGTCCTTGGTCGGCTCCTGGCCTTCCTTCGCCACGACGATCAGCAGCGGGCGCTCGTCCCATTTGGGATGCGCGATGCCGATGACGGCGGCTTCCGCAACCTTCGGATGGCCGACCGCCAGGTTCTCGATCTCGATCGAGGAGATCCATTCGCCGCCAGACTTGATCACGTCCTTCGCGCGGTCGGTGATCTGCATGTAGCCCTGCGCGTCGATGGTGGCGACGTCGCCGGTATCGAACCAGCCGTCCTTGTCGAGAATGTTGCCGCCCTCGCCCTTCAGATAGGCGCCGGCAATCGCGGGCCCGCGCACCATCAGATGACCAAAGGCCTTGCCGTCGGACGGCAGCTCGTTGCCGTCATCATCCGTGATCTTCATTTCGACGGTGTAGATCGCGCGGCCCTGCTTCACCTTCACGTCGATCTGCTTTTCGAGCGGCAGTTCGTCCATGCCGGCCTTCAGCGCGCCGAGTGTGCCCATGGGCGACATTTCGGTCATGCCCCAGGCGTGGAACACCTTGACGTCATACTTCTCTTCGAAGACCTCGATCATGGAGCGCGGTGCGGCCGAGCCGCCGATCACCACACGGTTGAGTACCGGAAGCTCCGCATTGGTCTTTTCCAGATGCTGCAGCAGCATCAGCCAGACGGTCGGCACCGCCGCCGTCACTGTCACCTTTTCCTTGTCGAGCAGTTCAAAGATGCTCTGCCCGTCCATGTTCGCGCCGGGCATGACGATCTTCGCGCCGACGGCGGGGGCCGCGAAGGCGATGCCCCAGGCGTTGGCGTGGAACATCGGCACCACGGGCAGGATCGCGTCGGTCGATTTCATGCCGAGCGCGTCGCCCATATTGGCGGCCATGGAATGGATCACGTTGGAGCGGTGCGAATAGAGAACGCCCTTGGGGTTGCCTGTCGTGCCCGAGGTGTAGCAGAGGCCGCAAGCGGCGTTCTCGTCCACTTCCGCCCATTTGAAGTTGCCGTCTTCGGCTTCCACGATCTCCTCGAAGCAGAGCGCGTTCGGGAGTTTCGTTTCCGGCATATGGGCCCGGTCCGTCATGATGACATAGGCCTTCACCTTGGGGAGCTTGTCGGCGATGCCTTCGAGGATCGGCACGAAGGTGAGGTCGAGGAAGATGATCTTGTCTTCCGCGTGATTGATGATGTAGACGAGCTGCTCCGCGAAGAGGCGCGGGTTCAGCGTGTGGCAGACGGCGCCCATCCCCATGATGCCGTACCAGGCTTCAAGGTGGCGGGCCGTATTCCAGGCCATGGTGGCGACGATGTCGCCTTCCTTCACGCCGAGCTTTGTCAGCGCCTGGGCAACCTTGCGCGAGCGCAGATGCACCTGCTTGTAGGTGGTGCGCGTGATCGGCCCTTCGACCGTCCGCGTCACGATTTCACGGTCGCCATGGAAGCGCGCGGCATGGTCGATGATCGTCGTCACGCGCAGCGGCCAGTCCTGCATCAATCCCTTCATGGGTCTTCTTCCCCTCGTGTTTGACGCCGGGGTTTCCCGGCTTTTTCCCGTTTTGCGGGCAGTCTAGCGGCGAAGCCGGGGGCGGACAACGCTCGCCATAAGCCGCCTGCCGGAATCCTTGCCTCGGGGGGCGGCACCCCCTCTAATGGGCGGCAAGAACACCAATAAACAGGGGGCATTCCCGTGAAAGAGCTTCATTTCCGCTCCGCATCCGAGCTTGGCCGCATGATGCGCCGGGGCGAGATTTCGAGTGCCGAACTCACCGATCACTTTATCGCGAGGATCGAGGCGCAGGACGGCAAGACCAATGCCGTGGTGGCGCGGGACTTCGACCGGGCGCGGAAGCTTGCCCGCGAGGCCGATGCGGCGCTTGCCCGGGGCCAGAGCCTCGGGGCGCTTCACGGCCTCCCCATGACCATCAAGGATGCCTATGAGGTCGAGGGCATCGTCTCCACGGGCGGCGCGCCCATCTGGAAGGATCACGTGCCTTCGAAGAGCGCCACCGCCATCGAGCGGCTGCAACGCGCAGGCGCCATCGTCACCGGCAAGACCAATGTGCCTTACCTCTCGGGTGACCTGCAGAGCTACAACGACATTTACGGCACGACGAACAACCCCTATGCGCTCGAATGCGGACCGGGCGGCTCCTCAGGCGGTTCGGCGGCCTCGCTCGCGGCGGGCTTCACGGCAGCCGAATTCGGCTCCGATATCGGCGGCTCGATCCGCACCCCCGCCCATCTCTGCGGTGTCTTCGGCCACAAGCCGACATTCGACATCGTGCCGAAGCGCGGCCATCTCTCGCCGCCGCCCGGCGCGCTCTCGGAAGGCGACTTGTCCGTCGCGGGTCCGCTCGCCCGCAGCGCCGAGGATCTCGCGCTCCTCCTCTCGCTCACCGTTGGGCCCGACTGGGCGGATGCAGCCGCCTGGAAGCTCGACCTGCCGCCCGCGCGGGCGAAGCATCCGCGCGAGCTTCGCGCCGCCGTGTGGATCGACGATGACTATTGCGACATCGACCGCGAAAGCGCTGAGCTGCTTACGAATGCCGCGAAGGCGCTCGAAGAGGCGGGCGCCAATGTCGACTGGAACGCGCGGCCGGGCATGACGCTTGCCGAACTCACCGAATGCTATCTGATCCTGCTTCATTCGCAGATCGGCGCCGGCATGCCGCAAAGCGTGCGCGATCACTGGTCCGAAATGAAGAAGAGCATCGCGCCGGACGACAAGAGCCATGCCGCGCTGCAGGCGATCGGCGGCACGCTGTCATTGCCCGAGCGCGCCGTCTGGAAGGAAGTACAGGCGCAGCTTCGCTGGAAGTGGCACCAGTTCTTCAAATCCTATGACGTCGTGCTCGCGCCGGTGATGATGCGCACCGCCTTCGAACACAATCACGCCTCGAACTGGCACAAGCGCGAATTGCAGGTGAACGGCGTCACTCGGCCCTACATGGATGTGCTGATCTGGGCCGGCCCCGCCGTCGTCTCCTATCTCCCCGCCTCCGTCGCGCCGGCCGGCATCACCAGCGAAGGCAAGCCCGTCGGCATCCAGATCATCGGCCCGCATCTCGAGGATTACACGACGATTGCAGTTGCCGGGATGCTCGAGGAAATCCTCGGCGGGTTCACGCCGCCGAAGGGGTGGTGAGGTTGAAATGGCAAATCTTGATGACTTAAAACCCACGGAAACCGCGACAGTCTATGACCTGCTGACCCAAGTCGGAGTTGACGTCTCAGACTGGCGAAACATGAAAAGGCCTGAGCAGTACAAGTCCAACCCCAAGTACTGTTCAAATTGGTCGTTTGTAGAACCAGAAAATGTGGTCGTGCTCTGCATTTGGTACGATGACCTCCGACTATCTGGACACAAAATCTATCAGAACTTGAATATGAAGCAGCTTGCGTCGCAGCTCAGTGACGTAAAGAAAGGCAACCCACAAATACGTCGAGCGAATGAATTTCAGAGAGCACTGAAAATTGCCTCCGAAAGGAATCTACCCATTCGGGCGATCATTCTTGGCGGCACCACACAAGACATAGCGAAAAAAGGAACGAAGCCGTCCTCTGTGGACTTTCGACGTTTAGATCCCGTGATTTGGCATGTGGAAAGCTTAGATGCGAAATCTGGAGCCGCCACGATTGTCCGAGGGGAAAAGCGGAAATTCGTGGATCAATACTCTGTTGAATCGCCAGAAGGCCGACTGCCGAAGAAGAAGCCATTGTCCGGTGAGGCCTACGAACGAAGCCAGAAAATACGAGGGGAGGCCCTTTCACGGGCAAACGGTAATTGCGAGTACTGCGGCGAGCCGGGCTTTGAAACTCACAAAGGCGACTTCTACTTGGAAACACATCACATACAGCCCTTGTCGGAGGATGGTCCCGACGAACTGGAAAACGTTGCCGCACTGTGCGTTGTCCATCATCGACAAGCCCATGTGGGCAAGGACAGGGTAGAAATTCGCGCCGCGCTAGAGAAAAAGTTCTCTCGCAATCGCCCCCTTTGACACCTCCGCCTTCCCCTCCCATGATGCCCGCCAAACCGACAAGATAACCCGAGGAGCTCGCCCATGAGCCTGTCCAACGCCGCCGTTCGCGACATCGAGACGGTGATCCATCCCTACACCAATCTCGACACGTTCCGCACAACGGGCCCGATGATCATCGAGCGCGGCGAGGGCATCTATGTGTTCGACAATGGCGGCAACAAATATATCGAGGGGCTGGCCGGGCTCTGGTGCACCTCGCTCGGCTATAACGAGAAGGAGCTGATGGAGGCGGCGGCGGAGCAATATCGCCAGATACCCTTCACGCACACTTTCGGCGGCAAGAGCCATGAGCGCGCGGCGGAAGCGGCCGAGCGGCTCAAGGCCATCGCACCGCATGCGGCCTCCAAGGTTCTCTTCTGCGGCTCGGGCTCGGAAGCGAACGACCAGCAGGTGAAGCTTGTCTGGTATTACAACAATGCGCTTGGCCGCACGAAGAAGAAGAAGTTCATCTCGCGCACCCGCGGCTATCATGGCGTCACCGTCGCCTCCGCCTCGCTGACGGGACTGCCCGCGAACCACCGCGATTTCGACCTGCCGATGGCAGGCGTCATCCACACCGACTGCCCGCATTACTACCGCTATGCGGAGCCGGGCGAAACGGAAGACGAGTTCACGACGCGGCTTGCGAAGAACCTCGAGGAAACGATCATCCGCGAAGACCCGGAAACCGTCGCCGCCTTCATCGCCGAGCCGATCATGGGCGCGGGCGGTGTCGTCATTCCGCCCGCCGGCTATTTCGAGAAGATCCAGGCGGTGCTCAAGAAATACGACGTCTATTTCATCGCCGATGAAGTGATCTGCGGCTTCGGCCGCACAGGCAACATGTTCGGCTCCGAGACCTTCAACATGAAGCCGGACTCGATCTCGGTCGCGAAGGCGCTCTCATCTGCCTACTTCCCCATCGCCGCCGTGACGGTCGGCGAGGAGATGTATCAGGCGATGATCGACGAGAGCAAAAAGATCGGCACGTTCGGCCATGGCTTCACCTATACGGCCCATCCGGTCGGCGCCGCCATTGCCGCGAAGACGCTCGAAATCTACGAGAAGCGCAATATTGTCGGTCATGTCCGCTCGGTGCGGCCGACCTTCGAGGCGCGCGTCGCCCGCCTTGCCGATCATCCGCTTGTCGGCCACGCGCGGGCCTGCGGTCTGATCGGCGCCGTCGAACTCGTCGCCGACAAGGGCTCGAAGAAGAGCTTCGATGCCGCTGCCGGTATCGGCGCCGCCGTCGTCGCCGCCGCGCAGCGCAACGGGCTCATCGTCCGCGCGCTGGCGGGCGATATCGTCGCCTTCTGCCCGCCTCTCATCATCACCACAAAT
>JAHBYL010000051.1 GCA_019635955.1 Parvibaculum sp.
CGTCGGCTATTACGTCGTCTGGAGCGTGACGCCTGCGCTGCACACGCCGCTGATGTCGGTCACGAATGCCATTTCGTCGGTCATCATCGTCGGCGCGCTGATCGCCGTCGGTCTCGATCTTGCCCAAGCGGGCGCGGAGACCGGATGGGTTTCCAAAGGCTTCGGCTTCATTGCCGTGATCCTCGCCGCCGTGAACATTTTCGGCGGCTTCCTGGTCACGCAGCGAATGCTCGCCATGTACAAGAAAAAGCAGCGCTGAGAGGGCCCGTCACATGTCAGCCAACATAGCGGCCATTCTCTACGTCGTATCGGCGGTACTCTTCATCCTCGCGCTGCGGGGACTCTCATCGCCGGAGACGTCGCGGCAGGGTAATACCTACGGCATGATCGGCATGACGATCGCGATCGTCACCACGCTCACGCTGCTGCAGGCGCAGAACGCGCTCACCTGGGGCATGATCGTCGTGGGCCTTGCGATCGGCGGCGGCATCGGCGCCATCATCGCCCGGCGCATTGCCATGACGCAGATGCCGCAGCTCGTCGCGGCGTTCCATTCGCTGGTCGGCCTCGCGGCGGTCTTCGTTGCCTGGTCCGCGTTCCTCGCGCCGGAAGCCTATGGCATCGGGGCGTTCCATGCGATCCATGCGGCGAACCTGATCGAGATGGGTATCGGCGTCGCCATCGGCGCGATCACCTTCTCCGGCTCGATCATCGCTTTCGCGAAGCTCAACGGCAACATGTCGGGCGCGCCGATCATGCTGCCCGGCCGTCACGTCATCAATGCGGCGATGGCGATCGCCATTGTCGGCGGCATCGGCTGGCTCTGCTCGGATCCGTCGCGCCAGACGATCGAGCTCTTCCTCGCGATCACGATCCTCTCCTTCATCATCGGCTTCCTGATCATCATTCCGATCGGCGGCGCGGACATGCCTGTCGTCGTGTCGATGCTGAACTCCTATTCGGGCTGGGCGGCCGCCGGCATCGGCTTCACGCTCGGCAACCTCGCGCTCATCATCGTGGGTGCGCTGGTCGGCTCCTCGGGCGCGATCCTCTCCTACATCATGTGCAAAGGGATGAACCGCTCCTTCATCAGCGTGATTCTGGGCGGCTTCGGCGCGGACACGTCCGCGGCGGGCAGCGGCGTGGTGGAAACGCGTCCGGTGAAGCAGGGCTCCGCCGACGATGCGGCTTTCATCATGAAGAATGCCGGCTCCGTCATCATTGTGCCGGGCTATGGCATGGCGGTGGCGCAGGCGCAGCACACGCTTCGTGAAATGGCGGACCTCCTCAAGGAAGAAGGCGTGAAGGTGTCCTACGCCATTCACCCCGTCGCAGGCCGCATGCCTGGCCACATGAACGTGCTGCTCGCGGAAGCGAATGTGCCTTATGACGAAGTATTCGAGCTGGAAGACATCAACAACCAGTTCGCGCAGGCCGACGTTGCCTTCGTCATCGGCGCGAACGACGTGACCAACCCGTCGGCCAAGACCGACCCGGCAAGCCCGATCTTCGGCATGCCGGTGCTGGACGTCGAAAAGGCGAAGACCGTTCTCTTTATCAAGCGCGGCATGGGCTCGGGCTATGCCGGCGTCGAGAACGAACTCTTCTTCCGCGACAACACGATGATGCTTTTCGGCGACGCGAAGAAGATGGTCGAGGAAATCGTCAAGAACCTCTGACCGGGTTTCGCGCTGGACGGAATCGGCGGGCGGTGCTCAAGTTGGCACCGCCCGTTTTATTTGTGAGCGGCCAACAACTGGGGAGAGAAGCCGAATGATCTGGATTGCTCGTATCGCCGCCGCGCTGGTCGGCCTGTTCTCGCTCGTGGCGGGTGCCATGATGATTCTGTCGCCGGCCGAAATGGGTGCAAGCCTCGGGCTCGGCGCGCTGTCGCCCATCGGGCTCAATGCGCTTCGCGCCGATGTCGGCGCCTTCTTCCTTGCGAGCGCCATTGCCGCAGGCGTGGCGCTTTTCGGAGCGCGGCCGCAATGGTTGCTCGGCGCTGCGGTCCTCTACGGGCTTGCCTTTCTCGGCCGCGTGTTCGGCGTGGCGGTCGATGGCGTCCCTGAAGGCATCGCGCAGCCGTTAATCGTCGAGGCGACGATGGTCGTGCTCTCGGTCTATGCGGCAAGGGCGCTGGCGCGGGGCTGATCGGCGCGGCATCTGGACGAAACAGGCGGGCGGTGGTCACATAGGCGCCGCCCGTTTTCCTTTAGGGGAAGGTCCATGGATATCTATCACGGCTGGTTCGATCTCAAACCGGGTGTCGGCGATCTCGAATTCGTCGACGCCTTCGAGAAATATATGGAGCGGCTCGAGACCGAAGGCGTGATCGAGGGCTGGCGCCTGACGCGCAAGAAGCTCGGCCTTGCGCCGTCGCATCTCGGCGAGTTTCATTTCATGATCGAGGTGACGGACCTCACGCAGCTCGACAGCGCCTTCAACTGGGTGGCAACGCGGGCCGAGCCCGTCGAGAGCGATCATTTCAACGTCAATTCGCTGGTGCAGAACATCCAGTTCGCGCT
This sequence comes from Parvibaculum sp., assembly GCA_019635955.1. Taxonomy (GTDB): domain Bacteria; phylum Pseudomonadota; class Alphaproteobacteria; order Parvibaculales; family Parvibaculaceae; genus Parvibaculum. Next base: position 2,526 of record JAHBYL010000051.1, read on the forward strand.
TTACCGCGATTTCCCCGATCCCGTGCGCGAGCGCGGCGAGGAAAGGTTCTGAGGTGGGCATCGTCATCCGTGAGGCCCGGCCGGGCGACAGGCCTGCGCTTGTCCAGCTGATGGGCGCGTTGCACGAGTTCGAATCCGCTTTCGAGGAGAACCGCGCGGGGGCGGAAGCGGCGGAGACCCATCTTGCATGGGTAGAGAAATCCGTTGCCGAACTCGGCGGCGTCATCCTTGTCGCGGAGGTGGATGGCTCCGTTTCAGGCTTCGTCGCCTATACCTTCGAGGAAGACCCGGGCAGTTTCGTCAGGCCCGAATACCGGCAGCATGCGCTTATCTGGGATATCTCTGTCGCCGAAGCGGCGCGGGGACAGGGGCTCGGCCAGGCGCTTCTCCGCGCCGCGGAGGAAGCGGCAAAGGCCGCCGGCATCTGCGAGATGCGGCTCTATGTGCTGGAGGCCAACACGCGGGCCCGGCGCATCTATGAAGAGGCGGGCTATCGCAGTTACGAGCGGTTTCTCGCAAAGAGGCTCTGATTTCGCGGGGCATCACAAACGGCCCAAATCGCTAGCTTTTCCCATACAGACCGCCAGTTTTTCTGAGTTTTCTTGTTGATATTGATTCGCAATATCCCTACAAGTGCTTCTCATTCTCAAGATGAGGTTCTGTTGCGATTGCAGCAGGCAAGCAGGGGGCAGTGCAGATCATGCGTAAATCGATCGGGGCAAATCCGGCGGCGGAGCGACTCAGACTTTTACTTCTCACTTCGGCCAGCGTGCTCGTCATCGCGGCGTCGCCGGCCATCGCGCAGGAAGCCGAGGAATACTCAATCGATCTCGCGCCTTTGATCGTCGAGGGCAAAACGGAACCGCTGCCTGCGCCATATGCCGGAGGTCAGGTCGCAACGGGTGCTCGCATCGGAGTCCTCGGCAACCGCGACATCATGGACGTGCCTTTCAGCGTCACATCCTATACGGAAGAGTTGATCCGCAATCAGCAGGCGACAAGCATTGGCGATGTCGTTGCGAATGACCCATCGGTGCGCTCGAGCTATGGGTTCGGCATTTTCGGCGAGCAGTTCGTCATTCGCGGTTTCGAGCTCTTCTCGGACGACATCGCGATAGACGGTGTCTACGGCATCACACCTCGCCAGCTTCCGGGTATCGAGATGTTCGAGCGTGTCGAAGTTCTCAAGGGTGCGAGCGCCTTCCTGAACGGCGTTCCGCCCGGCGGCTCCGGTACCGGTGGCAGCATCAATCTCGTTCCGAAGCGCGCGCAGGAGGTGCCGACGCGCCGGGTTACCGCCGGCTATTCGATGGGCAGCCAGGTTTCCGGGCATGCCGATGTCGGCCAGCGGTTTGGTGCCAACAATGAATGGGGCATCCGGCTCAATGTGGCAGGACGCACCGGCGAGACAGCCATCGACAATGAAGAGCGCGACTACCTTCTCGGCGCGGCGGCGCTAGACTATCGCGGCGAGGACTTCAGATTGTCGCTCGACACGGTCCACCAGAAACAACGCGTAGACCAGGGCCGTCCCATCGTTCAGCTCGGCGCCCTCCCTTCCGTGCCGAATGCGCCGGATTCAAGCACGAACTACGGCGCTTCCTGGCTCTATTCCGAGATGGAAGACACCTTTGTCCTTCTCAAGGGCGAATACGATCTCACCGACCACATTACGACCTACGCCTCCGCCGGCATTCGCGAAATGCGCGAGGACAGCGACGGCGCGTCGCCCACGCTTACGGCGTTGAACGGGAACGCGACTGTCGTCCGTGGCACGGTTGCCCGCGAAGATTCGGTGTACACATTGCAGGGCGGTCTCCGTGCTGAATTCGTCACGGGTGCAATCAGTCACGATGTCAATGCCGGCACGTCGCTGACGAGCCAGCGTAACCGAAACGCCTATGAATTCTCGGACTTCGGCGCTCCGCTTCCAACGAATATCTACAACCCGGTCAATCTTCCGCGTCCGGGAGCAGGCGCCTTCGTGGAGGGTAGCCTCGACAGCCCGCCGCTTGCAGAGAAAGTGGAGCTTTCGAGCTTCTACCTTTCCGACACACTGTCATTCATGGACGAGAATGTGCATCTCACCCTCGGGGTTCGCGATCAGCGCATTCACGTTCGGACCTACAACCGCACGACGGGTGCGATGAATGCGGAGTATGACGAGTCGGAAATCTCGCCCTTCGCCGGCGTTGCTGTGAACGTCACCGATCAGGTCACGCTCTATGCGAACATGATCGAAGGACTGGCGCAGGGGCCGACATCGCCGGGTACGGTCCTCAATCCGAACCAGACTTTCCCGCCTTTCACGTCCGAACAGTATGAAATCGGCGGCAAGGTCGACCTTGGGTCGTTCGGATTTGGCGCCGCCTTGTTCCAGATCGAACAGCCTTCGGCCTACACGAATGCGGCCAACGTCTTTGTGGTCGATGGCGAGCAGCGCAATCGCGGCATTGAACTCAACATGTTCGGTGAGCCGGCCGAGGGCATCCGTCTTCTCGGCGGCGTGACCTTCCTCGATGCCGAACTCACCTCGACGGCGCTCGGTGCGAATGACGGCAACACCGCCGTGGGTGTGCCCGACTATCTGGTCAACCTCACGGGTGAGTGGGATCTGCCTTTCCTCGCCGGCGTGACGGTCATGGCCCGCGTACTTTACACAGCCGAGCAATATGCGGATGCCGCAAATACGCAGGAAGTTCCCGACTGGACGCGGCTCGATCTCGGTGCGCGCTACACGGCGGACTTCGGCAATCGTCCGGTCACCTTCAATCTCTTTGTCGAGAATGTGACCGATGAGTCCTACTGGGCGTCGGCCAATGGCGGGTATCTAACCATGGGCGATCCGCTGACGGCAAAGTTCTCCGTTTCGACGGAGTTCTGAGATTCCCTACCGGAGTACGAGAATGAGCAGCAGTACGGTCAAGGCGTGGTATCTCGTCCACAAGTGGACGAGCCTTGTCTGCACGCTGTTCCTCCTCATGCTCTGCATTACCGGCCTGCCGCTCATCTTCCATGATGAAATCGACTATATGCTGGAAGGCGAGCGGCCGTTGCCGGCGGTCGAAGAGGGAATGCCCTCCAGGACACTCGATGACGCGCTCGATACGGCGCGGACGAGGTTTCCAGGCGAGATTCCGCTGTTCATGAGCTTCGACGAAGATCAGCCCGTCGTGAATGTGACGACGGGGCCGACGCCCTCTGCCGGCGTCGACCAGATGAACTTCATCTCGATCCACCGACCGACCGCAGAACCTGTGCGCACGCCGGACGACGAGGGCGTGATGCACTTCATCCTGCAGCTGCACATCGATATGTTCCTGGGGCTCGGCGGTGAGCTCTTCCTTGGCTTCATGGGCTTCCTCTTCTTCATCGCCATCGTCTCCGGCGTCGTCGTCTATACGCCTTTCATGCGCAAGCTCCGCTTCGGAACAGTGCGCGTCTCCCGCAACAACCGAGCGAAGTGGCTCGATACGCACAATCTCCTCGGCGTCGTCACGCTGATGTGGGCGAGCGTGGTGGGGCTTACCGGCGTGGTGAACACGCTGGCGACGCCGCTTGTCGATCTCTGGCGTTTCGATCAGCTCTCGGAAATGGTCGCGCCCTATGAGGGAAAGCCGGTGCCGACGGCCTTTTCCTCGCTCGATGAAGCGGTCGCGACCGCGATGGCAGCAGCTCCCGGCACCACGCCGCAATTCGTCGCCTTTCCGGGCGTTCGCTTTTCCAGCAATCACCACTATGCGGTCTGGCTGCGCGGAGCCACGCCTGCGACGAAGCAGCTTCTGACGCCCGCGCTCATCGATGCGGAGACGGGCGAACTCACCGAGATGCGGTCCATGCCCTGGTACATGACGGTGCTCCGCCTTTCTCAACCGCTGCACTTCGGCGACTATGGCGGCCTGCCGATGAAAATTCTCTGGGCGCTGCTCGATATCGCCGCCATCGTCATTCTCTGCAGCGGGCTCTATCTCTGGTTTGCACGCCGCTCGCTGCCGGCGCCGGGCACGCGCCATGCCCGCGAAGAACAGGCCCTTGTCGTCCAGGCCGGTCGTGCGGAATGAGGGAAGCCCGCCGCTATACGCTCGGCGAGATTTTCGCCGCGCCGCTCCTTCTCGCTGCCATCACCCTTGTCGGGCTCGTCGCAGCGCTGCTTGGCGATGGCTGGCTCGACGTTCTTTCCTGGGTCGGGCTTTCGATCCCTGCGCTTGTTATACCGTGGGCGCTCATCAGGCGCCGGACCTGAACCCTGTCAAACGGGGCGGCTCGTCTGCCACAGGGTTTCGAACAGCGCGCGCTGAAGCCCGGCAAATTCATCGCTGTCGACGATCAATCCGTAATTTTCGCGCCGGGAGGAAATGACCGCCACCATGCTGCCGCAGATGAAGGTGGTGACACGAAATGCGTCGGAAGAGGGTGCATAGCGCACCTCGCGCAATTCCTCCTCACCGCCGCGCCAGATGTCGTGCGTTTCTTCGCTTTGCGAGCGAACGACGCGAAGCCGCGTACCCTTGGCAACGCGCGCCTTGATGAAATCGCGGAGCGCCTTCGGGCCGGGCACGGCGAGAAGCTCTCGCATCGAAAGGATGCCGCAGATTTCGGGCTGGGTTGTTTCAAGCACGGCATTCAGCACGGTGCGTATGCCGTCCGCGCCGTCATAGAGGCGGAAGCGCGGTGCGCCCTGCGTGCGGGCATAAAGGGCGCGGAGGTGGGGTAAGATGTCATTCAGGTTGCGCCGGCGGTCTTCGAGGTTGCGGGCCAGTACGTCCGGGTCTTCGGCGATGACGCGGGTGCGGCCGCCCCGGTCCATGCGCGTCACCAGCCCGTCTTCCAGAAGCTTCTCGAAAATCGCATAGGCCGTGGTGCGCTCGATGCCGGCATGCTGCGCCACGCGGTTGACCGTTTCATCGCCGAGTTCAAGCGCCGAGAGGTAGAAGCGCGCTCTTTTGCCGACAAGGCCAAGGGCCGCAAGCTTGTGTTCCAGTTCCACCGGAGCTCTGTCCATATGTTTCGACAATATTTCCGGCATGGTCCCGATTGACGGAGAACAAGTCAATAAGCCTAAATTGGTGAGAGAAAGCCGGAGCTGGAGGCACGGAGTGCCTTTCCTGTCTCCCGGTTTCGACAGATGGGGGCGATATGCAGACGATCCTGATTTCCTCGGGCCTGATCCAGATCACTTTCGCGGTGGCGCTGGGCTGGGTCATGGTGGCCATGTTCGGCCCTGCCGGGCGCTTCGGCCCGCTCAGGAATGCGAAGCGCGTTCTCCAGTGCCATATCGACAATATCCTGATGGCGCTGCTGCAATTCGCGATCGCCGCCGTTCATCCGGCGATCCCGGAGATTGCCGGATGGCTGCTCGTCATCGGCTCGTGGACCAATGCGCAGCTCTTCCTCGTCCACGCCTTTTCGGAGAAGGGCTATATCAAGCACCGCGTCATCGACGTCGCGACGATGATTTCCTTCGGGCTGCTGAGCGTCGCCTATCCCTGGCTGCTCTACGCCTGGTTTACGGCGTGAGGCAGAAACGATGACGAAAACCATTCGCGCTGCCGCCGTTCAGATCGAAGCCCGTGTCGCCGATATTCCCTGGAATATCGAGCATGCAGACCGGCTTGTGGAGGAAGCGGTGGGGCAAGGCGCGGAACTCGTCGCTCTGCCGGAATTCTTCACCACCTGCATCATCTATGACGAGCGGCTTTTCGCGGCGTCGCTGCCGCCGGAAAATCCGGCGCTCGAGATGCTGAAGGAGAAGGCGCGCCGTCACCGAATTCATATCGGCGGCTCCTATCTCGAGATGCGCAACGGCGATGTCTACAACACTTATGTGTTTGTGGAACCTGACGGGCGGGTGCATAGGCACGACAAGGACCTGCCGACCATGGTCGAGAACGCCTTTTATGTCGGCGGGCGCGACACTGGTCTCATGGAAACCTCGCTTGGCCCTGTAGGCGCTGCGGTCTGCTGGGAGACGGTGCGGACGCAGACGGTGAAGCGGCTGCGCGGCAAGGTTGGGCTCCTGATGACGGGCAGCCACTGGTGGAGCGATCCAGGCTGGGCCTGGCCGCGCAACTATTGGCGGCAGCTGCACGAAGGCAACGGACGGATGATGGAGCGGACGCCCGGCGCATTTGCCGCGCTGATCGGTGCGCCGCTTCTCCATGCGGGGCATGCGAGCGTGATCGAGGGGCGGATGCTGGCGCTGCCGGGCACGCGGCTCACGCTGCCGATGCGCACCCAACTCATGGGCGAAACGCAGATCATCGACGGTGAGGGCAAGCGCCTCGCCCGCCGGCGCTATCAGGAAGGGGCGGGGGTGGCTGTCGCCGACATTTCACCCGGCGCCGTGCCGCCACAAGCGGAACTCCCCGAAGGCTTCTGGATCCCCCGCTTCAGCGCCATGCTCCACTTCCAGTGGCGGCATCAGAATGCGGCGGGCAAGTCCGCCTATCGCTGGGCGAAGCGGACGGGCCGTCTCAAGGTCTGGGAAGGGATGCGCAACGCCCGAGGGGCCGAAGAGCGGCTCTGACCCCCCAAAGCAAAACGCCCCCGGAAACCGGAGGCGCTTCAAAATCTCAAATCCGCCGAAGGATTACTTCTTGGCGGCGGCCACGCCGGATTCGCGCTGGGCGCGCTTGCGGGCGAGCTTGCGGGCGCGGCGGATCGCCTCTGCCTTTTCGCGGGCACGCTTCTCGGAGGGCTTCTCGTAGAAATTGCGCAGCTTCATTTCGCGGAACACGCCTTCGCGCTGAAGCTTCTTCTTCAGGGCTTTCATGGCCTGGTCGACGTTGTTATCGCGAACGAGTACCTGCACGGGCTGATCCTGCTTTTGGTTCAATAAGTTAGTCGCGGCCCCGGTTTCCCGGACCCGCGAGAGACGCCTATCTAGCAAAGGAATCGGGGCTTGTCCAGTTTCGCCGGGCCTCAAAATGCCCGGATTTCGGCCCCTGCGGCGGCCGGTCCGGTTGCCGGAAGCGAGGCCGGGCCTCATATTCCCTCCCATGGCCATACGCAAGATTGCCCGCATGGGCCACCCCGTTCTGAGGGGGGTGGCAAAGCCCGTTCCGGACCCGACCGCCCCGGAGGTGCAGGCGCTTGTCCGCGACATGATCGAGACCATGATCGACGCGAACGGGGCCGGCCTTGCGGCGCCTCAGATCTATGAGCCCTGGCGGATCGTGGTGTTCCAGGCGCCGCCGGAGCGGGCGCCGGAAGAGGTGGATGAGGAAGAGGCTTTCGACCATACAGCGCCGCTCACGGTCCTCATCAACCCCGAGATCGAGTTTCTGACCGAAGAGACTGAAAAGGGCTGGGAGGGCTGCCTCTCCGTGCCGGGGCTCAGGGGCTCGGTGCCGCGGGTGACGGCGCTGCGCTACCGGGGTGTGACGCCCAAGGGCGAGAGGATCGAGCGCGTGGCGCGCGGCTTCCATGCTCGTGTGGTCCAGCATGAATGCGACCATCTGGACGGCATTCTCTATCCGCAGCGGATGGAAGATCTCACCGAACTCATATTCGAAAGCGAGGCAAGGGTATGGCTTGCCGCCCATGCGCCCGCGAAGGAGCAGGACAATGGCTGAAGCTGCGAAGGGCCGCCCCGGAACGGGGAAGGCAAGGAGCGATCACCTGGCGGAAGTGCGCGCGCGCATTCTCGAGACCGCATTACCCAATGTCGCCTTCGACGGCTGGACGCCGCGCCTGCTGCGCGATGCGGCTGAGCAGGCCGGGGTTTCGGCGGGTGAGGCGCGGCTTGCCTTTCCGGGAGGTGTGCTCGATCTCGTCGACTATTTTCTCGCCGATGGCGACCGGCGCATGGCGGAGGCGCTGGCGCATGAAGAGATTGCGACGCTCAAGATACGCGAACGGATAACGCTCGCCGTGCGCACGAGGATCGAGGTGGATCTCCACAGTCGCGAAGCGATGCGGCGCGCGATCACGCTGCTCGCGCTGCCTAGCTCCGGGACGCTGGGCGCGCGCACGCTCTATCGCACGGTCGATGCGATCTGGCGCGCGGTGGGCGACACCTCGGCCGATTTCAATTTCTATACGAAGCGGGCAACGCTCGCGGGCGTGTTCTCCGCCGTCACGCTTTACTGGTTCGCCGACGAGTCCGAGGGTTATGCGAAGACCTGGGACTTTCTCGACCGGCGCATCGAGGACGTCATGCGTTTCGAACGCGCAAAAGCGGGCGTGAAGCGCGTTGCGGCGAAACTGCCGGACCCGATGTCGCTGCTCGGCCGGCTGCGCTACGGTCGCGGCTGAGGCTCAGTCCGGCACGCCCGATCCTGTATCGATCCAGACCATATCGGTGATCTCGCGGGCAAAGACCGGCTTTTCGGAAGGTGCCCGGTATTCGAGCGCCTCTTCGCGGTCATGCACGCTGATGATACGCGGGCGCTGGCCTTCCGGCCCGTGCAGCGGCAGATAGATGCTCTGCACAAAGGCGACGCGGCCCGTCACATATTCCGTGAGATAGCGCACTTGCCAGCCGCAGGGCCTGAAAATGACTTCATGCATATCGCGTGAGCATTGCCGGCGATATGAACTGTCGATGTAATCGAGCAGGTTTGTACCGGTCGCGTCATAGGAAAGCCGGTCGGCGATGCCCGTGCCGACAAGGCGCTGAATGATTTCTTCCGTCCCGTTCATGCTCAGCATCGCCATCTCAGGCAGGAGGTGGCGCAATTCCATCGGATTGAAGTCGGAAGATTTCGGCATGCCGTTCCTTTTCGGCAGGCTCGACCAATAGTTGAAAAGATCGCAATGCGTGCCTGTGCCGAGCGTGGGTCCGGTTGCGCGCCGTCCCGGACTCGCGGGACGCTCGGCAATCAGCGCGGCCACATCGGGCGGCCGCGAGATCACATCTGTTGCTCTGGCCGCTTCCCCTGCCATGGGTGGCCCATCCCTTCCCGTTCGCGCGGCGCCTTCAGGCGCTTCTACGCAGCTGCCGGATCCTCTCCGGAATCAAGCTTGGAAGGCGCAGGTTAAGAAGGTGTAACCGGCGGGCGCTTGCCCAGCGGATAGAGCCGCGTCACATGGCCCATCTTGCGGCCGGGACGGGCCTCCGCCTTGCCATAGAGGTGGATTGCCGTGTCCGGCTCACGGGAAAGGCGCTCCCATGCGTCGACCTCGTCGCCGATCAGGTTCGTCATCACGGCGTCTGCATGGCGGCGCGGGTTGCCAAGCGGCCAGCCGCAGACGGCGCGCATATGCTGCTCGAACTGGCCGACCGCGCAGGCATCCATCGTCCAGTGGCCGGAATTGTGAACGCGCGGCGCGATCTCGTTCACAAGCAGGCGTCGCCTGTTGCCCTGCTCGGGCAAGAGGAACATTTCGACGCCCATCACGCCGATATAATCGAGTTCGTTCGCGATGCGTGCGGCGATGGCGCAGGCTTCGTCTGCGAGCGCGGGGGACAATGCGGCGGGCGCGAGCGTGCGGTCGAGAATGTGGTTCTTGTGGATGTTCTCGACGGGGTCGTAGGCCGCCGTCTCTCCATCGAGGCCGCGCGCGACCACGACGGAAATCTCGCGCTCGAACTTCACGAAGCCTTCGAGGATCGCGGGCGCGCGGCCGATCTCGTCATAAGCGGCCCGCGCCTCTTCGGGCTTCATGATCTTCGCCTGGCCCTTGCCGTCATAGCCGAAGCGGCGCGTCTTCAATACGCTTGGGCAGCCGATGCTCTCGATGGCATCCATGAGGCTCGCCTCGTCCGATACATCGGCGAAAGGCGCGGTGAGAATGCCATGCGCCTGCATGAAGCGCTTTTCGACGATGCGGTCCTGCGCCGTCGCCAGCGCGATCGGGCCGGGGCGAACGATGCCGTGTTCGGAAAGAATGCGCGCCGTTTCCGCCGGCACGTTCTCGAATTCGTAGGTCACGGCATCGACGCTCTCGGCAAAGCGCGTCAGCGCGGCCTCGTCTTCATATTCGGCGCAGGTGAATTGCGCGGCGATTTCGGCGGCCGGCGCGTCCCTTTCCGGGCAATAGATATGGGCGTGGAGGCCCATTTCGGCGGCTGCGCTTGCCAGCATCCGGCCGAGCTGTCCGCCGCCCAGAATGCCGATGGTGCCGCCGGGGGCGATGATACCGCTGTCCGCCATGAGGCTTGCGTTCTTACCTGTCCTGCGGCGCGAGGGCGACGGAATCCGTCTGCTTCGCGCGGTAGGCATCGAGGCGCTTTGCCAATGCGTCGTCGGAAAGCGCCAGCACGGCGGCGGCCATGAGCCCCGCATTCTTCGCGCCCGCCTCGCCGATGGCGAGCGTGCCGACGGGAATGCCGCCCGGCATCTGCACGATGGAGAGGAGGCTGTCCTGGCCCGACAGCGCCTTTGATTGTACCGGCACGCCGAAAACCGGAAGCGGCGTCAGCGAGGCCGTCATGCCCGGAAGATGCGCTGCGCCGCCAGCGCCAGCCACGATTACCTTGAGGCCGCGAGCTTTCGCAGTCTTGGCGTAGTCGACCATGCGTTCGGGTGTGCGGTGAGCCGAGACGATCCGCGCCTCATAGGGCACGCCCAGCGCGTCCAGCGCATCGGCGGCATGTTTCATGGTCGGCCAGTCGGACTGGCTGCCCATGATGAGGCCGACCAGCGGCTTCTTCCCGGATTTCACGTTGCCGGATTTCGGGGACGTTTTCGCCCGTTTTGCGGCCAGTTTCTTCGCTGCCATCCGTCCGCGTGCCCCACGCTCTCACGGCGGGAAAGCCTCCCGCCTGTTTCGGAAAGCGAGGGAGTATAGGCATGGGGCGCGCCTTGGCAAGGAAGGGGGCCGCGCCGGCAGAAACAACATTTTTTTAGTGTTGATAAGGCCGGAGACGCCTAGCTTTGGCCGTGGGTCACTGGCTTTCCTCAAATCTCCAGCGTCATGAATACGCTGTTCGGGTCCAGCCGATAGTCCCCGAAGGGCGGACATTCGGTGAAGCCGTGGCGGGCGTAGAGGTTTCTCGCGGGACGGAAATATTCCTGCGACCCGGTTTCCAGGCTGAGGCGTGTCAAGCCGCTCGCGCGGGCGCTTTCGATGATGTGCCTGAGCATTGCAGCGCCGATACCTCTGCCGCGCATCGCCTCGACCGTATGCATGGATTTGATTTCGCCATGCGAAGTGTCGAGACGTTTCAGCGCACCGACGCCCATCAGCATGTCGCCGTCCCATGCGGCCCAGAGGCTGATGCCGGGCGCCTGCAGTCCGGCGACGTCGAGAGCATGGGCGCTTTCCGGCTCCGTCTCCGCATGAGCGCGAGCCATGTGGAGTTGCAGGAGCTCCGTCAGTCGCGGATTGGCGAAGTCACCCGGAACGATGCGCATGAGCCTCTCCCGTCTCAGTTTTCTGCGTTCGGCTCCCCTTCGCACGCCACCGGGTCGCCGCAGCTGACATTCGGCACCTCTTGGCCTTCCGCCAGTGCGCGGAGCCAGTCGGTGGCTTTCACGCTTTCGACTTCATATGTGTAGAGACGATCGAAGCGGATGAGGGTGTGCGGGGCGCCGCCTGCCACATAGGAGCGGAAGCCGGGGATCGAGGCGGCGAGGTCTGCGCGGTTCTTCTCGATGAGCGGGTGGAGGCGCGTTTCGGTGCCGAGCAGTTTCAGGAACATTTCCTGCACATCGTCATAGGCATTGTCGAATTGGGCGAAGCTGGCGCGAGGCGCGGCGACGGAGGCGCGGCGCCAGATGTCCTCGAAGGTGCCGGGCGTGCCGCCATCCGTCACCCAGACGGGCGCATCGTCGAAGAAGCCCCAGCCTTCCATCAGCGCGGCCACGCCCGGGTCGCGATAGCCGCCGGCGCCGTCGCCCAGCACGGCGATGCCGGCATCCGGGTAGCGCTCGGCGATTTCCACCGCGTACCAGGGTGCGGCGATGCCGCCCGCGCTTGAGCCCGCGATGAATACGCGCTCAGGCCCCGCGACATTCGCATAGACCCAGTCGAGCACGGCGCGGACATTCGTCTGTCCGCGGTGGCGGACGGTGAATTCCTCTTTCCAGCTGTCATAAGTCACGTCGCGATTGCCCAGATGCACGTCGCCCGTGCAATAGGTGACGAAGACCTGCGTCCAGTCCTTCAGCGGATTGTCCGCGCGGCTTTCGTCGAAGACGCCTTTCAGCTTGCGTGGATCGTTGTGCTCGATCTGCGAGGTGGGGATGTAGGGTGTCGGCTCTTCCTCGAGCGAACACTGATTGCCATTCCAGCAGGCGCCGCCGCCATTGAGGAATACGAAGAGCCGATCCTCGCGGCCGGGCTTTACGTGGAACTCGAACGGCGTGCCGAGCGCGCAGGAGGTCTCGCCGCCTGGCGCGAGCGTCGTCCAGCCGGGGGCAAGTGCCGTCAACTTCGGGAGCTCCGCGGCAGCGGCGGGGCCCGCGAAGAGGGCGAGCAAGAGGGAGAGGAGGGCGGCGCGTATCGGCATGGGACGGTTCCGTTTTATGGGGGTCTGCGACCCCGGTTACGGAAAGTCTACAGGTTCCCGCGCCGTCCTTCCAAGGGTAGGGGCATCGCGCGGGGCCGGCATGGCGCGGCGTCGGAAAGAATGGCATCTTGTCCCACAGGGCGATTCGGGTGCCGTTGCGGCGCCCCACCAGAAGGGTGAAAAGGGACGCCATGAAGATCGGTGACAGCAAGCCCCTCCGCCCGGTTGCCGGCGTTTCGGCGACGGAGCGCCTGCGAGGCCGTTCAGGCGAGGCGCCGGCCGGCCGTCACGTGGCGGACAGCGCCAGCATCATGGGCATTCCCGAAGAGGAACTGACGCCGCGGGTGCGCGACGCGCTGATGCGGCTCATGGGCGAGGTGGACCAGCTCCGTCGCGAGATGTCGCAATTGCAGGAGCGGCTGCGCGAGAGCGAGCAGCTTGCCGATCGCGACCCGCTGATCCCGGTGCTGAACCGCCGCGCCTTTGTGCGCGAGCTCAGCCGCATCACCGCCTATGCGCGGCGCTATGACGAGCCGGCGGGGCTCGTCTATTTCGATCTCGACAATTTCAAGCAGGTGAACGACGCGCATGGCCATGCGGCGGGCGATGCGGCGCTGCATCATCTTGCCGACCTCATTCTCGCCAATGTGCGGGAGACGGATATTCTCGGCCGGCTGGGCGGCGACGAGCTCGGCCTCATTCTCGCCCGGGCGGATGAGGAAACGGCAAAGACCAAGGCGGCCTCGCTCGCCGATGTGGTGCGCGGCAGCCCGCTTCGCCACGAGGGCAAGGAGATTGCGCTGTCGATCTCCGTCGGTGCCATTTCCTTCAGCGGCGATGACGGGCCGGACGAGGCGCTCGCCCGGGCCGACCGCGCGATGTACGAGTCGAGGCGGAAGGGGCCTTAGGCGATGATATCCGGCAGCAGGATGTCCTCGATCTCCTGAATGCGGTCGCGGAGCTGGAGCTTCCTCTTTTTCAGCCGCTTGATCTGGAGATGGTCGGGCCGGGGCAGGGCTTCCAGCGCATAGATCGCGTGGTCGAGGTCGCGATGCTCTTCCTTGAGCTTCGCGAGCGTCTCCCGAAGCTCCTGTTCTTCCTGCTCGGTCATGGGCGTCCCGTCCCGAGGGGCGCCGCCCGCCCCGCTGCACGGTTTTAGCGCGGGGTTCGCGGGCGGTACAAGCGGGAAGCGCGGGAAGGGCTTGCGGCGCCTTGCCTCGCTTCGGCCGCTACTTCGCCTTGGGCGGCCTGACCGGGCTGCGGCGGCCCTGTTTCAGATCCTCGCCCCAGCGCTTCGTGTCCGGAAGATCGAGGTCGAAGAGGTCGAGCGCGCGGGCAGCCGTCTGCGTGATCAGTTCATCGACGCTTGAAGGCTTCGCATAAAGGCCGGGGACGGGCGGCGCGATGATCGCTCCCATTTCGGAGAGCTGCGTCATGCTGCGGAGGTGCCCGGTGTGGAGCGGCGTTTCGCGCACCATGAGCACGAGGCGGCGGCGCTCCTTCAGCACCACGTCCGCGGCGCGTGTGAGCAGCGACGACGTCACGCCGGTGGCGATCTCCGACATGGTGCGGATGGAGCAGGGCGCGACGATCATGCCCATGGTCTTGAAGGAGCCGCTCGCGATCCCCGCGCCGATATCCTCGATGCGGTAGCGTGTGTGTGCGAGCTTCTCCACGTCCTTCGGCTTCAGTCCCGTTTCGTAGCCGAGCGTCATCTCGGCCGCCTTGGTCATCACGAGATGGGTTTCGACGCCGGCCGCCTCCAGCAGTTCCAGCACGCGCACGCCGAAGGCGACACCGGACGCACCGGAGATGCCCACGATGAGCCGGATGTTCTGGGAAAGACGCGGATTTTTCGTTGCCATAATTTCAAAGATTTACACGGAGTTAGCTAAATTTGCGAGAGGCGTTCGACAAGCGCGGAAAAAGGAGTCACAATTTTGTCGTCTCTGGCTTAACGAAAGGACGGAAGATATGGCGTTGGAGTCGCATATTGCGGAGCTTCGTGACCGTCACAAGGCCCTCGAAAGGGAGATCGAAA